>NZ_KK073876.1:2227982-2548011 GCF_000585415.1 Sphingomonas jaspsi DSM 18422 | reverse complement strand
CGGAGGGAAACCTCCGTCCGTTCGCCGTAATCAAGGATCTTAAGAATGATCCCCCACACCTTTCGAGCAACCTGGGCCCAGATTATGTGGCCCGCAACGCTGACCATGATGATCGTGGCAGCGGGTCTGCTTGTCGCCTTTACTTGAGGAAATCATGTCCCCGCTGCGCCACTTTCGCATGTTCTTCACTTCTAAGGAGGAGATGGCGTCGCGTCAGGCCGATAAAGTGACAAGCGCAAAATCAGCTCAATCACTTCTGAACGTGCAAGTCGACGTTTGGGAAAATGAAGGCGGACCGTTCGCCCCGCTTCCATCGCCTCCGCCGGACGAGTTGCAGCGTTACGGCATCGTGCCGGTGCAGCTGACAGTATTCGACTGGGGTGGTTATCGCTATTCAAACTTGAAAGACGCAATTGCTGCCGCGAAGCGATCAACCGGGCCGGTCGGAAGCCGGAATTCGATGCCGATTGTCGCAGGACACAAATCGCATGCGGACAACTAAGTCGACGATCACCTTCCGCAGTCCGTTCAGCTTGAACAGTGATGTCGGCGAACTGCCTGCTGGCACCTACGACGTAGAGATCGACGAAGAAGAGATACTTGCGGTGAGCCACACCGGCTATCGCCGCACGGCAGCCTATATCTACGTAAACAGCCCCGGATCGACGCGAATGCTCGTGTTTGATCCCGCCCAGCTCGACGCAGCACTGGAGCGGGATGCACAGGCGCCGATGGGGGTTGACCCCTCGTCCGGACATTAAACTTGCGTAGCGAGTTCCATCACCATCGATTGCATGGCCCACCAACGGCAGCTTTCCACCATAGCAGACGTTCGCCGCCATCCGAGGCGGGTCGATCGGGCCCTCCGAATGACCGCAATGGGTGGAAAGCCGCCATTAGCGAGGCGGCCAGTGCACTCGCCTCCAGCTCGCTCCGCATCGCGTGTAGCCTTCCTCGCCGGGCATGTGGAAGCCCTGCGTATTATGCACCAGCGAATTGGGAGTCCTTCCAATGACGAAGTTGTCCACTACACCTTCTTCAGCCCAATACACAGCGCCGGACTGCGTATCATATGTGACGCGTTGAAACGGCCCCTTTCCCCAACCGGCTTTCTCACCAGTAATCGTTAGCCGGTCAGCGAGTACGTCACAGCGACCGTGCTTTCCCCAAGTCCCCTGCATGTTGGATGGAACTAGCGTTTCGGCTGATGCGACGGCCGCGGTCGTGAGTGCGAATGCAAAAACAAATTGGCTACGCATAAGACCATGCTTCCAGATTGACTGCCGCCGCGCAACCTTGAACCGCTAGTGGCAGGAATAGGCCGCTTGTTGCCTCCAGGCTTTTAGACCGAAGCTACGGCAAGTTTCGATGCAAAGCATACCTTAGGCGGCGAAGTTACTGAGCGCTGGCGTCTGAGGGCTTCGTGTCGGACTGATAAAAGCCCCAGCAGGTCCATTTGGGCGGCGAGTACATTTTTACCTCGCCGCATTGGACGTTAGTCAACGAACCCACAGGCAGCCTCATCAAGGCCGCCATCGCTGCTTCCCGGCTGTCCACGATCGCGGACGTTACCTGGCGCAGACCGCCCGATCCCGGCGCTTCATTACCCTGCTGGGCGAGCTTGCCTTTGTAGTCGCTCACTTCATGCTGATGCCTCGCCATTTGCGCTGCATGGCTATCAAGCGCTTGTTGTGCGGCAGCCTGCTGTTCTGCCTTCTTGCGATTCATTTCCGCTGTGAGGCGATTGAATTCATCGACTTTACGCCGCTGCTCGGCGAGATCGGCTTCATACTGCGCTCGAGCCGCTCGGTTGCGTTCTTCAACGGCGCGGTGTTTTTCCGCTGCGATCTCGGCCGCGGTAGGGCTAATGGGAGTAACCGCTTTTTCAACTTTTCCAGCAGTTTTCGGTTTTTCCGAAGGTGCCCTTTCACCTGATTTTGTCTTCGCCTTCCTCACCCATCCGGTGAAAACATTCTCTGGACCGCGGGTCATTGTGCCAATTCGATCTTCGGCCTCCGCAACTGAACCTACGACTTCACAGCTAGCAGGCTCTGTCAGAACAAATGCACCAACCGGTAAGGATCGCTGAGTAGAGCAGGGCCATGGCTCGTCCCCGCGTACCCGCTTCACCGTTTCGCTATTTCAAGACCTCGCCGGAGGTGATCCGCTTGGCGGTGATGATGTATGTGAAATACCCACTGTCCTTAAGGAACGTCGAAGACCTGCTGCACGAACGTGGTATCGACATTGCCCATGAGACGGTGCGCTATTGGTGGAACCGCTTCGGCCCGATGTTCGCTGCGGATATCCGCCGCCAGCGGGCCAGCCAAATGCGCGGCTTTCGGCAGTGGCGCTGGCACCTCGACGAGATGGTCGTGAAGATCAATGGCGAGACCCACTACCTGTGGCGCGCGGTCGATCATGAGGGCGAGATCCTCGAAAGCTTTGTCACTGAGACCCGCGACAAGGCAGCCGCGCTGACGGTCATGAAGAAGACGATGAAGCGCTATGGCCGACCCGAAGTCGTCACCACCGACGGCCTCCGTTCCTACCGAGCGGCCATGACCGAGCTCGGCAATACTAGCAAACAGGAGATCGGCCGCTGGGCCAACAACCGGGTGGAGAACAGCCACCTCTCATTCCGACGACGGGAACGATCGATGCTGAGGTTTCGAAGGATGAAGACATTACAGAAGTTCGCCTCCGTCCATGCCAACGTGCACAACCACTTCAATACCGAACGCCACCTCATCGACCGACAGACCTACAAGCAACTCCGCTCGACGGCCTTGGCCGAGTGGCAGTCGCTCATGGGCTGAACCCGCTCCTCAAAGACCGAGCCCTGTCCAAACAGAGAATAGTGCGAGTTAGTCTGACAGCACCGCCACCAACTATACCGACAACGCCTCAAGCGAGGCCGCAGCCTGCGCCGATCTCGGCCAGTCGCGCCTGCAGGCGCGGCGTCACGAAATCGAGGAATGCGCGCAGCTTCAGCGGTTGCTGCTGGCGGGCGCCATAGAGCAGGTGAACCGGCATCGCTGCCGGCCAATATTCGTCGAGGATCGGACGGGTTGCGCCGCTGACGATCGTCTGAGCCGCCTGGTAGGACATGATCCGCGCAACACCGAGGCCAGCCGCGGCCGCTCCAACCACAGCGTCGGCCGTGTTGACCGAAAAACGCGACTTGATCGACACAGTCTTGGTCTGGCCACCATCGGCATAGGGCCAGTCGCGGTATCGCTGCAGGCCTTCGAACGCGATGCAGCTGTGGTCCGCGAGCTCGGCCGGGTGCGCCGGCGTACCCCGGCGGTCGAGATAGTCGGGATTGGCGCAAAACATCCAGCGCACCTCACCCAGGCGCCGCGCGACCAGCGCGGAGTCGGGCAGGTGTCCGATCCGCAGCGCCAGGTCGATATGCGCCTCGACGATGTCGATGACCCCATCCAGCAGGATCAGCCGGACGCTGACGTCGGGATAGGCGGCAAGGAAGTCATGGACGATCGGCGCGACGTGGAGCTTTCCGAACATGATCGGCGCCGTCACCGCCAGTTCTCCGCGCGGGGCGCGATACTCTCCCGACACCGTCCGTTCGGCTTCGTCCAGTTCGTCGAGGATGCGGCGCGCGGCGGCGATATAGGCTGCGCCCTCTTCGGTCAGCTGAAGGCGGCGGCTGGTGCGGACGAGCAGCTGCGCGCCAAGCCGGGCCTCAAGGTCCGACACGCGCCGACTGACCGTCGCCAGCGGAACATGAAGCGCGCGCGACGCGGCCGACAGGCTGCCCCCGTCGACTGCGGCCAACAACGTTCGCATCGCTTCGAACCGGTCCACTAGTCTTTCCATTTTATGGAAGGGTGGATTGCAGAACTACCGTCTAATCACGGGATTTGGAAGGGCCTAGATCGACGGCACGGCAACACCGTCCGTCAATGAAGGAACCCAACGCATGTCCCGTATCCCGACCCCGACCGTCGACCAGGCCCCCGCCGCTGCCCAGCCCCTGCTGGCCGGCGTGCAGAAGCGGCTTGGCACCGTCCCCAACATGTTTCGCCTCATCGCCAACAGCCCTGCGACGCTCGAAGCCTATCTCGGCTTTTCCGGTGCGCTCGGCAGAGGCAAGCTCGCCCCGGCCACCCGCGAACGCATCGCGCTGGCCGTCGCCGAGGTGAACGGCTGCAATTATTGCCTGTCGGCCCACACCTACATCGGCCTCAACCTCGCCAAGCTGGATGCCGCCGAAATCACCGCCAACCGTTCGGGCGCTTCGAACGACCCGGTTGCCGATGCCGCGGTGCGCTTCGCCGCCAAGGTCGCGACGCAGCGCGGGCAGATCGACGATGGCGACATCGCCGCTCTGCGCGACGCCGGCTACTCGGATGGCGAAGTGCTCGAAATCGTCGGCCATGTCGCGCTCAACGTCTTCACCAACTACGTCAACGAGGCGTTGAAGACCGAGATCGACTTCCCCCGTGTCGACGCTCGCCAGGCCGCCTGAGCTTCCCCGATCGGCGGCGATCACCGCCGCCGGTTACCCCCACGATCGCAAGGAACTTCCCATGATCCGCACGTTCATTCTGCCGCTGCTGGCCAGCGCTGCCGTCATCGCTTCGCCTGCCGCCGCGGCGCCAACGTCGCCGGCCGCCAATGCCCATTATTCGATCCCCGCGACGCCGATCCATTATCGCACCGTCAAAGTCGATGGGCTCGACATCTTCTACCGTGAAGCGGGCGACCCGAAGAAGCCGACGATCCTCCTGCTCCACGGCTTCCCGTCGTCGAGCCACATGTTCCGCGACCTCATTCCGCTGCTGGCCGACAAATATCATGTCGTCGCGCCGGACTATCCGGGTTTCGGCCATTCGAGCCAGCCGACACCGGCCGACTATGCCTACACCTTCGACAATCTCTATCAGACGGTCGACAAGTTCACCCGCACCGTCGGCGTCGACAAGTTCGCGGTCTACATCCAGGATTATGGCGCGCCGATCGGCCTGCGCTTCGTCTCGCGCCAACCTGAGCGGGTCACCGCGATGATCGTCCAGAACGGCAACGCCTATGAATCGGGCCTGTCGCCGCTGTGGGCGCCGATCAAGGCGCTGTGGGCCAAGGACAATGCCGAAACCCGCGAAGGCGCGGCAGCTTTTCTCACCCGCCAGATCACGACCTTCCAGTATAGCGAAGGCGTGCCTGCCGACCTCGTCAATCCGGACGCGATCGAGAATGACCAGGCGATCCTCGACCGACCCGGCAATCGCGAGATTCAGCTCGACCTGTTCGCCAATTACCAGACCAACGTCGACCTTTATCCGACCTTCCACGAGGCGTTCCGCAAGCACCAGGTTCCAACGCTGGTAGTGTGGGGCAAGAATGACCCGATCTTCACCCTCGCCGGCGCAGAGGCGTTCAAGCAGGACCTGCCCAAGGCGGAAATCCACCTGATCGACGCGGGTCACTTCGCGCTCGAGACCAAGGCGGGCGAAATCGCGGGTCACATCCGCGACTTCATGGGCCGCAAGGTCAAATAGCCCCCCAGCCCGGACGCCGCTGGCCCTCCCGGCGTCCGGGCACCCCGCCATCATCTGTGATACAGAGCGAGTAGAAGGAGCCCACCATGCCCCAGCCCAGCAGCGACATCGCCTTCACCCCGACCGTCAAGGCGCTGCAGCAGGAGCGCGGATCGCGCGAGGCCTATGCCCGGATGGAAGCCGGCGGCGGGTTCCGCACGGAGATCGACGAGCGGCTGATCGCCATGCTCGCCGCGACCAACACCGCCTATCTCGGCACCGTCAATGCCGACGGCCAGCCCTATATCCAGCACCGTGGCGGCCCGCGCGGCTTCATCCGCGTGATCGACGAGCGGACGCTGGGCTTCGCGGACTACAGTGGCAATCGCCAATATGTGTCCGACGGCAACCTGCGCGACAATGACAAGGCCTTCCTGTTCCTGATGGACTATGCGCGCAAGGCGCGGATCAAGGTCTGGGGGCGGGCCCGCTTCAGCCATGATGCCGACCTGATCGCGCGGCTGATGCCCGACGATTACAAGGCGCGCCCCGAAGCGGCGATCCTGTTCGAAATCGCCGCCTGGGACATCAATTGCCCGCAGCATATTCCGGTCAAGTTCGACGCCGACCTCGTGTCCTCAGCGCTTGCCGAGCGTGACGAGGAGATCGAGCGACTGAAGAGCGAACTGGCCGAGCTGCGCGCCAAATATGGAGAAACGAAGTGAGCCGCCCGCCGCTGCCGCCCTTCACCGAGGAGACGGCAAAGCAGAAGGTCCGCGCCGCCGAAGACGGCTGGAACAGCCGCGATCCGGCGCGGGTCGCGCTGGCCTACACCGAGGATTGCGCTTGGCGGAACCGGGTCGACTTCCCGACGGGCCGCGCGGAAATCGAAGCCTTCCTTGCCGGCAAGTGGCGGCGCGAGTTGGACTATCGGCTGATCAAGGAATTGTGGACCTATGCCGGTAACCGCATCGCTGTCCGCTTCGCCTACGAATATCGCGACGACAGCGGACAATGGCATCGCGCCTATGGCAACGAGAATTGGCAGTTCGCCGAGGACGGCCTGATGGAGCGGCGCATCGCCAGCATCAACGAAATGCCGATACGTGAGGAGGAGCGGCTGTTTCACTGGCCACTCGGGCGACGTCCCGACGACCACCCGGGCCTGAGCGACCTTGGCCTTTAGCCCGCGAGGCGGGTGAGGTTGCGGGTCAGGATATCGAGGCCTTCGTCGAGCAGCGCATCGCCGATGGTCAGCGGGCACAGGAAGCGGATGACGTTGCCGCGGATGCCGCAGCTCAACAGGATCAGCCCGTCATCGGCACAATCGAGCACGAGCTGGCGGGTGAGGTCGGGATCGGGCGCGTCGGCGTTGCCGCCCTTGACCAGTTCCAGTGCGATCATCGCGCCCGGGCCACGAACATCGCCGATACAGTCGAGCGAGTTCTGCCGCTTCAAGCCCTCCAGCCGTTCCTTGATCTCCGTCCCGATCGCGTCGGCGCGGGCGCAAAGTCCTTCTTCCTCGATCACGTCGAGCACTGCGAGGCCCGCCGCGCAGGCCATCGGCGGCCCGCCATAGGTGCCGCCGAGCCCGCCCGGATTGGCGGCGTCCATGATGTCGGCGCGGCCCGTCACCCCGGCGATGGCGAAGCCGCCCGCCATCGACTTGGCGATGGTGATGAGGTCGGGGCGGACGCCGCTATGCTCGATGCCGAACATACGGCCGGTGCGAGCAAAGCCCGACTGGATCTCGTCGGCGATCAGCAGCATGCCATGCATGTCGCAGAGCGACCGGAGCGATTGCAGGAAACGGGCAGGCGCCTGGTAGAAGCCGCCTTCACCCTGCACCGGTTCAAGGATGATCGCGGCGACATCGGCGGGGTCGACGTCGGCCTTGAACAGCGAATCCAGCGCGTCAAGGCTCATCGCCTCGCTGACGCCATGGTAGGCGATGGGGAAGGGGACGTGCCACACATCGCCGGGGAAGGGGCCGAAGCCGGCCTTATAGGGCTGCACCTTTCCGGTCAGCGCCATGCCCATCATCGTACGGCCATGGAAGCCGCCCTTGAAGGCGATGATCGCCTTTCGCTTGGTATGGGCACGAGCAATCTTCACCGCATTCTCGACCGCCTCGGCGCCGGTGGTGACGAAGATGGTCTTCGACGGCTGGCCGGTCGGCGAGATGGCGTTCAGCCGTTCGGCCAGTTCGACATAAGGCTTGTAGGGATTCACCTGGAACGAGGTGTGGCTGAAGGCGTCCATCTGCCGCTTCACCGCGTCGATCACCCTGGGGTGGTTGTGGCCGGTGTTGAGCACCGCGATGCCGCTGGCGAAGTCGATGTAGCGCTTGCCCTCGACGTCCCACATTTCGGCGTTCCGGGCGCGCTCGATGAAGCGCGGGTGCATGGTCGACACGCCGCGCGGCACCGCCGCCTCGCGCCGCGCCTGCCAGTCTGCGTTGGTCGCCATGGCTTCTGTCCTTAGTCGATGGTGGCGAGCAGGTCGCCGAGCTTGCCGAAAATCTCGTCGATGTGGCTCTTTTCGAGGATCAGCGGCGGCGACAGCGCGATGATGTCGCCGGTGACGCGGATCAGCAGCCCGGCGTCGAACGCCTTGTGGAACAGCTCCATCGCCCGCCTGGTCGGCGCGCCGGGGCGGGGCTCCAACTCGATCCCGCCGATGAGGCCGATGTTGCGGCAGTCGATGACGTGCGGCTTGCCGCGCAGTGCGTGGACCGCGTCTGCCCAATAGTCCTCAAGCTCGATCGCCCGCTGGAACAGCCCTTCCTCCCGGTAGAGGTCGATCGAGGCAACGGCGGCGGCGGCGGCCAGCGGATGGCCAGAATAGGTGTAGCCATGGAACAGTTCGATGCCCGCCGGGGCGTTGTCCACAATGGTGTCGTAGATGTGACGCTTGGCCGCGACCGCGCCCATCGGCACCGCGGCGTTGGTCAGGCCCTTGGCCATGGTGATCATGTCGGGGGTGACGCCGAAGCGTTCCGACGCAGTCGCCGTGCCAACGCGGCCGAAGCCGGTGATGACCTCGTCGAAGATCAGCAAGATGTCATGCTTGTCGCACAGTTCGCGCAGGCGCTTGAGGTAGCCGACCGGCGGGATCAGCACCCCGGTCGATCCCGCCACCGGCTCGACGATGACCGCGGCGATGGTGTCGGCGCCATGCAGCGCGACGATCCGCTCCAGGTCGTCGGCAAGCTCTGCGCCATGTTGGGGAAGGCCCCGGCTGAAGGCGTTGCGGGAAAGGTCGTGGGTGTGACGCAAATGGTCGACGCCCGCCAGCAATGTGCCGAACTGGCGGCGATTGTTGACGATCCCGCCAACGGAGATGCCGCCGAAGCCCACGCCATGGTAGCCACGCTCGCGCCCGATCAGGCGGGTGCGGCTGCCTTGTCCCCGCGCTCGCTGGTAGGCGAGCGCGATCTTCAAGGCGGTATCGACCGATTCCGACCCGCTGTTGGTGAAGAAGATGCGGTTGAGCCCGTCGGGCATAATCCCGGCGATGGCCGACGCCGCTTCGAAGGCGCGGGGGTGGGCGAGCTGGAAGGTCGGGCCATAGTCGAGCTCGCCAGCGGCCTGCCGCACCGCCTCGACGATCTGGTCGCGGCCATGCCCGGCATTGCAGCACCACAGGCCGCCGGTCGCGTCGAGCACCTGATGCCCGTCGGCGGCGACATAATGCATCTCCTTGGCCGCCACGAACTGGCGCGGGTGCGCCTTGAACCCGCGGTTGTCGGTAAAGGGCATCCAGAAGTTGGAAAGGTCGTTGGACGGGGCCATGTCGCTCCTTGGCGTTTGCTGGGCGCGAACCTAATCAACCATGCGGGCCATCGCTATTCGAAAGCGGGCCAACGCCGCTATCGGAAAAGCCGATAGCCATATGCGTGATTTATTCTCCTAGCGGTTTCGGGATTAGCCGTCATGATGCTGTCACAGGCGCACCGCGACAGCGTGGAGGGCTTCACGCCGTCGGTGCCGGAGACAATGGGGGTGACGACATGAAGTTCGGATTGCTGGCGACTGCCGCCTTACTGCCTCTTTCGATGATCGCCACGGCTGCCGAGGCGCAGGACGCCGCACCGGCCAGCCAGCCACAGGCGGTCGAAACCGCGGCGGCCGACGAAGAATCGACCGGTCCGTGGGAAATCGACGCCGAGGTCGGCGTCCACACCGATTACCGTTTCCGCGGCATCTCGCTGTCGGGCAAGGACCCGGAAGTGACCGGTGAACTGTCGGTGTCGCACAAATCCGGCTTCTATGGCGTCGCCTGGGTGTCGAACGTCGATCTGGATGACGGCAAGGCGGACGAGGCCGAACTCGACCTGTCGGCCGGCTGGTCGGGCGATGCGGGTCCGATCAACTTCGACGTCGGCGGGGTCTATTATCTTTACCCGGGCAACGGCGACTTCAACTATTTCGAATTATACGCCTCGGCGGGCTATTCGATCGGCGAGGGCGAGGTTCGCGTCGGTGCGGCCTTCGCGCCCAGCCAGGACAATATCGGCAACACATCCAACCGATACTATTATGTGTCGGGCGAAATGCCGATCAAGGATTCGCCGGTGACGTTGCACGCCAGCTTCGGCCTCGAAGACGGCGCCTTCGCCGACAAGAAGCGCGACTGGCTGGTCGGCGCGGACGTCGACCTCGGCAAGGGCTTCACCGCGACGCTCGACTATGTCGACACCGCGCGCGCGTTCACGCCGCTCGGCAAGGCGACGTTCGTCGGCCGGCTGACCTTCGGCTTCTAATGACACCGGCGCTGCGGATGGCGGAAACGCCGTCCGCAGCGTAAGGATCTTCCCATGAGTATCGACCTAGCAGCCTGGATCAACGAACGCGGCATCGCCGAGGTCGAATGCATCATCCCGGACATGAACGGGATCCAGCGCGGCAAGGTGCTGCCGGCCAACAAGTTCATCAAGAGCTTCGCAGACCGCACGCTGAGGATTCCCAGCAGCGTGTTCATCGTCACCGTCATGGGCGAATATCCCGACGGCGTGGACGACATCGTTCCGGATTTCGATCCGGACTATATGCTGGTCCCCGATCCTTCGACGATCCGCGAAGCGCCGGGTTACACGACGCCGACCGCCTATGTCATCGCCGACGCCATCAAGGCCGATGGCACGCCGGTCCGCATCGCGCCGCGCGAGGTATTGAAGTCCGTTTTGGCGCTTTACGCCAAGAAGGGGTGGAAGCCGGTCATCGCGCCGGAGCTGGAATTCTACCTCGTTTCGAAGAATCTCGACCCCGATTTCCCGCTGGTGCCGCCGACCGGACGTTCGGGCCGCGCCGAAACGGCGAGCCAGCCGTTCGGCCTCGAAGCGCTCGGCGAGTTCGAGGACATCATCGAGCATATCTATGATTTCTGCGAGCGCGCGAACCTCAACATCGACACGATGATCCATGAATCGGGCGCGGCGCAGCTGGAGGTGAATTTCCTCCACGGCGATCCGCTGGCGCTGGCCGATGAAGTGCTGCTGTTCAAGCGGATCGTGCGCCAGGTTGCGCTCGACCATGGCGTCTATGCCACCTTCCTGGCCAAGCCGATGTCGGACCAGCCGGGCAGCGCGATGCATATCCACCAGTCGATCGTCGACGCCGACAATGGCCGCAACGTCTTTTCCACCCCCAATGGCCGCGACAGTGCGCTGTTCCGCAGCCATATCGCCGGGCTGGTCCGCCTGTTGCCGCAAGTGACCCCGCTGTTCGCACCTAACGTCAACAGCTACCGCCGGATGCGGCCCGACACGTCGGCGCCGGTCAACGTCCAATGGGGTTCCGACAACCGCAGCTGCGGTATCCGTATCCCGGTATCGGACCCCGCCAACCGCCGCGTCGAAAACCGGCTCGCCGGGGCAGACGCCAACCCCTATCTGGCGATAGCGACGTCGCTGATCTGCGGCTATGTCGGCATGATCGAGCGGATGCAGCCGCCCAAGAGCATCGCCGGCAACGCCTACAACCGCGCGCGCACCCTGCCGCGAACCCTGGAAGGGGCGCTCGACCGCTTCCGCAACTGCAAGCCGGTGAAGCAGCAGCTGGGCGAGGATTTCTTCGACGTTTTCTACGCGATCAAGGAAGCCGAGCTTTACGCCTACCAGTCGGTCATCAGCTCGTGGGAGCGCGAACATCTTCTGCTGAAGGTGTAGCCATGGCCGCCCACGCGCCGTCGCTTTATGCGGCGACCGCCAATCCTTTTCCGCCGCAACCGGCCCTTACGGGCGATCGATCGACCGACGTGGTGGTGATCGGCGGCGGGTTCACCGGACTGTCGGCGGCGCTTCACGCGGCGGAAGCCGGCTTCAAGGTGATCCTGCTCGAAGCGCATCGCATCGGCTGGGGCGCGTCGGGGCGCAACGGCGGACAGATGATCCCGGGGCTTCGCTGGGGTGCGCCCGATCTGGTCGACAAATTAGGCGAGGATCGCGCCCGGCAATTGCTTCGCCTTGCCAATTCGGCGGTTGACCGCGTGCGCGGCCGGATTGCGCTGCACGGCATCGAATGCGACCATCGCGTCGGCCATTTCCAGGCTGCGGCGAAGCCCGCGCACCTCGACGAGATGCGGCGTGAATTGGCGATCCTCGAACGCCTGGTCGACTTTGAAGGCGCCGAGATCGTCGAGCGGGCCGATGTCGGCGCGCACGTCGCCAGCGATCGCTACCATGGCGGTCTGTATGACCGGAATGGCGGCCATCTCCATCCGCTCAACTATGCGCTGGGGCTGGCCAAGGCCTCATTGGCAGCCGGGGTCGAAATCCACGAGTGCACGCCAGTCCTTAGGGTAGACCATGGGACGCCGGTTAGGGCCGAGACTGAGCGCGGCACGGTGACCGCGAAATATGCGGTGCTCGCCTGCGACGCCTTCATGGAATCGATCTCGCCCGAGCTGGCGCGGATGACGATGCCGGTCGCCAATTACAATGTCGCGACCGAACCGTTGGGCGAGGCTCGGATAAAGACGCTGTTTCCAACGGGCGCGGCGGTGTCGGACAGCAAGTTCGTGCTCAACTATTACCGGCCGAGTGGCGACCACCGCCTGATCTTCGGCGGCGGCGAGAAATATTCGCCGCGCCCGCCGCACGACGTTGCGGGGTTCGTCCGGCCGTATCTGGAAGGCGTGTTCCCGCAACTGGAAGGGGTCAAGATCGACTATGCCTGGGGCGGTCTCGTCGGCGTGACGATGAACCGGCTGCCGCACTTCGGCCGCATCGGGAACAGCTTCTTCGCACATGGCTGGTCAGGACATGGCGTGCTGCTGACGACCTTGGCGGGCGAACTGATCGCCGGTGCGATGCGCGGGACGGCGGAGCGTTTCGACCTGTTCGCGTCGCTGCCGAACAAGCCCTTTCCAGGAGGGCCGTTGCTGCGCCATCCGCTCTACGTCGCGGGCATGCTATGGTTCGCGCTGAAGGACCGCCTATGATTTCGCCCGCATCGATCGACGCCATGCTGACGGCCGAGCGCGCGCTGTTCGCCCAGCGCAATCCGAACAGCGCCGCGCTGGCCGCCAAGGCCGCGAACCATTGGCATCGCGGCGTCCCGTTCCACTGGATGCTCGATTGGGGCACGCCGTTCCCGCTGTTCGCGGAGCGGGCGGAAGGCGCGGAGCTGTGGGATGTCGACGGGCACCGCTTTGACGATTTTTGCCTGGGCGATACCGGGTCGATGTTCGGCCATTCGCCCGCGCCGGTCGCCGACGCGATCGCTCGCCAAGCCTCGCGCGGCCTCACTTATATGCTGCCGACCGACGACGCGGTGGTGGTCGCTGACGAATTGGCGAAGCGCTTTAAGCTGCCTTTCTGGCAAGTGACGTCGAGCGCGAGTGAGGCCAACCGCGCGGTGATCCGCTGGTGCCGCGGGATCACGGGGCGCGACCAGATCCTGATCTTCAACGGCTGCTACCATGGCGCGGTCGATGATGTGTTCGTCGACCTGCGCGACGGCGTGCCCATGCTCCGCCGCAGCCTGGTCGGGCAGGTCTATGACGTGCGCGAGCATACGCGGGTGATCGAATTCAACGACCTCGCCGCGCTCGAAGCCGCGCTCGCGCCGGGCGACGTCGCCTGCCTGCTGATGGAACCGGCGATGACCAATGTCGGCATGGTGCTGCCCGACGATGGCTATCTCGAAGCGGCGCGCGAGCTTTGCACCCGCCACGGCACGCTGCTGGTGTTCGACGAGACCCACACCATCTCCACCGGATACGGCGGTCACACCGGCACCTACGGCCCGATCCCCGACCTGTTCGTGCTCGGCAAGCCGGTCGCGGGCGGGGTACCGTGCGCGGTCTATGGTTTTTCCGCCGACGTTGCCGAGCGGATGGAGCATGTCCGCGCCCAAGGGGAAACGGGCCATTCGGGCATCGGCACGACGCTGTCGGCCAATGCGCTGGCACTCGCTGCGATGCGCGCCTGCCTGACGCAAGTGATGACGCCTGCCGCTTATGCGCACATGCTGCCGCTGGCCGAAACGCTGGCGCAGAAGGTGAAGGCGGTGATCGCCGCTAACGGCCTCGACTGGCACGTCACCCACATTGGATCGCGCGGCGAATTCATCTGTTCGGATAAGGCCGCGCGCAACGGCACCGAGGCGCGCGCCGCGATGCAGGGGCCGCTCGAACATGCGCTGCACCTGTTCCTTATCAACCGCGGCGTGCTGATCGCGCCGTTCCACAACATGACCCTCGTCAGCCCCGCGACCCGCCCTGAGCAGGTCGACCGGCTGGCCGAGGTGCTTGACGAATGCCTCCAGACGCTGATCGGATAGGATATGACCAAGCCGCCCCATGCATCGAACAAGATCGCCGACAGATCGGAGTCCGAAGCCTTCTTCGCCGACAATCCGGACATCGATGCGATCGACATCATCTTCACCAACATGTCGGGCGTCCCGCGCGGCAAGCGGCTGCGCCAGCATGAGGTGCTGGGCGTCTATGAAAACGGCCGCTTCCTGCCGGGATCGGTGCTGGTGGTCGACATCATGGGGCAGGATTGCGAGGAGACGGGCCTTGTCTGGGAAGACGGCGACGCCGACCGGCTGTGCCGCCCCATTCCGGGCACTTTGGTCCGCACGCCGTGGCTGGGCGACAATGCCGCGCAGTTCACGACCAGCTATTACGAACTCGACGGTACGCCCAACGACCTCGACCCGCGCCATGTGCTGGGTCGGGTTATCGACAAGCTGGCGGAGGAAGGCCTGACGCCTGTCGTCGCGGTCGAGCTGGAATTCTATCTGTTCGAAATGGAGAACGGTCGCCCCGTCATCGCGCGCGGCCTCACCACCGGCGAGAAGCCCAATGGCAACGACGTCTATTCCTTGCGCGAACTGGAGGACTTCAAGCCCTTCTTCGACGACCTCTACGCCGCCTGCGACGCGCAAAACATCCCGCTCGAATCGGGCATCAGCGAATATGCGCCGGGCCAGTTCGAACTGACGCTGCGCCACAAGGCCGACGCCATGCGCGCGGCCGACGATGGCGTCATGTATAAGCGGATCGTGAAGGGCGTCGCGGCCAAGCATGGCATGGTCGCCAGCTTCATGGCCAAGCCCTTCGCCGAGCAGGCGGGCAGCGGGATGCACCTCCACGTATCGATGGCCGACAAGGACGGTAATAATGCGTTCGCCAGCGACGATCCCGAAGGCTCACCGCTGCTCCGCAATGCCATCGGCGGGATGAAGGCGCTGCTCGCCGACAGCATGGCGATCTTCGCGCCCAACGCGAACAGCTTCCGCCGTTTCAAGGCCAACAGCTATGCACCCGTCGCGCCGACCTGGGGGGTCAACAATCGCACAGTCAGCTTGCGGGTGCCGGCGGGTCCGCCGCCGTCACGCCATGTCGAGCATCGCGTGTGCGGCGCCGACGCCAATCCCTACCTAGCCGTCGCGGCGGTATTGGCGGCGATGCACCATGGCATGGTGAACAAGATCGATCCCGGCCCCGCCATCGTCGGCAACGGCTATGAACAGGCACCCAAGGACACGCGCCTGCCCAACCATTGGGCCGCGGCGATCGAGGCGTTCAAGAATAGCGCCACGCTGCGCGACTATCTCGGCGACCGTTTCGTCACCCACTATTGCACGGTGAAAGAGGTCGAGATGGCGCGCTTCATGGCCGAGGTGACCGAGCTCGACTACGCCTGGTATTTGAACAACGCCTAGCGGCGGTTCTGGTGCACCGTTTCCATGAACAGGTTGACCGCCTCGCTGTGGCGGGTGAGGCGGCGCCAGGCGATGCCGATGTCGACCGTCGGCAGCGTTTCACGCGTGCGCTTGGCGATCACGCGGTCGCCTTCCAGGCTCCACGGCCGGTAGACGAGGTCGGGTAGCAGCGCGATGCCCGCGCCGGTGCCGACGAGGCTGCGCACGCCTTCCATCGAACTGGTGCGATAGGCGACGCGAGGCGGATGGTCGAACTTGGACCAGATGCCGTCGACGAGGCCGTCGAGCTCGTCGAGCGCTAGCGCCACAATCGGTTCGTTCTCAAGGTCCGCTAGCGCCAGTCCATCGACGTCGGCCAGCGCATGCGACGGCGCCATCCAGGCGCGGCATTCAGACCGGATCAGCACCTCATGATCGATCGCCGCGCGCTGTTCGAGATTGGACACCATCAACAGGCCGAGGTCGAGTTCGCCGTTGACCAGCAGATGTTCGATATAGGCGCGGCGGTCCTCGACCAGCTGGATCTCGATCTTGGGAAACAGCCGGTGGAAACGGGCGATCTGGTCTGACAGGAAATAGCCGGTGACGACCGGCGTCACACCAATGCGAATCTTGCCTTCGGTATGGTCCTTGTCGCGCCCGACACCGCCGGCCATGTCGGCGATCGCGCCGATGATGGAGCGCGCGTGCCGCAGGAACTGATGGCCTTCGCGCGTCAGGGTCACGCCTTTGGGATGGCGGTGGAACAACGTGACGCCGGTTTCCAGTTCCAGCGTGCGGATCGCGTCGGTCACCGCCGATTGCGATATGCCCACCGCACTGGATCCGCCCGACACCGACCGCGCCTCGGCGACGGCGATGAAGTAGCGAATCTGGCGGAAAGTGATGTTCATCGGTTTTTTCGATACCCCTCGGGTTGAATAATAGACTGGCGCGTCGCGCGATAGGGGCTTTTGTTACGCCGATAAGACTTGCGACCCGCTACGCAGCGCCTAGCCTGCGTTTCCGCCATCAGGAGTCGCAAGTACAAAGGGGAGAGCAGGCATATGACCGACCGTCCGGAAATCATGGGTCGTCGACTGGGTCGCCGTTCGCTGTTGCAAGGTCTTGGCGTTGCCGCAATCGGCATCAGCTTCGGAGGCCTTGCGGCCTGCTCGAAGGAAGCAAGCAAAGGCGGTGGCGCCGGGACCGGTGAAGAGCCCAAGCTCAACTTCTACAACTGGGACACCTACATCGGCGAAACGACGCTCGAGGATTTCAAGGACGCGAGCGGCATCGATGTGAACATGAGCCTGTTCGCGACCAACGACGAATTGTTCGCCAAGCTGCGCGCCGGCAACCCGGGCTTCGACGTCATCGTGCCGTCGAACGACTTCGTCGAACGCATGATCCAGTCGCAGCTGATCGAACCGCTCGACCACAGCCTCATCCCCAACATGAAGAATCTCGACCCGACCTTCGTCGACGTCGCTTACGATCCGGGCCGCAAATATTCGATGCCCTACACCTGGCTGACGCTGGGGATCGGTTATCGCAAGTCGAAGGTGGCGACGCCGCCGGACAGCTGGAGCGTCCTTTACGACAGCGACCAGTATAAAGGCCGCATCGCGCTGCTGTCGGAAGCGGGCGACGTCATCCGCCTCGGCGCCAAATATAAGGGCTATTCGGTCAATGCGATCACGCCGGAGATCATCAAGGAAGTCGAGGCGATGCTGATCAAGCAGAAGCCCAACATCAAAACCTTCCACGAAGACAATGGCCAGGATCTGCTGGCGTCGGGCGACGTCGACCTGGTGATGGAATATAATGGCGACATCGCCCAGCTGATGACCGAGGACAAGGACGTCGGGTTCGTCCTGCCCAAGGAAGGCAGCCAGCTGAACAGCGATACGCTGTGCATTCCCAAGGGCGCGCCGCACCCGAAGAACGCTCATGCCTTCATCAACTATCTGCTCGATGCCAAGGCCGGCGCGGAAATCAGCAAGACCATCCTCTATCCGACGCCGAACGCGGCGGCCAAGGCGCTGATGCCCGACGATTACAAGAACAACCCGGTGATCTTCCCGCCGGCGGACCAGCTCGCGAAGTGCGAATATGCCTCGTACAACGAAAAGCTGCAGCCGCTGTACGAAGAAGCCTTCACCCGCATCCGCGCCGCCTGAACCTGACCCGGGTTTGAACCCCCGACCGGAGGGATGATGCAGGACTGGAAACAGAACCGATCCATGTTCGCGACCATCGCGAGCGTACCGATCGGATGGCTGCTACTGTTCTTCATCATCCCGATGGGGATCGTCTGGCTGTACAGCTTCGGCACTAATGCCGGGCTCACCGAGATCAAGATCTCGGGCACCTTCGCCAACTATGCGCGGGCGATCGAGCCGCTTTACCTCACCATCTTCGCCAAGTCGGTCGGGGTCGCCGCGCTGACCACGTTGATCTGCCTGTTCGTCGGATTTCCCGTCGCGCTGGCGATCGTGTTCGCGACCGACAAGTGGAAACCTTGGCTGCTGCTGGGCATCATGCTGCCCTTCTGGACCAACCTGCTGGTGCGCACTTACGCGTTGATGGCGGTTCTGAGGACCGAGGGCTATGCCAACCAGTCGATCGGCTGGCTGCACGACAAGTTCGGGTCGCTGATGACGCTGGTCGGCATGGGGCCGCCGCAGGCCTATGAGCCGATGCACCTGCTCTACAATAATTTCGCGGTCGTGCTGGGCCTCGTCTACGTCCACCTGCCCTTCATGGTCCTGCCGCTCTATGCAGCGCTCGACCGGCTCGACAAATCGCTCATCGAAGCGAGCCTCGATCTGGGCGCCGGACATACGCGCACCCTGCTCAACATCGTCGCCCCGCTGGCGCTGCCGGGCATCATTTCCGGCCTCATCATCACCTTCGTGCCCGCCCTCGGCGCATACCTCACGCCCGACCTGCTCGGCGGGCCTGACAGCCAGATGATCGCCAACGTCATCGAGCGCCAGTTCAAGCGTGCCAACGACTGGCCGTTCGGCGCGGCGCTGTCCTTCCTGCTCATGTATGCGACCTTCATCATCATCGCGCTGCAGGCGCTGAAGACCAAGCGTACGGAAGGACGGGTATGATGTTCGGTCGATCCAACCGCACGCCGATCGCGCCGCTGGAATATACCCGCCGAACCTGGCTCCGCCTGTGGGTCGGGCTGACCTTGTTCTTCCTCTACGCGCCGCTGCTGACGCTGATGGCGTTCAGCTTCAACGACAGCCGCCGCAACATCGTCTGGATGGGCTTCACCACCAAATATTATAAGAAGGCGCTCGATAACGGCAGTCTGATGGAAGCACTCGGCAATTCGCTGACCATCGCCGCGATCAGCACGGTCGTCAGCCTGGTCATCGGCGCGCTCGCGGCGGTGATGCTGTGGCGCTTCCGCTTCCCCGGAAAAGCGCCGGTCGAAGGGGCGATGGCACTGCCCATCGTGGTCCCGGAAATCTGCATGGGCGTCGCGATGCTGATCTTCTTCGCCAAGGTCGGCTATCCGACCGAACTGCCCTGGCCGCTGAGCCTGGGTGCGATCATCATTTCGCACATCACCTTCTGCTTCCCGTTCGTGACGATGGTTGTGCGGGCGCGGCTTGCCAGCTTCAACCGCGAGCAGGAGGAGGCGGCAAAGGATCTCGGTGCCGGCGAATGGCAGGCGTTCCGCGACGTCCTGTTGCCGCACATGAAGCCGGGCCTGATCGCCGGGGCGCTGCTCGCCTTCACGCTCAGTCTCGACGATTTCGTCATCACCTTCTTCACGTCCGGGCCGAACACCATCACCTTCCCGGTGAAGGTCTATTCGATGGTCCGCTTCTCGGTAACGCCGGAGGTCAATGCGGTCTCGACCCTGCTGATCCTCCTCACCGTCATTCTCACCACGATCGCGCTGCGCATGGAAAAGCAGATGGGCGCGATGACGCAGGGCCATTGATCCATGTCCGAACCGATCATTTCGATCCGCAACGTCACCAAACGCTTCGGCAACATGACCGCCGTCGACAATGTCAGCCTGGATATCGTGCCGGGCGAGTTCTTCGTCCTGCTCGGCCCGTCGGGCTGCGGCAAGACGACGCTCTTGCGCATGATCGCCGGTTTCGAAGTGCCGACCGAAGGGCAGATCCTGATCGACGGGCAGGATATGGCCAACGTCCCGCCGAACAAACGGCCGATCAACATGGTGTTCCAGTCCTACGCCGTGTTCCCGCACATGACCGTCGCGCAGAACGTCGGCTACGGTTTGAAGATCGCCGGGGTGGGCAGCGACGACATCCGCAGCCGCGTGGCCGAAGCGCTCGAGCTGGTGAAGCTCGACGGTCTGGGCGAACGCAAGCCCGACCAGCTCTCGGGCGGCCAGCGCCAGCGTGTCGCGCTCGCCCGCAGCCTCGTCATGCGGCCAAAGGTGCTGCTGCTCGACGAGCCCTTGTCGGCGCTCGACGCCAAGCTGCGCGCGCAAATGCAGTTCGAACTCGCCGACCTGCAGGAAAAGGTCGGCATCACCTTCGTGACGGTGACTCACGACCAGGATGAAGCCTTGTCGCTGGCGACCCGGGTCGCGGTGATGAACAAGGGCGAAGTGGCTCAGCTGGCACCGCCGGCCGACCTCTACGAATTTCCCGCCAACCGGTTCGTCGCCGACTTCGTGGGCTCGGTGAACATGTTCGAAGGAACGCTGACCATCGACGAGCCTGACCGGGCAGCGGTCGATTGCCCGGGCCTGGGCAAGGTCTACCTCAACCATGGCGTCACCGGCGCGCATGGCAGCCAGGTGTGGGTCGCGCTGCGGCCGGAGAAAATCTACCTGCACGTCCCGGGGCAGGGGAAGGCGGTCCGCGCGGCGGCCGAAGATGCGCCCGACGAGCATAATTTCGCCCGCGGGGTCATCAAGGGGATGAGCTATCTTGGCGATTGCACGCTGTACGATATCCAGCTCGACGGCGGCGCCCGGCTGCGGGTTTCGCGCTCGAACCTCTCCCGCCGCGACCAGGATCATTTCACGTGGGACGACCGGGTGTCGATGCACTGGCGCGCCGACAGCCCGATCGTGCTCTTGAGTTGAGGCGAGCGCTATCGGCTTTTCCGATAGGCTGACCGTTTGATTTCATATTTTCGCGCCGGCGCCGGCAGGCATAGCGTGACCGTGACACTCATATAGCGAGACCAAGACATGCTCGATATCCGGGGCCAGTTCATTGCGGGTCATTCGGTCGGTGGGGACGAAGCGCCCGAGCCGGTGTTCAACCCTGCGACGGGCGAGGAAATCGCCAGCCTCGCCAGCGCCAGCCGGGCGCAGGTCGACGCATCGGTCGCGGCGGCGGAAAAGGCGTTCGCGATCTGGTCGAAGATGCCGCCCAAGGAACGATCGCTCAGGATGCTGAAGATCGCCGACCGGATCGAAGAGATGGCGGACGAATTCGCCCAGCTGGAAATGCTCAATTGCGGCAAGCCGATCGGCACCGCCAAGGCGGTCGATGTCGGCAACACCGTTGACGTGTTCCGCTTCTTCGCCGGCGCGGCCCGGACCGTGCCGGGCGTTCCGGCGGGCGAATATCGGCAGGGCTTCACCTCGATGTTGCGCCGCGACCCCTTGGGCGTGTGCGTCGGCATCGCGCCGTGGAACTATCCGCTGATGATGGCCAGCTGGAAGATCGCGCCGGTCATCGCGGCGGGCAATACGGTGGTGTTGAAGCCGTCCGAGCATACCCCGCTGACCGCGCTCAAGCTGGCCGAGGTGTGCGCCGAGTTCCTGCCCGAAGGCGTGGTCAACGTCGTCACCGGCAACGGCGCCAACGTCGGCGCGCGGCTGGTCCAGCATCCACGCGTGCGGATGGTCTCGCTGACCGGCGACGTCGCGACGGGCCGCAAGATTCTGGAGGCGGTGGCGCCGACCATCAAGCGGACCCATTTCGAACTGGGCGGTAAGGCGCCGGTGATCGTGCTCGCCGACGCCGACATCGCGGCGGCGGTCGAAGCGATTGCCGAGGGCGGCTTCTACAATGCCGGGCAGGACTGCACCGCCGCGTGCCGGATCTACGCCCATGCCGATATCCACGACCGGCTGGTCGCCGACCTGCAGGCCGCGATCGAAAAGATCGAGATGGGCGATCCCTCGGTCCCTGGCACCGCGCTGGGCCCGCTGATCACCGCCCGACAGCGCGACCGCGTCGATGGCTTCGTCGCCCGCGCCGCTGCCGATACGCCGGCCGAAATCGTCACCGGCGGCTCGGCGCCCGACCGCGCCGGTTTCTATTACTCGCCGACCCTCATCGCCGGGGCGCGGCACCAGGACGAGATCGTCCAGAAGGAAGTGTTCGGCCCGGTCGTGTCGGTGACCAAATTCGCCGACGATGCGCAGGCGCTCAACTGGGCCAACGACTGCGACTATGGCCTCGCCTCGTCGGTGTGGACCCGCGACGTCGGCAAGGCGGCGGAATTTTCGGCCAAGCTCGAATATGGCGTGACGTGGATCAATACCCATTCGGTCAACGTCACCGAGATGCCCCACGGCGGGGTCAAGTCGTCGGGTTATGGCAGCGACCTGTCCATCTACTGCCTCGAACATTATATGACGACGCGCCACGTGATGATTAAGCACTGAGATCATGACCCGACCCGTCCTGGGGATCATTGCCTGCAACCGCATCGTCGGGGTCGAACCGGCCCAGGCGGTGATGGAGCGCTATATTCGCGCGGCAATGACCCACGCCGATGTCGCCGCGCTGATCATCCCGTCGCTGCCCGACCTGATGACTGCCGCCGAGGTCGCGCCGCGGCTCGACGGCATCTTGCTGACCGGCAGCCCGTCGAACGTCGAGGGCAAGCGTTACGCCGACGAGGGCGGGGACGGCCCGTTCGACCCCAGCCGCGACGAGATTGCGCTGTCGATGGTCGGCCAGATGGTGGACCTCAAGCGTCCCGTCTTCGGCATCTGCCGCGGTTTCCAGGAAATCAATGTCGCGCTTGGCGGCAGCCTGCGTCGCGACACATCGGCCAGCGACGAGCTGATCCGCCATCACGCGCCCGACGGGGCGAAATTCGACGAGATGTTCGATCATCTCCACCCCGTGCACTTCTCCGAGGGCGGAATGCTCGCCCGCGCGTTGGGGAAGGACGAAGCGACGGTCAATTCGGTGCATTACCAGGGCATCGGCAAGCTCGCCGATCCGCTGACCATCGAAGCGCGTGCACCCGACGGACTGGTCGAAGCCTATTCCGCCCGCATCAACGACGCGCCCGTGGTCGCCGTGCAATGGCATCCCGAATGGGACACCGACCGCAACCCAGATAGCCAGGCCTTCTTCAAACTGCTCGGCCGGGCGCTGCGCGGGGAGCTGGAGCGATGAGGATTACGCGCACCAACCGCTTCCTGGCGCGGATCGGCTTTTCGCCCTGATCGGGCCGGAACCTCAACCGCGTCCCGACCTTTACTGACATTGGAACATCTCATGGCCCGCAATTACGACATCGCCGAACTCAAGCGCCTCGACGTCGCGCACCATCTTCCCGCGCAGCAGGATTATAAGCTGATCGAGGATATGGGCGGCAGCCGCATCGTCACCCATGCCGACGGCTGCTACATCCACGACGGCGACGGCAACCGCATCCTCGACGGCATGGCGGGCCTGTGGTGCGTCAACGTCGGCTATGGCCGCAAGGAACTGGCCGACGTCGCCTATGAGCAGATGCTCGAGCTGCCCTTCTACAACACCTTCTTCAAGACCGCGACGCCGCCGACGGTCATGCTGGCAGACCGCATTGCCGGCATCACAGGCGGCAAGCTGCAGCACATATTCTTCAACGGGTCGGGCAGCGAAGCCAACGACACCGTTTTCCGGATGGTGCGCCATTATTGGAAGGTGAAGGGCGAGCCCAAGCGCACTGTCTTCATCAGCCGCTGGAACGCCTATCATGGCTCCACCGTCGCGGGTGTCAGCCTCGGCGGCATGAAGTTCATGCACGTCCAGGGCGACCTCCCCATCCCCGGCATCGAGCATGTCCGCCAGCCCTATCACTTCGGTGAGGGCTTCGGCACCGATCCTTATGAATTCGGCCAGCAATGCGCCGCCGCGATCGAGGAAAAAATCCTCGAAGTCGGCCCGGAAAATGTCGCCGCCTTCATCGGCGAGCCGGTGCAGGGCGCGGGCGGCGTAATCATCCCGCCCGACGGTTACTGGCAGGCGGTCGAGGCAATCTGCCGCAAGTACGGCATCCTGCTCGTCGCTGACGAAGTCATCTGCGGCTATGGCCGGACGGGCGAATGGTTCGGCCACCAGCGCCTGGGCTTCACCCCCGACCTGGTGCCGATGGCCAAGGGCCTCTCGTCGGGCTACCTCCCGATCAGCGCAACCGCCGTGTCGAGCGACATCGTCGAAGTGCTGAAGACCGGCGGCGACTTCATACACGGCTTTACCTATTCGGGGCACCCGGTGTCGGCAGCGGTCGCGCATCGCAACATCGACATCATCGAACGCGAAGGGCTGGTCGGCCGCGTGCGCGACGATGTCGGGCCCTATCTCGCGGAAGCGCTGGCGCGCCTCAACGACCATCCGCTGGTCGGCGAAACGCGGTCGATTGGCCTGCTCGGGGCGGTCGAAATCGTGTCCAAGCAGGGCACCAACGAACGCTTCGGCGGCAGCGAGGGCAATGCCGGTCCTATCGTCCGCGACCACTGCATCGACAACGGCCTGATGGTCCGCGCCATCCGCGATACCATCGTGATGTCGCCGCCGCTGATCATCACCCGTGCCCAGATCGACGATCTGGTCGACATCATCTGCCGTTCGCTCGACGAAGCGATGCCGGCCCTGCGCGCCATCGCCTGAAGGAACACCCCATGACCGCGTCCAAGCTGCTCCGCCAACAATGCTATATCGACGGCCAGTGGGTCGACGCGGATAACGGGGAGACACTCGACGTCACTAACCCCGCGACCGGCGAGAAACTGGGCACCGTCCCGAAGTGCGGTGCAGCGGAAACGCGGCGGGCGATCGAGGCGGCAGAGCGGGCTTGGCCCGAATGGCGCGCCAAGACCGCAAAGGAGCGCGCGACGATCCTGCGCAAATGGTTCGACCTGATGATGGCGAATCAGGAGGAGCTGGCGCGCATCCTGACCATGGAGCAGGGCAAGAGCCTGACCGAAAGCCGTGGCGAAATCGCCTATGGCGCCAGCTTCATCGAATGGTTCGCCGAAGAAGGAAAACGAATCTACGGCGACGTCATTCCCGGCCACATGAACGACAAGCGCATCGTCGTGCTGAAGCAGCCGATCGGCGTCGCCTGCGCCATCACGCCATGGAATTTCCCGAACGCGATGATCACCCGCAAGGCCGGGCCTGCGCTGGCGGCGGGCTGCCCGATGGTGCTGAAGCCCGCGACCCAGACGCCCTTTTCGGCGCTGGCGCTGGCGGTGCTGGCCGAGGAAGCGGGCATTCCCAAGGGCATCTTCAACGTGCTGACCGGCGGGTCGGGCGACATCGGCGGGGAGATGACATCCAGCCCCATCGTCCGCAAGTTAAGCTTCACCGGATCGACCGAAGTCGGACGGCTGCTGATGAAGCAGAGCGCCGAAACCATCAAGAAGCTGAGCCTGGAACTCGGCGGCAATGCGCCTTTCATCGTGTTTGACGACGCCGACGTCGACGCAGCCGTGGCGGGCGCCATTGCGTCCAAATATCGCAATTCAGGCCAGACCTGCGTTTGTACCAACCGGCTGTACGTGCAGGCCGGCGTATATGACGAATTCGTCGACAAATTGGCCAAGGCGGCCGATGCACTGAAGGTCGGCAACGGGCTGGAAGAGGGCGTGCAGCAGGGCCCGCTGATCGACAAACATGCGATCGAAAAGGTCGAGGAGCATATCGCCGACGCGCTGTCGAAGGGCGCCACCCTCATCACCGGCGGACACCGCCACGAGCTGGGCGGCACCTTCTTCGAGCCGACCGTCATCGCCGACGTGACGCAGGACATGGCGGTGGCGCGTGAGGAGACCTTCGGCCCGCTCGCCCCGGTAGTGAAGTTCGACACCGAAGAGCAGGCGATCGCCATGGCCAACGACACCGAATTCGGCCTCGCTTCCTACTTCTATTCGACCAACCTCAGCCGCGTGTGGCGTGTGGCGGAGGCGATCGAAAGCGGCATGGTCTGCGTCAATTCGGGCATCCTCTCGACCGAGGTTGCGCCGTTCGGCGGGGTCAAGCAGTCGGGGCTTGGCCGCGAAGGCTCTAAATATGGCATCGAGGATTATCTCGAAATCAAATATATCTGCCTGACGATCTGACGCGAAACCCAACGCGGCCTGCCGCGTTCGTTTCGCCAATGTATCAGCCCAAAGCCTCCCGCCGCGACAAACTCATCACGCTTGCGCTCGTCCTGCTCGTGCATGTCGGGCTGGCGTTCGCGCTGGTGAACCTGTCGGGCACGGTTCGCGAAGCGCTGCCGGAAGAGGTCGTCCAGATGTTCGACGTCACCGAACCGCCGCCGCCTCCGCCCGAACCGCCGGTGGTCGTGCAGCAGCCCGAAAAGGCCAAGCCCAAGGAACAGGAAGGCGCCGCCTCGGCCAAGAACGTCAAGAGCAAAGCGACCGAGGTCAAGGACCCCGAACCGCGCATCCCGCTGCCGGTGCCGCAGCCGATGCCGGTCAGCAAGACCCCCAACACCGGCGGGGACAAGACGCAGGGCGCCAGCAATGTGCCGGGGCCCGGGACCGGCGCCGGCGGCGTCGGTAACGGCACGGGCAGCGGCGGATCGGGCAATGGCACCGGCGGTGGCGGCAGCGGCGGCAGCGGCGTGCGCCTGGTAAAGGGCATCACCAACCGCGATTATCCGATCGAAATCCAGCGGGCCTGGCCAAAGGGCGGCCGCATCTTCGTGCGCGTCCGGGTGCAGCCCGACGGGCGGGTCAGTCAGTGCGACGTCATGCGCAGTTTCGGCAATGCCGCGGCCGATCAATGGACCTGCAGCCTGATCCTGCAGCGGGCCCGGTTCCGTCCCGCCACCGACGTCAACGGCGCCCCGATCGCGGCCTGGTTCGGCTATGTCCAGAGCGATACCGGACGGTTCGAACGGTAAAGGGCGCCGCCGGATTTACGACGGCGCCCCTTCTTAGGCCTTACTTCACATCGATGAACGGCATCGGCCCCGCGCCGGTGTAGGTCGGCAACCTGCCGTCCCAACGCTCGACCGCGCGCAGCTTGACGATTTCCGGGTTGGTCCGGATCGCCTGCGCCTCGACCTGGATCGCCTCCGCATCGCCCTTCGCTTTGGCGATGCGCGCCTCCGCATTGGCTTGCGCCGTTGCGACATTGGCCTGTGCCGCGAGCGCCGCCTGTTCGTTGGCGATCTTCGCGTTGATCTGGTCGAGCACCTGCGGGGGAACGACGATGTTGCCGGCCCAGTAGATTTGCTCGACCTGCAACCCGACTGGCGCGAAAAAGGCTTCGACCTTTTTCTGTGCCGTCGCGATCAGTTCCGCCTTGTGATCGCCGTAGATTTGCTCGACGCCGAGTTGGGCGGCGCGCTCTACGATGGCGTTGCGGATCGCGTTGCGCAGCGGCCCGGCGATGATCTGGTCCATGTCCGTGCGGTAACGCTGGAACAGGATCGACGCCTTCGCCGGGTCGACGTGATAGCTCACCGCCACGTCGGCCTTCAGCGACAGGCCATTCCTGTCCTGGAAGTTGAAGCTTTCGTCGATCGGGCTCTGCTCGGTCGACGAGGACGTCCAGGTATAGGTCCGCGTGAACACCGGATATTCGTAGATGTGCGTTCCCGGAGGCGCGAAGTACCAGCCCACGCCAAGCGAGTTCGGCCGGACGCCGCCCGCGATATTGTTGACGCGGATGCCGACGTTGCCGGGTTCGACCCGGGCGAAGCTGGTGGTCATCAGCAGCGCCGCCGCGCCCGCAAGTATCGGGAAGGCGATGACGCTCCGGCTGAATTTGCGGCGCAGGCCGCCGTTGAAAAGTCGGCCCAGCATCGGGCGGCGTTCGGTGGTGACATAGCTCATGTTTCATACTCCCTGTTCAAAGGATCTCGAGACCCATGGGGAGCGGGCGCGCGGGCGCACGAGTTGCCGCGGCAGTTATTCGCTAAGATGTTCGGGAGAGTTCGGGGTCGACGAGAGCGGGAAAACCCGCTGACGGGGACGACGAAGCAACGGCCGAAATCGCGACGGTCGACGGCCTTGTGGAAGAGCCGATCGCCACAATCTGCAAGCAGAAACTTTTTACGCCGCTAACCCGTCTCCTCAGTCAATCTCGATTGCTTGTGAATCTACGCCTTCTGTTGGCCCACGCAAGCGAAACCGGACATGGCCTTTCCGATTTTTCGCGACACGTCTCAGGCCGGGACGTCTTCCCTGATCCGCAGCATCGCCAGCGCTGCTAGCGCCATCACCGCGGCGGCGAAGGCCATGGTGTAGATCGGCTGGTCGGGGAAAAAGGCCTTCATGATCGACCCCATCACCGTTGCCACCAGCAGCTGCGGCACGACGATGAAGACGTTGAACAGGCCCATGTAGATGCCAAGCTTGGCCTGCGGCAGGCTCGACGCGAGGATGGCGTAGGGCATGGCCAAGATCGAGGCCCAAGCGATGCCGACGCCGATTTCCGCGATCAGCAGGTGCTGCGGGTCCTTGAACAGGAAGAAGCTGGCGTAGCCGAGCGCGCCGGCGAGCAGGCAGATCATATGCGTCTTCACCTTGCCGACCCGCTTGGCGAGGAAGGGCAGGAGGGTGAGGGCGGCGATCGCCGCGACGCCGTTGTAGACGGCGAACAGGACGCCCACCCAATTGCCGCCTTCCTGATAGGCGGCGCTGTCGGCGTCGGCCGATCCGAAGAAATATTGCGCCACGACCGGGGTGGTGTTGATCCACATGATGAACAGTGCCGACCAGCTGAAGAATTGGGTCACCGCGAGTTTCTTCATGATGTCGGGCATGCCGGAAAAGTCGCCGACGATGCTCGACAGCATATTGGACGAGCCGCCCTTCTTGGCCATCGAGATCGCGATAAGGGAAGCGAGGCCGTAGGCGATGAGCAGCCCGCCAAGCAGGTAGACCTCTTTTTCAAGCTGGAGGGGCGCCACCGACAGCGCGACGATAAGCCCTGCGGCGATCCAGATCGCGCTGGCGCCGTAGCTGCGCGCGGCCAGCGCGCGGATGGTGGGTGAATTGTCGGCGTCTTCGGCTTCCTCGCCGAAGCTGCGCATTTCCTCGGGGCTGTATTCGCGGGTGGTGAGGATGGTCCACATAACCGCCGCGAACAGCGCGACCCCGCCCGCCCAGAAGCTGTATTTGACCGTGTCGGGAATGACCCCCGGCGCAGCCTCGTTGGCGACCCCCAGATGATCGAGCAGCCAAGGGAAGATCGACCCGCACACCGCGCCGGCGCCGATGAAGGCGGTTTGCACCGCATAGCCGGCGGTGTGCTGGTCTTTGCGCAACATGTCGCCGACGAAAGCGCGGAACGGCTCCATCGAGATGTTGAGGCTGGCGTCGAGCATCCACAGCAGCGTCGCCGCCATCAGCAACACCGGTGCCAAAGGCATCAACAACAGCGCCAGCGAGGCGAGGATCGCACCGGCAAGGAAATAGGGACGGCGACGTCCCAGCTTTCCGAGCCAGGTCCGGTCGCTCATGTAGCCGATCACCGGCTGGACCAGCAGGCCGGTCAGCGGCGCGGCCACCCAAAGGGCGGGCAAATCGTCGAGCGAGGAACCGAGCGTCTGGAAGATGCGGCTCATATTGCTGTTCTGCAGCGCGAAGCCGATCTGGATCCCGAAAAAGCCGAAGCTGATATTCCACAAGCCCGCGATGCTTTGCCGCGGCTTTTCGTTCGTCGCCATGTTCCTCTCCCGCCGGGTCTGTCGCCCGTTGTCGGCGAACGCTGGCAGGAATGGCGGTCAAGTCAACGCCTGGCCTTGTGCATACGAATGCAAGGCGCGGCTCAGCTCGACGCGCGGACGACCAGTTCGACGGGCAGCAGCACGCTGTCGGGGGCGTGCTCCTCGATCTTGGCGATCAGCGTTTCAACCAGCGCGTCGCCAGCGCGCTTGGTGTCCTGCGCAATGGTGGTGATCGCCGGTTCGGCCAGCCGCGCCGCGGCCAGGTCGTCAAAGCCGACGATGGCGACGTCATCGGGAACAACCAGCCCTTCGTCGTGCAGCGCTCGCATCGCACCGATCGCGGTCAGATCGTTGATGGCGAAGATGGCGTCGAACGTCGCGCCGCTTTCGCGCAGCTGGCGAATGGCGTCGCGGCCCGATTCCTCCGACGCGGTGGCGTCGATCGACAGCCGATGGTCGATACCTGCTTCCTCGAGCGCACGGCGGAAACCGCGATAGCGTTCGAGATATTCGGGGGTGGCATGCGTCGCCGTTCCGAGGAACGCGATTTCCTTGTGGCCGCGCTCCAGCAAATGCTGGCCGGCAAGATAGCCGCCGCGCTCATTGTCCGATCCGACGGTCGTGCCGACCTGTCCGGCGCGTGCCGCGCCCCAGCGCACGAAATGGGTACCCTGATCGACCAGCTGTTCGAGCCGCGGCAGCGCTTCGAGATAGTCGCCATAGCCGAGCAGGATGATCCCGTCGGCCTTGCGGCTGTCTTCATAATCGACGTGCCAGTCGCCGCTGAGCTGCTGGAAGCTGATCAGCAGATCATAGCCCGCGCGCGCGCACGCTCGCGTGAGGGAACCGAGCATGGACAGGTAGAAGGGGTTGATCAGCGTGTCGTCGGGCGTCGGGTCTTCGAAGAACAGCAGCGCGATCGTCTTCGACTGGCGGCGGCGCAGGCCCGACGCATTCTTGTCGACGGTATAGTTGAGCTCGCGCGCCGCAGCGAGGACCTTGGCGCGCGTTTCCTCGCTGACCGACGGGTTGCCGGACAGCGCGCGACTGACCGTCGGCTGGGAGACGCCGGCGAGCGCGGCAATGTCAAAACTGGTAGGCCGGCGCTGGGTCACTGGGCGTCGAAAAGTCCGTTGCATTTCCGCCACGCAGCCGTGGCTAACGCCTTCGTAGAACAGGTGAATACGTATGTATAGCACCGTCGGCTAGCTGACTCCGGGGGCCACACGTGCGTAAGTCTTTGGGTAATCCAGACGCTGGATGCGGCAGGCTAACAGGTCGCCGACACACTGAGGGGATAGGGGTATATGACTTCCAAATTTGCACGTTCGCTTTACGCGACGACTGCGGTTGGCTTCGCGCTGGGCTTCATGGCCAGCCCCGCCTTTGCGCAGGATGCCGCGCCGGCCGCCGACGCGACCGCCGACACGGCGACCAAGGATGACGACGCCAAGGACATTATCGTCACCGGCTTCCGCGCCTCGCTGCAAAGCGCGGTGAACACCAAGAAGCGCGAGGACCAGATCGTCGAATCGGTCAGCGCCGAAGACATCGGCAAGCTGCCCGACAACTCGATCGCTGAATCGATCGCCCGCCTCCCGGGTCTCGCCGCGCAGCGCACCCAGGGCCGCGCCAGCATCATCTCGATCCGCGGCTTCGGTCCGGACTTCTCGGTTACCACGCTCAATGGCCGCGAGCAGACCACCACCAACGACAGCCGCTCGGTCGAATTCGACCAGTTTCCGTCGGAAGTCATGAACCAGGTCGTGGTGTACAAGAGCCCGGCCGCGGACCTCGTTCCGCAGGGCCTGGTCGGCACCGTCGACCTGCGCACCATTCGCCCGCTCGACGCAAAGAAGCGCGTGATCGCGGTCGGCGCCCGTGGCACCTACATCGGCGACAAGCTGATGCCCGACGCCAAGAACAAGGGCTGGCGCGCGTTCGCGACCTATGTCGACCAGTTCGCCGACGACCGCGTCGGCGTCGCGCTGTCGGCATCCTATACCGACGAGCCTTACCAGACGAAGGACTTCCAGGCCTGGGGCTTCAGCAAGTATAACGGCACCGACACCTACAAGCCCGACGGCATCAAGCAGTGGTTCGAAGCCAGCTCGCTGAAGCGTCTCGGCCTGATGGGCACGCTGCAAGCGGAAGTGTCTGACTCGGTCATGATGACCTGGGACGGCTTCTATTCGAACTTCAAGGACCATGTGAACCAGCGCGGCATCGAATGGCCGGGCAACAATCTGGTCGGAACGACGACTGAAAACGGGTTCCTGACCCAAGGTACCTGGAACGGCATCCACCCGATCATCGAAGGCTATGCCAACGACCGCGACGCCGACCTCTACTCGGTGGGCTGGAACACCAAGTTCGACGGCCACAACGGCTGGAAGGGCATGATCGACCTGGCTTGGTCGCGTACCGACCGTACCGACCATCGTCTCGAATCGACGATCGGCACCGGCTACAGCGGTGCCGGCCCGGCGACGGCGATCAGCTATGACTGGACGGATCACGGTCCGGAATTCACGCTGAATGGACCGGTCGATTTCGGCGATCCTTCGCAGCTTGTCCTTACCGACACCCAAGGCTGGGGTTGGACCCGCGTGCAGGCCGGTTATGACGCCGTTCGCGAAACCCGCGACGACATCAAGCAGGCGCGTGCCGAAATCGAACGCGACATCGACAGCGGTTTCATCAGCGCGATCAAGGCGGGCGTCAGCTATGCCGACCGTTCGAAGCAGCTCAAGGTCGCCGAAGGCTTCCTCGTTCCGGGCGGCACCGGCACCTGCCTGACCGGCAGTGGCACAGTCGTTAACACGCCATGTTCGATCGCCATTCCGGCCGATGCACTGGTCGGTACGATCGACTTCATGCGCGGCATCGGCCCGATTGTCGCCTACGACCCGCGCGTGCTGCTCGACAACGGGACGCTAGTGTATGACGCGAACTTGTCGAACGACGTGCTGAAGCGCCCGTACAAGATTAGCGAAAAGGTCTGGACGCCCTATGTGATGGCCAACATCAAGGCCACGCTGGGATCGAGCGACCTGACCGGCAACATCGGTATCCAAGCTGTCCACACCAACCAATCGTCGAAGGGCATCTCGTTCCTCGCCGACGGCAGCAAGATCGATACCGACGTCGGCATCAAATATTGGGAATATCTGCCCAGCCTGAACCTGGCGCTGCGCCAGCCGAGCGGGCTGGTGTTCCGTCTGGCGCTGGCCCGCGAAATGATGCGCGCCCGTCTGCCCGATATGGCGTCGAACCTCGATTACGGCACCAATGTCGGTCAGGGTTTCATCATCACCGGCAGTGGCGGCAACCCCTATATCAAGCCGTACATGGCCAATGCCATCGACTTCAACATCGAGAAGTATTTCGGCTCGAAGGGCTACATTTCGCTGCAGACCTTCTACAAAAAGATCACCCGCTACATTTCTCGCGGAACGATCGAGTTTGACTACAGCGATCTGCCGCCGCCATCGGGTATTCCGCCGATCAGCAACATCGGTACGCTGAACACGCTAGCCAACACCAAGGGCGGCAAGCTGTACGGCTTCGAAGTGGCCGGCACGCTTCCGTTCGAAGTGTTCACGCCCGCTCTCGACGGGTTCGGCATCACCGGCGGTCTTAGCTACACCAAGACCAAGGTACGCAACTTCGCCGGCCAGATGGACGTCATCCCGGGCTATTCGAAGTGGGTCGGCAACCTGACCGCCTACTACGAAAAGTCTGGCTTCAGCCTCCGCGGCAGCATGCGCTACCGCGATGGGTTCAAGGGCGAATTCCGCGACTATAAGGGTGATGACTCGCCGCAGTTCGTGCTCGATGAAACCATCTTCGACGCACAGGTGGGTTACGACTTCCCGGACAATTCGTCGCTGCGCGGCCTTTCGGTCTACCTGCAGGGCCAGAACCTGACCAACGAACGTCTCGCCACGGTCGACGGTAACGCGTCGCAGGATGATATCGCGTTCCTGCGCTATCAGACCTTCGGTCGTCGCTGGGTTGCGGGCTTCACCTACAAGTTCGGTGCGGAACGGCCTGCTCCGGCTCCGGCTCCGGCGGTCGTCCCGCCGCCGCCCCCGCCGCCGCCGGCTACCCAGACCTGCGCCGACGGTTCGGTGATCCTGGCGACCGACAGCTGTCCGCCGCCGCCGCCTCCGCCCCCGCCGCCGCCTCCGGCGCCGGAACCGGAACGCGGTTAAATGTGAATAGCGGTTCTCGGCGGTGCCCCCGCGCCGCCGGGAATGCGCTTTACCGCTTGCCCTTATCGGTCAAAGTAGGCGGATGAACGCTCCCAGCACCCAACATATCGTCATCGCCGGCGGCGGCTCCGCAGGCTGGATGGCAGCAGCAGCACTGTCGCGATTTCTGGGCGGTGCCGCGACGATTACCCTGATCGAATCGGATATGATCGGGACGGTGGGGGTCGGCGAAGCGACGATCCCGCAAATTCACCACTTCAACAATGCGCTCGGTATCCCCGAAGCGGAGTTCCTCAGGGAAACCAATGCCAGCTTCAAGCTGGGCATCGAATTCGTCGGCTGGCGCGAAGAAGGCCATGGCTACATCCATGGCTTCGGCCTGCTCGGCCGCGCGGTCGGCATCCTGCCGTTCCGCGACCTGTGGCTGAAAGGCCGGTTCGACGGCACCGCCGACGAGCTCGGCGTCTACAATTTCAACGATGTCGCGGCGCGGGCCGACCGGATGATCGGTCTGGGTCATTCGCCCAGTTCAGTGCGCGACCTCGTCTACGCCTATCATTTCGACGCGACGCTCTACGCCGCCTATTTGCGCAAGATGGCCGAAGCGCGAGGCGTCACGCGCCTCAATGCGGTGATCCAGTCGGTCGAGCGCGACGCCGACAGCGGCGATATCAGCGCGCTGGTGCTGGACGGCGACCGCCGTGTCGAGGGCGATTTCTTCATCGACTGCACCGGCTTTCGGTCCGTGCTGCTCGGCGAGACGCTGGGTGTCCCGTTCGACGACTGGTCGCATTGGCTGCCCTGCAACCGCGCGCTGGCGGTCCCCTGCGAACGGGCGGACCCGCTGCACCCCTATACAAGGTCGACCGCCCGCCAGGCCGGGTGGCAGTGGCGCATCCCGTTGCAGCATCGCACCGGCAACGGCCATGTCTACTGCGCCGACTATCTGTCGGACGACGAAGCGACATCGATCCTGCTTGACAATCTGGACGGCAAGCCGCTGGGCGATCCGCGTCCGATCAAGTTCACCACCGGTCGCCGCAAGGAAGCCTGGTCGCACAATTGCCTGGCGCTGGGTCTGGCGGCGGGCTTCATGGAGCCGCTGGAATCGACCAGCCTGCACCTCATTCAGACCGCGATTTCGCGCTTCCTGAAAATGATGCCGTCGTCCAATTCCGAACAGAAGGTGCGCGACGCCTTCAATCGCCAGATCGCGATGGAATGGCAGCAGATCCGCGACTTCCTAATCCTCCACTACACCGTCAACCAGCGTGAAGGTCAGCCGTTCTGGGACTATTGCCGGTCGATGACCCTGCCGGATTCCCTCGTCGAAAAGATCGGTATGTTCGAGGAATCGGGTGCGGTGGTGAAGGACGACGGCGAACTGTTCACCGAAGAAGGGTGGACGCAGGTCATGGTCGGGCAGGGGCTCGAGCCACGATCCTACAGCCCGCTGGCGCGCGGGATCGACGGCAAGGAACTGGGGCTGTTCCTGTCTAGCCTGGCCGAAAGCTACCGTCAGCGCGCCGCGACGCTGCCGACCCACGAACAGTGGATCGAACATGTCCAGAGCGGACGGGCCGCTGCCGCAGTAAAAGGAGCTAGGTGATGGCGCGTTATTGGCCAAGGCTGGCGGTCGGGTTCCTGATCGGCGCAGCGGTAGTGGGATCGTTGAGTGCATCAGGCCGTTCGGCGGTCCCGATCGCCGATACCCGCGCGCGTCTGCCGCAGGACGAAATCATCTATTTCGTCATGCCCGACCGGTTCGAGAATGGCGACGTGAAGAATGATCGGGGCGGGCAAAAGGGCGACCGGCTCAAGACCGGCTACGATCCTGCCGCGAAGGGCTATTTCCACGGCGGCGATCTCAAAGGCCTGACCAGCCGGCTCGACTATATCCAGGGGATGGGCGTGACGGCCATCTGGCTGACCCCAATCTTCAAGAACAAGGTGGTGCAAGGGCCCAAGGGCGACGAGAGCGCCGGCTATCATGGCTACTGGATCACCGACTTTACCTCGGTCGACCCACATCTTGGCACCAACGCCGATTTCAAGGCCTTCGTAGACGCCGCCCATGCGCGCGGGATGAAGGTCTATATGGACATCATCGCCAATCACACCGCCGACGTCATCCAGCCCGTCGAATGCGTCGATAAGGGCCAGTGCGATTATCGCAGCCGTGCCGACTATCCTTACCAGCGCAAGGGCGGGGTCGATGGCGCCCCGATCAATCCCGGGTTCAACGGCGATGCCGACGCCAGCGTCGACAATTGGGCCAAGCTGACCGATCCCAACTACGCCTTCACCGTGCGCGTGCCAAAGGCCGAAGCGCATGTGAAGAAGCCGGAATGGCTTAACGACCCGATCTACTACCACAACCGCGGCAACAGCGCGTTCAAGGGCGAGAGCTCGACCATGGGCGACTTCGTCGGGCTGGACGATTTGGCGACGGAAAATCCGCGCGTGGTGCGCGGCCTGATCGACATCTACGCCAAGTGGATCGACGATTTCGGCATCGACGGCTTCCGGGTCGATACCCAGCAGCACGTCAATCCGGAATTCTGGGCGCAGTGGGCGCCGGCAATTGTAGCGCACGCCAAGCAGCGCGGGATTCCCAATTTCACCATCTTCGGCGAGAATTTCACGGATGTGATGGAGCCGGGTCGCACCGCGCTGCGCAATCGGGTCGACAAGATGCCGAACGTGCTCGACTTCCCCTTCGCCCGGGCGATGGTCGACACCGTCGGCGGCAATGCGGCGCCGTCCGAACTGGCGCGCCTTTTTGCGATGGACGCGCTGTATGAGCAGGGCGAAAAGACCGCGCAGACCAACCCGACGTTCCTCGGCAACCATGACGCAGGGCGCTTTTCGATGTTCGTCCGGATGGGATCGCCCAAGGCCGACGCCGACGAGCAACTCGACCGGGTGATGCTCGGCCATGCAATGATGCTGACGCTGCGCGGCGTGCCCACCATCTACTACGGCGACGAACAGGGCTTCGTCAGCGACGGCGGCGACCAGGCGGCGCGCGAGGACATGTTCCCGTCCAAGGTCGCGGTCTATAACGACAACAAGCTGATCGGCACGGGCAAGACGACCGCCGATGCCAATTGGGACACCAATCACCCACTGTACCGGACGATCGCGCTGCTTTCGCGGATCCGGTCGGAATCGCTCGCGCTCCGCCGTGGTTTGCAGAAGACGCGCTTTGCCGCGGAAGAGCCCGGCCTGTTCGCCGTGTCCCGCTTCGATCCAGACACGGGCAAGGAGTATCTGTTGCTGTTCAACACCTCGACCAAGCCCATTTCCCAAAACGTCGAAGTCGACGTCGCCAGCCGCGAATTTACCGCGCTCGCCGGCCAGTGCGCGACGACCGCCAGTGCGCCCGGCAGCGTTCGCGTGACCCTTGCCCCGCTCGCCTATGCGGTATGCGCGGCGAAATGAGCGCGGACCTCGCCATGACGCGGCCGGTTGCCAACACCGCGACAAGCCCGTGGTGGAAGGGCGCGGTCATCTACCAGCTTTATCCGCGCAGCTATGCGGACTCCAACGGCGACGGGATCGGCGACCTTAAGGGTGCGACCGAGCGGCTCGATCATATCGCCAGTCTTGGCTGCGACGGGGTGTGGGTATCGCCCTTCTTCACCTCGCCGATGAAGGATTTCGGCTATGACGTCGCCGACTATTGCGACGTCGATCCGATCTTCGGCACGCTGGCCGATTTCGATGCGCTTGTTGCCAAAGCCCATGCACTGGGCCTCAAGGTCATCATCGACCAGGTCTACAGCCACACCAGCGACGAACATCCGTGGTTCCGCGAAAGCCGCTCGTCGCGCGACAATGCCAAGGCTGACTGGTATGTGTGGGCGGACCCCAAGCCGGACGGATCGCCGCCCAGTAACTGGCAGTCGGTGTTCGGCGGACCGGCATGGACTTGGGACGCGCGGCGCGAGCAATATTATCTCCACAATTTCCTGAAGGAGCAGCCGCAGCTTCACGTCCACAACCGCGAGGTGCAGGACGCGCTGCTCGGCGTCGCGAAGTTCTGGCTCGACCGCGGCGTCGACGGCTTCCGCCTCGACGCGCTCAATTTCGCGATGCACGACCCGGCGCTGACCGATAATCCGCCGGTCGCCAACCCGGCGAAGCGGACGCGTCCGTTCGATTTCCAGCATCATTTCCACAACCAGAGCCACGCCGACATTCCCGGCTTCATCGAACGGGTGCGGGCGCTGATGAACCGCTACGACGCGGCGTTCAGCCTGGCAGAGGTCGGCGGCGAACAGGCGCCGCAGGAAATGAAGCTCTACACTGCCGGCGACGCGCGGCTGAACAGCGCCTACGGTTTCGACTATCTCTATGCCGAACAGTTGACGCCCGATGTCGTGCGCGACGCCATCCGCAACTGGCCGGGCGGCGAGGGCGAGGGCTGGCCGAGCTGGGCATTTTCCAACCATGACGCGCCGCGTTTCGCCTCGCGCTGGTGGCCGGAAGCGGAGCGGGATTCCTTCGTCCGCGTCGCGATGCTGCTGCTGGCGTCGCTGCGCGGCAATGCCATCATCTATCAGGGCGAGGAACTGGGCTTGCCGCAGGCGCACGTCCCGTTCGAATTCCTGCAGGACCCCGAAGCGATCGCCAATTGGCCGCAGACGCTGGGCCGTGACGGTGCACGCACGCCGATGCCGTGGACCGACGCTGCGGACGGCGGTTTCGGCAGCGACCGGCCCTGGCTGCCGGTCGATCCGGCGCATTTGAAGGTCAATGTCGCGCACCAGGACGCCGACGCCGGCTCGATCCTCAACTGGACGCGCAGGGTCATTGCGCTGCGCCACCAGCATCCAGCCCTGCGCGAGGGCAGTATTCGGTTGGTGGACGGGGATCACCCAAGCATCGTCGCGTTCGAACGCGAAGCAGGCGGACAGCGACTGCGCTGCGTGTTCAACCTGTCGCGCGATACGATCGCCAATCCGGTAGCGGGCGGCAGCCTGCTGCTGGCTACAGGGTCCGCCGATCCTTCGGCCGAAGCCCTTCCCCCTGCGTCAGGATATGTCGCCCTATGTTGATCCGGCTGCTTGCACTCGCCTCCGCCCTGTTGCTTGCCACGCCGGCCGCGGCGCAGGAGGCGAAGGTTCAGTCGCCCGACGGATCGCTGTCGGTCACCGTGTCGCTGAACGGTGAAGGCCGGATCCAGTATCGGGTCGATCGCGCGGGCAAGGCGGTGGTCGGCGACAGCCAGCTCGGCTTCCTGTTCACAGACCAGCCGCAGATGCTGCGCAATTTCGCGCTGGCTGGGCAGCGGACGAGCGACCATGACGACACATGGACCACGCCGTGGGGCGAGGATCGCACGATCCGCAACCACTATCGCGAACTTGACGTCGACCTGCAGGAAAAGACCGGCCTCAAGCGCAAACTGACGCTCGAATTCCGCGCTTACGACCAAGGCGTCGGGTTCCGCTATCGCCTGCCGGCGCGCGGCGACGGGGCGGCCTGGAATATCGCCGAGGAGCTGACCCAGTTCAACATTGCGCAGGACGGCAAGGCGTGGTGGGCGCCGGCGTTCGAAAGCAACCGCGAAGAATATCTCTACCAGTCGACCCCGATCAGCGGCATCGGCACCGGCCAGACCCCGCTGACCATGGTGCTCGCCGACGGTACGCACCTGTCGATCCACGAAGCGGCGCTGGTCGACTATTCGGGCATGAACGTCGCGCGGGCCGGGGGCACGCTGCTGAAGGCCGTGCTGACCCCTTCGTCGAGTGGTGCGAAGGTAAGCCGCGCGGGTGCGTTCGCCACGCCTTGGCGGATGCTGACCATTGCCGCCGATGCGCCGTCGCTCTACAATGCGCGTAACCTCATCCTCAACCTCAACGAGCCCAACAAGCTGGGCGACGTCAGCTGGGTGAAGCCCCGCAAATATGTCGGCATCTGGTGGGGCATGCACCTCGACACGCAAAGCTGGGCGTCGGGGCCGAAGCATGGCGCGACGACCGCCAATGCGATGAAGCTGATCGACTTTGCGTCAAAGAACGGCATCCCCGGCATGCTGGTCGAAGGATGGAACGTCGGCTGGGACGGCGACTGGTTCGCCAACGGCTGGGACTTCAGCTTCACCAAGCCCTATCCCGATTATGATTTCCCGAGGATCGCCGCCTACGCCAGAAAGAAGGGCGTCCACATCATCGGCCATCACGAAACCAGCGCCAACATCGCCCATTATGAGGACGAGATGGGCGCCGGGTTCGATTACCTCAAAGGCCTTGGCGTCGATGCGGTAAAGACCGGCTATGTCGCCGACGCCGGCGGCGTTCAGGCACGCGCGGCGGACGGCTCCATCCAGTTCACCTGGCATGAAAGCCAGGTCATGGCGCGCCACCATCTGAAAGTGGTCGAGGAAGCCGCCAAGCGCCACATCATGATCAACGCCCATGAACCGATCAAGGATACGGGCCTGAGGCGCACCTACCCCAACTGGATCAGCCGCGAAGGACAGCGCGGGACCGAATATGACGCTTGGGGCGTGCCCAAGAACCCGCCGCACTACCAGACCGAACTGCTGTTCACCCGGATGCTGGCGGGGCCGATGGATTATACGCCCGGGATCGTCAGCCTGAAGGGCCGCGGCAACACCGACATCCAGTCGACGCTGGCCCGCCAGCTGGCCTATTATGTCGTCATCTATTCGCCGGTGCAGATGGCTGCCGACCTGCAGGAAAATTACGAGGCCAGCCCGGTCGCGTTCGACTTCATCAAGCAGGTGCCGGTCGACTGGGACCAGAGCCGGGTGATCGCAGGCGAGATCGGCAACTATGCCGTCGTCGCGCGCATGGACCGCAATTCGGCCGACTGGTATCTGGGCGGCATCACCAACGAAACCCGGCGCAGCGTGACGCTGGCGCTTGATTTCCTGAAGCCCGGCACCTCCTATGTCGCGTCGATCTGGCGCGACGGGCCAACCGCCGAAGCCGGTGCGAAGGGCAAGGACATGGTGCGCGAAACGAAAACGGTCAGGGCCGGCGACCGACTGACGCTGGACATGGCGCCGGGCGGAGGCTTTGCGATCAGGCTGGCCGCGCCCCGCCGCAAATGACGCATCCGGGACAGGTCGTCATCCTCGGCGGGGGGACCGCCGGGTGGATGGCGGCAATGCTGTTCAACCAGCGCTGGGGGACGCGCGGGACGCGGGTCACGCTCGTCGAATCGAAGGACATCGGGATCATCGGCGTCGGCGAGGGGTCGACCCCGCAGCTGAAGCATTTCTTCGACACGATGGGCATCGCCGAAGCGGACTGGATGCCGCGCTGCAACGCGACCTACAAGACGGGGATCGAATTCGTCGGCTGGTCAGACCTGCCCGGCTACGAACGCTACTTCCATCCCTTTCCAACCGCGCTGGACGGTCATAGCGTTCCGCAATTCTTCCACCATGCCTTGCTGCGCCGAAATGGGCGCGACGTGCCGGCTCATCCGGATCTGTGGTTCGTCCCGACCGTTCTGGCGGATCAGCGCCGGGCGCCGCTGACCCCGGTCAATTTCCCATTCGAGACGACATATGGCTACCACTTCGATAGCTACCTCGTCGGCGACTATCTGCGTGAGGTGGCGACGGCGCGCGGCGTCGAGCGCTTCGAAGCGACGATTGCCGACGTCGAGCTTGTGGACGGCGACATCGCGGCGTTGGTGGCCGATGACGGACGGCGCATCACGGGCGACCTTTTCGTCGACGCAAGCGGCTTCCGCGCCGCACTGATCGAAGGCGCGCTAGGCGAACCGCATATCAGCTTCGCCGACAATCTGTTCAACGACAGCGCAGTCGTAATGCCCACGCCCGTCAGTCCAGAAGGACCGGAGGTCGCGACCCGTGCCACGGCGCTGTCGGCGGGCTGGGCTTGGCATATTCCGCTGACCAGCCGAACGGGCAACGGCTACGTTTATTCCTCTCGCTACATCACGCCGGAGGAGGCGGAGGCCGAGCTGCGTGCCCATGTCGATGCCGGACCGGATGTTGAAGCGCGGCACTTGAAGATGCGCGTCGGGCGGGTCGAACGCAGCTGGGTCCGCAACTGCCTTGCGATCGGCCTGGCGCAGGGGTTCATCGAACCGCTGGAGGCGACCGCGCTCCACATCGTCATGGCGACGGTCGAAGGATTCCTCGACGCGGTCGATGGCGGCGGCGTCACTGCCAAGATCCGCGACGACTTCAACGCGCGCATAGCCTGGCGCTACGACGGAATTCGCGACTATATCGCCTGCCATTATCGCGCCGCTCAGCGCCGCGACACCGACTATTGGCGCGATGCCACCGGCCACGACCATCTGTCCGACGACCTGAAGGCGATCTTCACGGCCTGGTTTACCGGCCAGGACGTCGCGGCCGAAGTGAAGCGCCGCAAGATCGACGGCTGCTACAGCGCCGTCAGCTGGCATTGCCTGCTCGCTGGCTACGGGAGTTTTCCAGACCCCGCCAAGCTTCGACCGGTCGAACCCAATATTCGCACGGCTGACATGGACGAAATGGCCCGCTTCGTTCACGGTTGCGCACTCAATTATCCGATGCATACGGATGCATTGGCGAAATTGTCCGCCTGACCACTTCGCAAGCCGCCTCCGTTGCGGCTAGGGAGAATGCATGATCGCCGACAAGGTACAGACCCTGCTGCTGTTTGGTGCGACCGGAGACCTGTCGCACCGCATGCTCCTTCCTTCGCTCTATGGGCTGCATGCCGATGGCCTACTGCCCGACGGCCTCAAGATCGTCGGCACGGCGCGAAGCGAGCTCGACGACGAAGGCTTTCGGCAATCCGCGCTCGAAGCGCTTAAGGAACATGTGCCGTCGGACTTCTATGACGAGGCCAAGGCCGCGGAGTTCGCAAAACGCCTCAGCTACGTCACGCTGGACGCGTCGGTCCCCGACCATTTCGACGAATTGTCGAAGCGGATCGACTGCTCGCAAGGCCTCGCCATCTTTCTGTCGACGGCGCCATCGCTGTTCGAACCGATCATCGATGGGCTAGAGCGGGTCGGCCTGACCTGCGACAATGTCAGGCTGGCGCTCGAAAAGCCGCTGGGCAGCGATCTGGAAAGCAGCCGCGAAATCAACGACGCGGTGGCCAAGGCCTTCCCCGAAAACCGGACCTTCCGCATCGACCATTATCTGGGCAAGGAAACCGTCCAGAACCTCCTGGCGCTGCGCTTCGCCAATTCGATGTTCGAGCCGCTGTGGAATTCCGCGCATATCGACCATGTTCAGATCACCGTCGCCGAAACGGTAGGGCTGGAAGGCCGTGCCGGCTATTACGACGGCGCGGGCGCGATGCGTGACATGGTCCAGAACCATATGCTGCAGCTGCTGGCACTGGTGGCGATGGAGCCGCCGACCGATTTCGACGCGACCGCGATCCGCGACGAAAAGGTCAAGGTGCTGCGCTCGCTGCGCAAGATCGGCGCGAGCGACGTCGGCAACCATGTCGTGACCGGTCAATATGGTGCGGGGGCGTCGGACGGCCAGCCCGCCAAGGGCTATCTTGAAGAACTCGGCAAGCCGTCGACGACCGAAACCTTCGTCGCGCTGAAGGCCCATGTCGACAATTGGCGCTGGGCAGGGGTGCCGTTTTACCTTCGCACCGGCAAGCGCATGCCGACCCGCAAGACCGAAATCTACATCCAGTTCAAATGCGTGCCCTTCAACATTTTCTCGGCGCGAGGGGCCAAGACCAGCCCCAACAAGCTGGTCATTTCGATCCAGCCCGATGAAGATATCCGCCTGATGATGATGGCCAAGACGCCGGGCCTCGACCGTGACGGCGTTCGTCTGCGCGAAATGCCGCTTGACGTCGGCATGGCCAACGCCTTTGCCGATCATCGTCGCCGGATCGCCTATGAACGGCTGCTGCTCGACCTGATCGAAGGCAATCCGACGCTGTTCGTGCGCCGTGACGAGGTCGAGGCGCAATGGACCTGGGTCGACGGCATTCGTGCCGCCTGGGAAGAGGCCGGCCTGGCGCCAAGGACATATAGCGCGGGAAGCTGGGGGCCGTCGGCCGCCATCGCGCTGACAGAAAGGGATGGAGTTAGCTGGCATGATTGAAGCTGAATTCTGGGACTATGATACGCTCGACGAGATGGCCGATGCCGTCGCGGGCGATATCGGCTTCATCATCGAATCTGCTCTCGATGCGCGCGGGGAAGCCCTGATCGCGCTGCCCGGCGGCAATACGCCCAAGCCGATTTTCGATCGGCTGGTGAAGGCCAAGATCAACTGGAAAAAAGTCACCATCATCCCCGGCGACGAGCGGCTGGTGCCGATGACCGACGAGCGTTCGAACGTGCGGATGATTGCGCAGACCTTCCTGCCGGTCGGTGCGCGGGTGGTGCCGATCACCGGCGACATCGACGATTACAAGCTCGCCGGCAATTCGGCCGACGCCCGATTGAAAGATCTTAAATGGCCGCCCGACCTGGTCTGGCTCGGCATGGGCAATGACGGGCATACGGCGTCGATCTTCGCGGGACCCGACCTCGATGAGGCGCTGAATGCGCCCAAGGGCCGCAACGCGATCGGCGTCATGCCCGATCCGCTGCCGCCGGAAGCACCGGTTGCGCGCGTTACGCTGACCCGCTCGGCGATCCTGTCGGCCCGAACCATCCTCATTACCATCACCGGCCAGGCCAAGCGCGACCTGCTGGAAGGCGCAATCGAGGACGGGCAGTCGTCCAAGCTGCCGATCGGCCGCGTGCTGGCCGAGGCCGAACAGCCGATCGACATTCACTGGGCTCCGTGATGGCGCGGCTCGACCCCAAAGTCGCGGCTGTCACCGACCGCATCATCGAACGGTCGAAGCCGAGCCGCAGCACCTACCTGAAGCTGATCGCCGACGAGGCCGAACGCGGGATCAGCCGCCCGCGAATGAGTTGCGGCAACTTCGCCCACGGCTTCGCCGCGGCGGGCGAGGACAAGGAGGCGATCCGCGGCATGCGCGGGCCGAACATCGGCATCGTCACGGCCTTCAACGACATGTTGTCGGCGCACCAGCCCTATTATCGCTACCCCGAACAGATGAAGGTCTGGGCGCGCGAGGTCGGCGCCACGGCGCAGGTCGCGGGCGGGGTCCCGGCGATGTGCGACGGGGTGACCCAAGGCCAGTCGGGGATGGAGCTGTCGCTGTTCAGCCGCGACGTCATCGCCCTGTCGACGGCAGTGGCGCTCAGCCATGGCATGTTCGACGGCGTGGCGATGCTCGGCATCTGCGACAAGATCGTGCCGGGCCTTTTGATCGGCGCGCTTCGCTTCGGTCATTTGCCCGCGTTGCTGGTCCCCGCCGGTCCGATGCCGTCCGGTCTGGCCAACAAGGAGAAGCAGCGGGTCCGCCAACTGTTCGCGGAAGGCAAGGCGACCAAGGAAGAACTGCTCGCCGCCGAAGCCGCCAGCTATCACGGCGCGGGCACCTGCACCTTCTACGGCACCGCCAATTCGAACCAGATGATGATGGAGCTGATGGGGCTGCATGTCCCGGGCAGCGCCTTCGTCAATCCGGGCACACCGCTGCGCCAGGCACTGACCCGCGCCGCGGTCCACCGCATCGCCGACCTGTCTGCCAAGCGCGAGCGGCCGTTGGGCCTGGTTGTCGACGAACGCGCCATCGTCAACGCGACCGTCGGGCTGCTGGCGACCGGCGGGTCGACCAACCATGCCATCCATATCCCCGCCATCGCGCGGGCGGCGGGCATTGTCATCGACTGGGAAGACATCGACCGGCTGAGCGATGCCGTGCCGCTGATTGCCCGAGTGTACCCAAATGGTTCGGGCGATACGAACGATTTTCACCATGCGGGCGGGATGGAGTTTGTCGCACATACCTTGGTCGAACATGGCCTGCTGCACGGCGACATCCTCGCCGCCGGGGCGGACGAATTCGCCGCGTTCGCCTCGCGGCCGTCACTGGACGGCGATGCGCTGCGTTGGGACGGGGTCACGCAATCGTCCAACCCCGACATGCTGCGGCCTGCCAGCGACCCGTTCCTTCCCGATGGGGGCATGAAGCTGGTCAAGGGCAACCTCGGCCGCGCCATCTTCAAGACCAGCGCCGTCGACCGCGAGCGCTGGACGATCGAGGCGCCCTGCCGGGTGTTCCACGACCAGAACCAGGTGGTCGACGCCTTCAAGGCGGGAGAGCTTGACCGCGACGTGGTGGTGGTGGTGCGCTTCCAGGGCCCACGCGCCAACGGCATGCCAGAACTGCACAAGCTGACCCCGCCGCTCGGCGTGTTGCAGGACAAGGGGTTCAGGGTCGCTTTGGTCACGGACGGGCGCATGTCGGGCGCCAGCGGCAAGGTCCCGGCGGCGATCCACTGCTGCAGCGAAGCGCTCGGCGGCGGACCGCTGTCCAAGGTCCGCGACGGCGATATGATCAAGCTGTGCGGCCATTCGGGAACGCTGCAGGTTCACGCCGACCTTGACAGCCGCGAGCCCGTACCGCCGCCGCCGCCGCATATCGGCACGGGCCGCGAACTATTCGCCTTCATGCGCCACGGCGCTGACAATGCCGAACATGGCGGATCCGCCATGCTCGCCGGAATGGACGGAATGTTATGAGCCGCACCATCGCCGTCGCCGACATCGGCGGCACGCACGCCCGCTTCGCACTGGCCGACATCGACGGCGGCAAGGTCGTGTCGCTTGGCGAGCCGGTGGTGTTGAAAACCGCCGACCATGCGAGCTTCCAGCTGGCCTGGCAGGATTTTTGCGCCCGCAATCCCGGTCCCGAACCCGATGCCATCGGCATCGCCTTTGCCGGCCCGGTCGGCGGCGATGTCCTGAAGCTGACCAACAACCCATGGGTCATCCGTCCCGCGCTGATGCAGGAGAAACTGGGCGTTACCCAGTACAAGATCGTCAACGATTTCGGGGCGGTGGCCCATGCCGTGGCGCAGCTCGACGACGAACATTTCCTGCACCTGTGCGGCCCCGACGGACCGCTTCCCGAAACCGGCCTTACCAGCATTGTGGGGCCCGGAACCGGGCTTGGGGTGGCGCAGCTGCTGAAGCTTCCGGCGCACGAATATCATGTCATCGAAACCGAAGGCGGGCATGTCGACTTCGCGCCGCTCGACGCCCTGGAAGACCAGATCCTGCAGTCGCTGCGCCGCGTCTACCGCCGCGTGTCGGTCGAGCGGATCGCCTGCGGTTCGGGATTGTTCAACATCTACAATGCGCTGGCCGCGATCGAAGGCAAGGCCGTGGCCCATGTCGACGACAAGGCGCTGTGGGCGGCCGCGCTTGACGGTAGCGACCCGCTTGCCGGCGCGGCGCTTGACCGCTTTTTCCTGTCGCTGGGTGCGGTCGCGGGCGACCAGGCGCTGGCGCACGGCGCCAATGCCGTGGTGATCGCTGGCGGGCTCGGCTACCGTATCCGTGATCGCTTCGCGACCTCGGGCTTTGCCGACCGCTTCATCGCCAAGGGCCGTTTCGAACGTCGAATGGAGGCGATCCCGGTGAAACTGGTAACCTATCCCGAGCCGGGCCTCTATGGCGCCGCCGCCGCCTTCGCCAAGGAGTTTGCATGAGCGATATCGAAACGGTGATGCGCACCGCTCCGGTCATTCCGGTGCTGGTGATGGAAGAGGGGATCGACCCGGTCGCTCTAGCGGAAACGCTGGTCGAGGCGGGGCTGCCGGTGCTCGAAATCACGCTGCGCACGCCCAACGCGCTGGATTGCATTCGCGCGATGAGCAAGGTCGATGGTGCCATCGTCGGCGCTGGCACTGTGCTCAACGAGAAAATGCTGGGCGAGGCGATCGACGCCGGATCGCAGTTTATCGTGTCGCCTGGCCTTACCGAAGGCCTTGGCAAGGCCGCCATCGCCAGCGGCGTGCCGTTCCTGCCCGGGATCGCCAACGCCGGCGACATCATGCGCGGGCTCGATCTCGGCCTCGACCGGTTCAAATTCTTCCCCGCGGAAGCCGCGGGTGGATTGAATGCGCTCAAAGCGCTAGCCGGCCCGTTCGGCGATGTCCGCTTTTGTCCCACCGGCGGGATCCGCGAGGATACGGTGTCGCAATGGCTGGCGCATCCGGCGGTGCTTTGCGTCGGCGGGAGCTGGCTGGTTCCGGCGGGCGAGCGTGACATGGCCAAGGTTGGCGAGCGTGCGCGGAAGGCCGCCCAGTTCGAAAGGTAGTGTAATGCTCAGATCCCTCGTTGCCGCATCGTTGCTGTTCGCGCCGGTTGCGGCCCATACGAAGCCCGCCGACCCCTATGCGCCGGCAAGCTTCGAAGGGATCAAGCATCCGGCCTGGTCGCGGCAGGCCGTCATCTACCAGATCAATACCCGCCAGTTCACGCCGGACGGCACGCTGAAGGCCGCGACCGCGCAAATCCCGCGGCTGAAGTCGATGGGGGTCGATATTTTGTGGCTGATGCCCATCCACCCGATTGGCGAAAAGAACCGCAAGGGGACGATGGGCAGTCCCTACAGCGTGCGCGACTATCGCGCGGTCAATCCCGAGCTTGGCACGACCGCCGACCTAAGGGCCTTCGTTGACGCGGCCCATGCCCAAGGAATGCATGTAATCCTCGACTGGGTCGCCAATCATACGGCCTGGGATCATAAGTGGGTGACCCAGCACCCGGACTGGTACGTCCACGACTGGAAGGGGGACCATGTGTCGACCCCGTGGTGGGACTGGTCGGACATCATCGATCTCGATTATTCGAAGGCGGGTCTTCGCCGCGAGATGGCAGGGGCGATGGCCTATTGGGTGCGGGACGTCGGCGTAGACGGCTTCCGCGCCGACGTTGCCGGCTACGTCCCGCCCGACTTCTGGAACCAGGTGCGGCGCGACCTCAATCGCATCAAGCCCGTCTGGATGCTCGGCGAATTCAATCACCGCGACCTCCACATGACCTCGTTCGACGCAAGCTACGGCTGGGCCTGGGCCGAAGCGCTGCAGAAGATCGGCAAGGGCGAGGCGGATACCGGCGCGCTTTATGGCTTCTACAGCGAGAATGAGAGTGCGTGGCCGACCGGCGCGCAGCGCATGATCTTCACCTCGAACCATGATGAAAACGCCTGGTCGGGGACCGAATTCGAACGGATGGGTCCCGCGCTACCCAACGCCTTCGCGCTATTGTTCACCAGCGAAGGCGTCCCGCTCATCTACAACGGGCAGGAGGCCGGGAACGACAAGCGGCTGAAGTTCTTCGAGAAGGACCCGATCGTCTGGAAGGCGCACCCCAACGGCGCGCTGATCGCCGACTGGATCGCTTTCCGCGACCGGCACCATGCGCTCGACAATGCGCCATGGGGCGCGCGGATGGTTCAGGTGAAGAACAGCGATGCGCAGAAGGTCTTCAGCTTCGTCCGCTCGAAGGATGGCGACGCGGTACTGGTGGTCCAGAACTACAGCGCAGAGCCGCGTACCGTAACCCTTGGTGAACTGCCGCAACCCGGTAGCTGGTCAGAAAGGGACGGGGCGACGCTGGACATCAAAAAGGGGACGAGCATGACGCTCGCCCCCTGGTCGACCCGGGTGTTCAGACGGACTTATTGAGTGCTGCTGGTTGTCGCCGCCGCAGCAGCGGCAACCTGGCGCGGGGCCCGATCCCAGCCGTAGATATCCTTGGCATAGGCGATCTTCCCGTCTTCGGGACGCGCAGTCAGATAAGTGATGTAGACCGGGACACCCTGCGGGAAGGGGACCGCAGCCTCGGTTCCGCCCGCCGGCGCCACCAGTTTGCCCTGGTTGAGCCATTCGCCGAGACGCGCCGCCTGTTCGAGACGGACGCAGCCGTTGCTGAGCGAGCGGTCGGACTTGGCGAAATATTCCTTATGCTCGGTGTCGTGCAGGAAGATGCCTTCGCTGTTCACGAACGGGAATTTCATCTTGCCCATCGAATTGTCGCCCGACGGACGCTGACGAAGCTTGGGGAAGATCTGACCGGCGGCCGCGGCCTTCCAGTCGACCGTGTTGGGATCGAGCACAACGGCGTCGTTGGCCCAGGCGCTGACGACTTCGTATCGCCCCTTGATCGCGTTGACGCCGAAGCTGACGACACCCTTGGCGATGTTCTTCACCAGGTGATCGGGCACGTGCCAATAGGGGTTGTGCACCGTGTAATACATCACGCTGGCGATCATCGGCGTCTGCAGGTTCTTGCCGGTCATCTTGTCGATTTCATTCTTGCCGACGACGACCTTCATGCTGCCGACCGGCTGACCGGCCTGGTACATCCATAGGCGCTGCGACACGATGTCGACGACGACGTAGCGATCCGACGGCGACTTGAACCGCGCGCGCGACAGGTTGGTCGCCAGCAGCGACGATTGACCGCCGTTAGCCAGCTTCGCCTCGGCCAGCGCCGCCTGACGGAGCTGGGCGTAGATCGGATTGATATTCCATACCGTCTTCACATGGTCGGCGAGAACCGGCGCACGAGCGGCGAGGGCGAGGATCGATTCACCCGTGGGAGCGCGCGGGCGTACCCAATTGTCGCCATATTCCATGCCGGCGATCGGCTGGTAGAGCGACTGGACATAGTCGACCAGCGCTTGCGACATCGCCCGGTCGGCGACCTTGGCTGCTGCGGCATCGCCGCCCTGTGCCGCCGCGATCTTGGCCTCGATTTCCGTCGCTAGCTGCGGCCCGCGGGTGAAACCGTCGATCGGGGAATCACGCAGCAACTCGACTAGAGCGACTTGCGCCTCGCGGCTGCCCATCCACAGCATCGCGTCCTTGCGCGCCGAATAGAAGCGGTCGATCGGCGTCGACGGCACATAAACGGGGGCGGGCGGCGGTGGCGGCGGCGCTTTCTTTTTCGCAAGAGCAGGGGAGGGCACGGCCAGAGTGGCACTCATGGCGGCGGCCAGGATTACGCGACTAACGGTTGACGATTTCACGGTTTTTCTCGCCCTTTCAAGCTACTGTCCCATATCGCGTCAATCGCACCGGACGTTCAACCCCCTAACTGGCTTTGGCCCGGGCGGAAACGGAATGTTGCATTTGCGCAACGCTTTTACATTTGTGACGCTGACACTATGCTGAACAGGCAACCTAAGGCGAAATCTTGTGTTAGGAAGCTGACGCCTCGCGTCTTTAAAGGGGATTAGAATGCGCAATTATCTTTTGGCTGCGGCAGCAGTGGCGGCGATCGCGTCGCCGGCGGCTGCTCGCGACAAGTCGTGGTATGTTGGTGTTGAAGCCGGCGGCATGATCGTCGAAGACACCCATCACGACTACAACATCGGTGGCGGCACTGCGATCGACGATGCCGTGATCCTGAACTATTCGACGGGCGTCGACGTCGACGTCCTCGCCGGTTACGACTTCGGCGGTTTCCGCCTCGAAGGCGAACTGGGCTGGAAGCGTGCCAGCCTCGACGACGCAACCTTCTCGGCAGCGTTCCTCAACACCAATGCCGGCGTTGTCGAACAGGCTGACGGCAGCGTCCGCGCCCTGTCGGCGATGGTCAACGGCCTGCTCGACTTCGGTGACGACGACGGCTGGAGCGGTTATGTTGGCGGCGGCGTCGGCCTCGCCAGCGTCAAGACCCGCATTGACTCGGCCGTTGCCGGCCAGGTCAGCGACAGCGACAGCGGTTTCGCTTGGCAGGTTATCGCCGGCGTTCGCCGCGCGATCAGCGCCAATGTCGATCTCGGACTGAAGTACCGACTCTTCAACCGCGGCAATGTCAGCTATGACATCGGTCCGCGCGAAAGCCTGGACAGCAAGTTCCGGTCGCACTCGCTGCTCGCGAGCCTGATCTACAACTTCGCGCCGCCGCCGCCGCCTCCGCCGCCGCCGCCGCCGCCGCCGCCGCCGCCGCCGCCTGCTACGCAGACCTGCCCGGACGGTTCGGTGATCCTGGCGACCGACGCGTGTCCGCCGCCGCCGCCGCCGCCGCCGCCGCCGCCGCCTCCGCCGGAGCCGGAACGCGGCTAAGCTGCAGCGCGGTCGAAAGGCCAAGCAAAAGGAACCCCGGGAAGGCGACTCCCGGGGTTTTCTTTTTGGCAGATTAGGCGCCCGGCGGCGCAAAGACCGCCGTATCGCTGCCTATTTGTTGATGCCGAGTTGGTTCAGCATGAAGGCGCCATATTCGGCCTGCTCCTCATAGCGACGGAACCGGCCGGACTTGCCGCCATGGCCTGAATCCATGTTGACGCGGAACAGCAAGGGATTGCTGTCGGTCTTCGTCGCGCGCAACCGGGCGACATATTTGGTGGGTTCGTAATATTGCACCTGGCTGTCCCACAGGCCGGTTCCGACCCAGATCGAGGGATAAGCCTGCCGCTTGATGTTGTCGTAAGGGCTGTAAGCGGCCATCCACGCATAGTCGGCGGCGCGTTCGGGGTTGCCCCATTCGTCATATTCGTTGGTGGTGAGCGGTATGCTGGGGTCGAGCATGGTCGTCAGCACGTCGACGAAGGGCACCAGGTTGATGACGACCTTATAGTCTTGCGGCGCCATGTTGGTGACGCCGCCCATCAGCAGTCCGCCGGCACTGCCGCCCATGGCTGCGACACGGTCCTTGGCGGCGTATCCCTGCGATACCAAGGCACGGGTCACGTCGATGAAATCGGTGAAGCTGTTGATCTTCTTTTGCAGGTGCCCGTCGTCATACCATTGGCGACCCAAGTCCTGACCGCCGCGGATGTGGGCGATGGCATAGACCATGCCCCGGTCGAGCAGGCTGGTTACCGTCGTACTATACGCCGGGTCGGTCGACGCGCCATAGCTGCCATAGGCATATTGCAGCATGGCGGCGCTGCCGTCCTTCTTGAAGCCCTTCTTGTAGACCAGGCTGACCGGCACCTTGGTCCCGTCGCGCGCGTCGATCCAAAGTCGTTCGCTGACATAGGACTTGGGGTCGTAACCTGGGGTCGGCTGCGTCTTCAGCACGCGCTTTGCGCCGGTGCGCACATTATATTCGATGGTCTGGGCAGGTTGGACGAGGGACGCATAGCCGTACCGGACCCAGTCGCTGTGTTCGCTGCGATTTCCGGTCAGCATCATGGTGAAGGCCGGTTCGCTGGCACCGATGACCGTGGATTTGCCGGCATCGGTCAGGACCCGGATGCGCTTGTTGCCGCCGCTGCGCTCGGCGATCGCGACATGGTCGTCGAAGGCTGCGAAATCGTCGATGAAGTCGGATTTCGACGCCGGGGTCATCGCCGCCCAGTCGGCCTCGCCCTTGCCAAGGTCGGTGACGGCAAAGCGGTATAGCTGGTAGTTGGCGCTGTCCTTGTTGCTGCGGACCACCCACCGATCGCCCGCCTCGTCGCCCCAATAAAGATGATCTTTGCGGCGCGGCGACAGTGGAACGAGGTCGCTCGGTACCGATGCCGATGTGCAGCGCTGTTCGCTCATCACCGTCGCCGAGGCCATCACGCAGACGTACTTGCGACCGGTGGTGCGAACCAGCGAGATGTAGAAGCTGTCGTCCTTTTCTTCGTAGACCAGCTTGTCGTCGCTCGCCGGCGTCCCCAGCCGATGCGATTTGATCCGTTTCGAGAGCAACGTCACCGGATCCTTTTCGACGTAATAGACGGTCTTATTATCGGCCAGCCAGACGATATTCGGTTCGGCATTGGCGATCTCGTCGCTCAGCAACTTGCCGGTTGCGATGTCCTTGAAGCGGATGACATATTGGCGGCGGCCGACGTTGTCCTCCGCGTAAGCCGCGATGCGATTGTCGTCGCTCACCTCATAATCGCCGATCGAGAAGTAGGTCGTTCCCTCGGCCATCTTAGGCTGGTCGAACAGCACCTGTTCAGGCGCCCTCATGCTGCCTTTGCGGCGTGCGATGACCGGGTAGTCGGCACCTTTGGAAAATCTGCTGTAATAATAATAGCCGCGGTCGAGGACCGGCACGCTGTCGTCGTCCTGCTTAATGCGAGCGACATATTCCTTGAGCAGCCGATCCTTGAGCGGTGCCAGTGGCGCCATCCACCCGTCGGTGTAGGCGTTTTCGGCTTTCAGGTAGCCGAGCATCTCCTCATTCTTCCGCGTGTCGTCGCGCAGCCAGTAATATTCGTCCTGTCGCTGTGCGCCGTGGGGCGCGGTTACTGTGTGCGGCTTTTTGGCCGCCACCGGAGGAATTGGGGCATCTGCAGCGCGGACGGATACAGACGACAAGAGACCGAAGACGAGCAAGGATGCGTGACGCATGACAACCCCCTTTGACTAACGCAACGGAGGCTGGGTCGGACGGCGGCGGAATGCAACGCCTTTCGCGCGAAATCAGACCTGGTCGAGAGGCTTGCCGTGGGATTCGCGAACGAACAGCAGGGTGACGAGCGCCGACAGCGCCGTAAATCCGACCGCATACCAAAGCCCGGAATAGATATTGCCGGTCGCAGCGACGATGGCGAAGCTGGTCACGGGCAAGAAGCCGCCCACCCAGCCCGTGCCGACATGGTAAGGCAGGCTCATCGCCGTGTAGCGGATGCGGGTCGGGAACATCTCGACCAAAGCGGCTGCCTGCGGCCCGTAAAGTGCCGTCGCCGCCACCACGAAGCCAAACAGCACGGCGAGCAGCATCGAATAGTCGATCGTCTTGGGGTCGGCCCCAACCGGATACCCGGCACCGGCCAGTTCGGCGTTGATGGCTTCGGCGATGGCTGCTTTGTGCGCCTTGAGGTCGGCCACGCCCTCGCCTGATTCAACCGGAACCGACCTGTCACCGGCCGCCACGGTCGTCGCGCCGTCGGCTGACGCTGCGGTTGAATAGGCAACACCGCGGGTGATCAGATGCGCCTTGGCTAGGTCGCAGGCGCTGGTGAACTTCGCGGTGCCGGTCGGATCGAACTGGGACGAACAGGTTGACAGGTCGGTCCTGATCACCACCGGCGTCGATTGCTGCGCGGCTACCAGCGCGGGATTAGTGGCGCGGGCGATGAGGTGCGAGCCCGGGAAATAGAGCGCCAGCGCCAACAACATGCCGCCCAGCAGCACCGGCTTGCGACCGATCCGGTCGCTGAGCCAGCCGAAGAAGACGTAGAGCGGTGCGCTGGCCAGCGTCATCGCGATCAGCAGCATGTCCTTCGTCGCACCGGGCAGCCCGAGCGATTTTTCGAGGAACACCTGCATGTAAAAGAAGGTGAAGTACCAGACCGCGCCCTGCGCGCACATGATCCCGAAGAAGGCGATGAGCACCCGGCGCAGGCTGTCGCGGGTGGCGAAGCTTTCCTTCAAGGGCGCCGCGCTGGTCGCGCCCTCTTCCTTTAACTTGGCGAAATGAGGGCTCTCGCTCAGCTTCAGTCGCATCCACACCGAAATGCCGAGCAGGATGATCGACACGAGGAACGGGATGCGCCAGCCCCACGCGTCGAATGCCTCGGTGCCGATCGCGGTGCGCGTCGCAAAGATGACCAGCAGCGCGGCCAGCAGCCCGAACGACGCCGACGACTGGATCCACCCCGTCGCCTCGCCCCGCTTATGGTCGGTGGCATGTTCGGCGACATAGATGGCCGCCCCGCCATATTCGCCGCCGAGCGCTACGCCTTGCGCGATGCGGAGAAGGATCAGCAGGACGGGTGCCAGCACGCCTACCTGCGCATAGGTCGGCAGCAGGCCGATGGCGAAGGTCGCTCCGCCCATCAGGCTGACGGTGGTAAGGAAGGTCGCCTTGCGCCCGACCCTGTCGCCCATCGCGCCGAAAATGATCGCGCCGAGGGGACGGAACGCGAAGCCGACCGCGAACAGCGCCAATGCCGCGACCAGCGCCCCGGTCGGATCGAGCCCGGCCAGAAAGACTTTGGCGATGACCGGCGTCAGCGAACCGAAGATGAAAAAGTCATACCATTCGAAGGCTGTGCCGGCCGACGACGCCGTGATGACGCGGGCCATCGACCAGTCTTTATGTTCGGACATCCGCTCTTGATCCCTTTTTGGCCGCAAGCGTAGCGCGGGTCGCGCACGGCGCAAGGCTCAGTCGAGCTTGGTGATCGTTTCCGATACGTGCGCGACCGTCACGCCGAAGCGCTTTACGCGCATCCGATTTTCAACCTGCTTGGGCCCGGCCGGCGTCAGCCACTGTTCGAAATCCAGATGATCCTTCGAACGGTAACGAATGTGGATCCGCCCCTTTACGGTTTCGATTTTGACCGGGCCCACCGCGTCGGTCAGCGTCCCCGAATAGCGGCCAGCACCTTCATTGCGCAGCTGCCAGAACCGGGTGCGCGGCGGCTTGCCCTGTTCGGCGACAATCTGCTTCAACACCAGCGTCCCGTCGGGGCCAGCCGTGCCGACGCTCTCGACATTGATCGACTTGGTCGCCTGGAAAATCACCTTCAGCTTGCCATCGCCCTTGGTCCGACCGCGAAAAAATTCAACCGGATCGAAACCGGCCGCGGCCGGGGCGGCGGCAAGCGCTAGAGCCAGCAGCAGGCTCAAGCTGCGGCGATTTCGATCACGAAGCGATGGGGCGTGTCACCGCGCGACAATTTGTCCCAAGCATCGTTGATCTGGTCCGGCGTGATGACCTCGATTTCCGGCGTCACGCCATGCTTGGCGCAAAAATCGAGCATTTCCTGCGTTTCCGCGATGCCGCCTATCTGCGATCCCGCCAGCGCCTTGTTACCGAACACGATGCCGAAGGTGTTGAGCTCGGGCAGCGGCCCGATCTGGCCGACGATGACCAACTGGCCCCTAGGGGCGAGAAGGCCGAGGTAGGGCTGAACGTCATGCTTCACCGGGATGGTGTCGATGATCAGAGAGAAGCGCCCGGCGGCCGAGCGCATCTGGCCTTCGTCAGTCGAGACGAGGACGTCCTTAGCCCCGATCGCGCGGGCGGCGTCCGCCTTGCTTGGCGACGTAGTCAGCACGGTAACCTCCGCGCCCATCGCAGTCGCCAGCTTCACCGCCATGTGGCCGAGCCCGCCAAGGCCAGCGACGGCAACCTTGTCGCCCGCCTTCACGCCCCACTGCTTGAGCGGCGAATAGGTGGTGATGCCCGCGCACATCAGCGGCGCGGCCTTGGCCATGTCGAGCCCGTCAGGCACCTTGCAGACGAATTCTTCGCGGACGACGATCCCTTCGGAATAGCCGCCTTGGGTAATGCCATCGCCCTGCCGTTCGGGGGCGGAGTAAGTGAAGGTCGGCATCTTCACGCAAAAGTGCTCGTCGCCATGGGTGCAGGGCTGGCATTCGAGGCAGCTGTCGACGAGGCAGCCGACCGCGACCCGGTCGCCGACCTTGTGGCGGCTGACGCTCGAACCGACGGCGGTCACCGTGCCGACGATCTCATGACCCGGCACCATCGGGTAGAGGCTCATGCCCCAGTCGTTGTGCGCGAAGTGGAGATCGCTGTGGCAGATGCCGCAGTGGCTGATCTTGATCGCGACGTCTTCGGGGCGAAGGTCGCGGCGCTCGATGCTCATCGGCGCGACCGGCGCCTGGTTGTCGGTCACGCCCCAGGCCTGTGTCGTCGTGCTCATCCCATGCTCCTCCGCTTTATCTTGCTCTAGCTAGAACGCGCTCCGCCTGAATCAGATGCGGCCGATCTACCATTTTCCCGCCGACCGACAGCACGCCTGCAGACGGCTCGGCCGCGAAGGCATCGACGATGGCCTGCGCATGCGCGACTTCCTCGTCGCTCGGCGTAAAGGCGGCGTTGATCGGCCCGACCTGCGCCGGGTGAATGGCGAGCTTGCCGGTGAAGCCTTCGCGCGCGGCGGCCTGCGCTTCGGCGATCAGCCCGGCTTCGTCGCGGAAGTCGGCAAAGACGCCATCGACCGGCTGGACGCCCGCCGCCACCGCACCGGCAAGGCACAGCGACCGCGCCATGCGGTAAGTGAAGCTCAAGGAGCCGTCGGCGTCATATTTGCTCGACGCGCCGAGGGCGGCCGACAAATCTTCCGCGCCCCAGCTCATCGCGACCAGCGGTGACTTCATGTCGCGGTAGCTCAAAAGGCCGAATAGGCTGGCGGCGGTTTCGGTGACGATGGCGTGGATCGGTATGCCGCCGGTCGAGTGCGACAGGTGGATGACGTCGGCACCGCTTTCCGCCTTGGGAAGAACGATGCCCTCGATGTCGGGAAGCTTGAGGACGCTGAGGTCGTCTTTGTGAAACTCGCTGCCGATCGGGTTGATGCGGACCCACCAGCGGGGCCCGCCTTCGCGTGCGCCCAACTCTTTCAACAGCTCGCGTGCCGCCTTCTTGCGATCGGGCGCGACGCTGTCTTCTAGGTCGAAGATGACCGCGTCGGCTTCCGATGCGATGGCCTTGGCGACCTTCTTTTCACTGTCGGCGGGGACGAACAGCCAGCTTCGCGGCGCGGGCACCTCGCTCATGCGCTCTTCTTCTGGAGGAGGGCGGTGCGGGTGAAGGTGCAGACCGTCTCGCCGCGCTGGTTCTTCGCGCGATGCTCCCAAGTCACGATCCCGGCGTTGGGCCGCGAGCCGCTTTCACGCAGGGCCACGACTTCGCTTTCACAGGTCAGCGTATCGCCGACGAATACGGGTTTGGGGAACTTCACTGCGTCATAACCAAGGTTGGCGACCAGCGTGCCGAGCGTCGTATCGGCGACCGACACGCCCACCGTCAGGCTGAAGGTGAAGCAGCTGTTGACCAGCGGCTTGCCGAATTCGGTGCCCTTGGCCGCTTCATGGTCGAGGTGCAGCGGCTGCGGATTGTGGGTGAGGGTGGAGATGAGGAGATTGTCGGTCTCGGTCACCGTGCGGGTGATGGCATGAACGATATGATCGCCCACCTGCCATTCGTCGAAATAACGTCCTGCCATCCGCTCGCTCTAGGCCAGCGGCGGGCGAGCCTCAAGCGCCGCCGAGCTTGGCGCGCAATTCGCACATGCCGATGCGGTCAACGGCAGTGTCGCGATCCTCTGCGCGGACGACATTTGCGATATGTCCCAGCATCTGGCCGACGATATCGATCGCCTGGATGGCCAGGCCGTGCTCGGCGACCAGCTCTTCGTCCAGCGCCAGTTCGTCGCCCATCATCACCAGCATGTCGCGAGCATGATCAAGCTCGGCGGCGAGCAGGCGTTCGATTTCGGGCACGGAGCGGTTCACGACTCCGGTGGTAATCCGCTGGCGTTAAGAAGATGTGAGCAGGATTTCCGCCGCCGCCTCGGTAATCGCTGCCCCGTCGAGCCGGTAGGCGGCATAGAGATCGGGCAGGTTCCCGGTCTGGCCGAAGCGTTCGACCCCAAGCGGCGCGACGCGCTGTCCCAGCACCCCGCCGAGCCAGCTCAGCGATGCCGGCGCGGCGTCACATATCGTGACCAGGCCCGCACGCGGCGCGAGGTCGGACAGCAAGGTTTCGATGTGTGATGGTTCGGACCTGCCCGTCCAGCGGCCGGCCTGAGCGGCGGTCCAGCCACGGTGGAGCAGGTCGGGGGAGGTCACCGACAACAGGCCGAGGCCGGGAATATCGGCACTGAGTTCTTCCCACGCCGCGAGCGCTTCGGGCATCAACGCGCCCATCGCGACGATCGCCGCTTCCGCGCCGGGGGTAGGCTGCTTCAGCCAATAGGCGCCCTTGAGCGCGCCATTCTTCCAGCTGTCCTCCGCGCGGGCGACCTGCTGGATCGAGCGGGTCGACAGGCGAAGATAAGTGCTCTCGCCATCGGGCGCGTCGATCAGGCGGAATGCCTCCTGCATCATCACGGCCAGCTCGTCCGCAAACGCCGGTTCGTAGTGGCGCAGACCCGGCTGGCCAAGCGCGATCAGCGGCGGGTTGATCGACTGGTGCGCACCGCCTTCCCGCCCCAGCGTAATGCCCGACGGCGTCGCGACGAGCAGGAAACGGGCGTCCTGGTAGCAGGCGTAGTTGAGGCTATCGAGGCCGCGCGCGATGAACGGGTCGTACAGCGTTCCGATCGGCACCAGTCGTTCGCCAAACAGGTCGCCGCTGAGGCCGAGCGCCGCCAACATCAGGAAAAGGTTGGATTCGGCGATGCCCAGCTCGATGTGTTGGCCCTGATTTGTGGCGAACCATTTTTGCGCCGACGGAATCTTTGCCTTGGCGAAAACGTCTTCCATGGCCCTGCGCTTGAACAGGCCGCGCTGGTTCACGAACCCGCCGAGGTTAGTCGACACGGTCACGTCCGGCGACGTTGTGACGATGCGGTCGGCCAGCGGCGCGCCGGACTTGGCAAGGTCGAGCAGGATGCGGCCGAACGCGGCCTGGGTCGATTGCTCGGCGCCCTCGGGCGCGGGGATCGCCGGGATTTCGATCTTGCCGAAGCTGCGTGGTCGCTTTTCGCGCAGAATGCGACTGGAAGCGACAAGCCGCTCGACGCCGGGCCGTTCATTGCCGCCCAGGCCTGCCAAGGGCTGCCATTCTTCGCCCTCGGCAATGTTCATCGAATTGCGCAGGGCGGCCATCTGGCTCGGGTTCATCAGGCCGGCGTGATTGTCCTTGTGGCCGGCGAACGGCAAGCCATAGCCCTTGATCGTGTAGGCGATGAAGAAGGTCGGTACGTCGTCCTGCGCGGCGTCGAACGCTTCGGTTAGCGTCTCCAGGCAGTGACCGCCGAGGTTGGTCATCAGCCGGGCAAGGGCGTCGTCGTCATGATCGGCGACGATCTTGAGCGCTGCCTTGTCGCCGGCGAGATCGGCGTTGAGCCGCGCACGCCAGGCTGCGCCACCCTGATAGGTGAGGGCGGCATAATCGGCGTTGGGGCATTGGGCGATCCACGTTTCGATCGCCTTGCCGCCCGGCCGAGCGAAAACGGCGCGCTGCAAGGCGCCATTCTTCAGCGTCACCACCCGCCAGCCGCAGGTCGCAAAAATATCGTCGAAGCGGTCGAACATCCGCTCTTCGGTGGTCGCGTCGAGGCTCTGGCGATTATAGTCGACGATCCACCAGCAATTGCGGATGTCGTGCTTGGCGCCCTCAATGATCGCCTCGTAGATATTACCCTCGTCGAGTTCGGCATCGCCGATCAGTGCGACGAAGCGGCCGCGGTCCTCTTCGGCCATCAGGCCGTGCGCGGTGAGATAGTCCTGGACGAGGCTTGCGAAGGCGGTGATCGCGACGCCGAGACCGACCGATCCGGTGGAAAAATCGACCGGGATGCGATCCTTAGTGCGGCTGGGGTAGCTTTGCATGCCGCCGAAGCCGCGAAAATTCTTCAACTGCTCCAGCGTCTGGCTGCCAAGCAGGTAATGGATCGCGTGCAGCACCGGCCCGGCATGCGGCTTCACCGCGACCCGGTCGTTCGGCCCCAGGGCGTGAAAATAGAGCGCGGCCATGATTGCGGTCATCGACGCGCAGCTCGCCTGGTGCCCGCCGACCTTCAGCCCGTCGGCACTGTCGCGGACATGGTTGGCATGGTGGATTGTCCAGGCGGAAAGGAAACGCAGCCGCTCGTCCAGCAGCTTCAACGATGCGATGTCGGCCTTGCTCATGCCTGTCGCCCTAACGCCTTGGCGTCAGGGCGCAAGTCTCAGGCCCTAGCGAGGCCATCCGCAATGGCTTCGGTCAGCTTGTCCCCCGGACAAGCCCCTCAGCCATCTCGGCGACTTCCAGCCAGCGCTCCTCCGCCGCGTCCTTTTCGGCGCGCTTGGCATCGAGCTCGGAAGTCAGCTTGGCGAAGCGGTCGGGGTTTTTCGCATAGAGCGCCGGATCGTGCAGCGCCTCTTCGATCGCCGCCATTTCCGTTTCCAGCCGCTCGATCTCGCCCGGCAGGCGGTCGAGGTCGCGCTGGTCCTTGTAGCTGAGCTTGGCGCGCGGCTGGGCAGGAGCGGGGGCGTCGGCCTTCGGCGCTGCCGGCGCAGCTTTCTTCGCCGCCGGCTTCACCTCGCGGCGGCGCTTGGCCCAATCCTCATAGCCCCCTGCGACGATATCGACCTTGCCCGACCCGTCGAGGCCGAGCGTCACCGTCACCGTCTTGTCGAGGAAGTCGCGGTCGTGGCTGACGATCAGGACCGTGCCTTCATAGTCCGCGATGACTTCCTGCAAGAGGTCGAGCGTTTCGAGGTCGAGATCGTTGGTCGGCTCGTCCAGCACCAGCAAATTGGATTCGCGGGCGAATTCGCGGGCTAACAGCAGCCGCGACCGCTCGCCGCCCGACAGGCTGGCGATCGGCGCTTCGGTCAGTTCGGGCGCGAACAGAAACTCCTTGAGATAGCCCTTGATGTGCTTCTTGACCCCGCGCACCTCGATCCAGTCGCCGCCTTCCGCTAGCACGTCGCGTACGCGGCGGGTCGGTTCCATCAGCTTGCGCTGCTGGTCGATGACGATGCCGCTCAAGGTCTTGGCATGAGTGACAGTGCCGCTGTCGGGTGCCAGTTCCTTGGTCAGCAGCTTCAGCAGCGTGGTCTTGCCGGTGCCGTTGGCGCCGACCAGCCCGATGCGGTCACCGCGCTGGATGCGCAGGGTGAAGTCCGTGATGATCGGGCGGTCCGCGAACGCCTTGGACACTCTTTCCGCATCGATCACCGTCTTGGTCTTCACATCGTCTTTGGCCAGCGCAAGCTTGGCCGGACCGGTCGGCCCCAGCATCGCGGCGCGCTGGGCCCGCATTTCATTCAGCTTGGCGAGGCGACCCTGGTTGCGGCGGCGGCGGGCGGTGACCCCGCGATGCAGCCAGTGGAGTTCGATCGCCAGCTTGGCGTCGAGCTTTTCGGCGGCGCGCTGCTCTTCTTCATAAACACGCTCGGTCCACGCATCGAATCCGCCGAAGCCGATTTCGGCACGGCGGATGGTGCCACGGTCGAGCCACAGGCAGCTCTTGGTCAGGCGGGTGAGGAAGGTGCGGTCGTGACTGATGACGATGAAGGCGCCGCGAAAGCGGTTCAGCCAATCTTCCAGCCAGTCGATTGCTCCGAGATCGAGATGGTTGGTCGGCTCGTCGAGCAGCAGCACGTCGGGATCCTGCGCCAGCGCGCGAACGATCGCTGCCCGCCGCCGCTCGCCGCCGCTGGCGGTCTGCGTGTCACGGCCAAGGTCGATGCCGATCTGGTCGGCGATGGCGGCGGCTTCGTGCGCCGCAGGCGCGTCCTCGCCTGCCAAGACCCAATCTTCCAGCGTGGCATGGCCGCCGATGTCGGGGTCCTGCTCCAGCAAGACCACGCGCGTGCCCGGCACGATCTTGCGCTCGCCCTCGTCGGTGTCGACCGTGCCGGCCAGGCATTTCAGCAGGGTCGTCTTGCCCGCGCCGTTGCGGCCGATCAGCGCCAGCCGGTCCTTCGGCCCGACGAAGATGTCGAGGCCCTTGAACAGCCAGCCTTCGCCCTGGACCAGGCCGAGATTTTCGTAGGAAAGAATAGGGGGTGCCATTGCCCCGCCCCCTAGCGTAGCATCGGCGCTACGTCACCATTCGGCGATGAACGGGCGGCAACAGGGGCATTCATAACTCGTTCAATGGATTGCGCTTAGGAGTCGCGGCACTAGGAAGTTTATGCCGATGAGCCTGTTTCGTACCCTTGTAATCACGCTTTGCGCCGCCTCCGCCGCGGTCGCCACCCCCGCGCTTGCCTCGCCCCATGGCGTGCAGATGGCGTGGATCGATCGCCCGCGCGACCAGGATCGCGCTTTCCGTGCGACCCAGGAAGGCCGTTCGATGCCGTTGCCGATGATCGAACGGCGGGTGAAGCCCGCGCTTCCCGGCGCCGACTATCTCGGCCCGGAAATTCGCGGCGGCACCTATCGCCTCAAGTTCATGCAGAACGGCCGGGTGATCTGGGTCGACGTCGACGCCGAAACCGGCCGCATCGTCGGCAAGTCGGGCGACTGACCCGCCGACGCGCATTCTGCGCCCTTGCGTCCCACCTTCGTTCCGGCCAAGCAACCGTTCAGCTTCGTGCGTGTTGAGTAGGCAAAAGATCGAATAAGGACATATTCGCATGCGCGTTTTGATCGTCGAAGACGAACCCAACCTCGGCCGCCAGCTTCGCTCGACGCTGGAAGGGGCAGGCTATGCCGTGGACCTCGCGACCGACGGGGAGGATGGCCATTATCTCGGCTCGACCGAAGATTATGACGCCGTGGTGCTCGATCTGGGCCTGCCCGAAGTCGACGGGCTGACGGTGCTCGACCGCTGGCGCAAGGAAGGCAAGAAGATGCCGGTCCTGGTGCTAACCGCGCGCGACAGCTGGTCGGACAAGGTGGCAGGACTCGACGCCGGCGCAGACGATTACCTCGCCAAGCCGTTCCAGACCGAAGAATTGATCGCCCGCCTGCGCGCCCTTATCCGCCGCGCGTCGGGCAATGCATCGAGCGAGTTGATCGCCGGCGACATCCGCCTCGACACCCGCTCGGGGCGCGTCAGCAAGGCGGGCGAGCCGGTTAAGCTTACGGCACAGGAATATAAGCTGTTGAGCTACCTGATGCACCACAAGGGCAAGGTCGTCAGCCGCACCGAGCTGATCGAGCATATCTACGACCAGGATTTCGACCGGGACTCGAACACGATCGAAGTGTTCGTGACCCGCATCCGCAAGAAACTGGGTCCCGATACGATCACCACCATCCGCGGCCTCGGCTACAGCCTTGAGGATCCCGCCGCTTGACCGACGCCGCCACCGACAAGGCGGCGGCTGAAGTCAGGGGACGCCGTGGAGGATCGCTGACCCGCCGTATGATCGGGGCGGCGGCGCTATGGATCGGTCTACTCCTGCTGATCGGCGGTTTTGCCCTCGACCGCGTCTTGTCGCGTTCGATCGTCGACAATTTCGACCAGCAGTTGAACTATGTTCTGAACGGAATGATTGCTGCGTCGGAAATCGGCGCGGACGGTGAAGTCATCTTCACCCGCCCGCCGGCCGACCAGCGGTTTCTGGAAGCATATTCGGGTGCCTACTTCCAGATCAGTGGGAATGGACAGGAGACGTTCCCGTCGCGTTCGCTGTGGGACCGCCGGCTGAAGGTCGACCAGGCGCACCAGGACCTGAAGGAACTGCACAAATATAACAGCGCGGAATTCGCTGACGAGCCGCTCCGCGTCCTCGAGCGCGATGTGATCCTGCCCGGATCGAAGGTGCGCTGGCGATATCAGGTGGCGCAGTCGCGCGACGCCATCGACGGACAAATCCGCGATCTTCGCCGGACGCTGATCTGGAGCTTCGCGATCCTCGGCGTCGGGCTGATCCTGATGGCGGGGTTGCAGGCGACTTACGGCCTGTGGCCCTTGCGCAAGGTGCGTCGCGAAGTCGCGGCGATCCGCGACGGCGTGCAGACCCGGATTTCCGAGGATTTCCCGCGCGAGGTCGAGCCGCTGGTGGAGGAAATCAACGAGCTGCTGGCGCACAGCGAGGCGCAGGCCGAAGAGGCGCGGCGGCATGCGGGAAATCTCGCGCACGCGCTCAAGACGCCGCTTACGGTCATTACCAATGCGGCTACCGCCCACGCACCCGATCTCGATGATACGGTCATTCGCGAAGCGGCGGTGATGCGGCGACAGGTCGACCACCATCTCGCCCGTGCCCGCGCCATCGGTCGCCGCGCGTCGGCGCAGGCCCGCGCGACGGTCTGGGAAAGCGTGTGCGCGGTCGAACGGGCCGTGTCGCGCCTCTACGACCAAGTGACGATCGATATTGCCGGCGACAAGGAGGTCCAGGTCCGGGTAGAACGGCAGGACCTCGACGAGATGCTCGGCAACCTCATCGAAAACGCTGCGAAATATGGCGGCGGGCGCGTGTTCGTGACGGTCGAGCCTGCCGCGAAGGGCTTCGCCCAAATATTGGTGGAGGACGACGGGCCGGGCATTCCCCAGGCGCAGCGCGACGAACTGTTCGTTCGCGGCAAGCGGCTCGATACGACCGGCAAGCCCGGTACCGGCCTTGGCCTCGCGATCGTTCGCGACGTTGCCGAAATCTACGGCGGACGCGTCGAGCTGGCCGAAAGCGAAGATCTCGGCGGCTTGCTTGTTACCTTGTCGCTGCCACTGGCGATGCAGGCCGGTTGACCCGTTCGTTCGTCGAAACCCGCTAGGCGAGTTACTCCGGTCCGCTACATCTCCGCCCAACATCATGAAGAGGATTTTGTCGATGCGTCGTACGGCCCTGCTGTTGCTTGCTGCTACCGCCCTGTTTTCGACCCCGCTCGCCGCCCAGACCGGCAAGCCCGTCTTCGCACCGTGGGGCGTCGATCTCAGCGCCGCCGACGCGTCGGTGAAGCCGGGCGACGATTTCTGGAGCTACGTCAACGGCGGCTGGGCGAAGCGGACCGACATCGCTGCGGACCGCACGTTCGTCGGCATCGACAGCGTGCTCAACGACCAGATCGACCGCGATGTCCATGCCATCGTGGAGGACATGGCCAAGAACCCGGCCGAAGCCGGACCGATCGGTCAGCAGGTCGGTGATTATTATGCCAGCTGGATGGACGAAGCGCGGGTGGACGCGCTGGGAACCCGCCCCCTGCGGCCCTATCTCGCGCGCATCGCTGCGGTGAAGAGCAGGACCGGGCTGATCGACCTGTTCGCCGCCACCGGGTATCAGTCGCCGATCGGCGCCGCCATCTTCCCCGACCTCAAAGACCCGACGCATTACGCCGTCTATATCGGTCAGGGCGGCCTCGGCATGCCCGGCCGCGACTATTACCTGCTGCAGGGCGCCAAATATGACGCGTTTCGCAAGGCGTATCGTGCCTATGTAACCAAGATGCTGACGCTCGCCGGCGTACCCGCTGCGCCTGCTCGCGCGGCCCGGATCTTCGCGCTCGAAACCGCCATCGCAAAGGTGCACTGGACCCCCGAACAGCAGCGGGACGTCCAGAAGAGCTACAACCCGATGACCCGCGCCCAACTGGCCAAGTTCGCGCCGCAAATCGACTGGAACCGGATGCTCGACCGATCCGGGCTGACCAAGGTCGACGGGGTCATCATCGGCGAAAAATCTGCGGTGCAGGCCGAAGCCAAGCTGTTCGCCGCAATCCCGCTTCAGACGTGGAAGGATTACCTAACCTTCCACTTCATCAGCGATCATGCCGCCACCCTGCCCAAGGCGTTCGATCAGGCGCGGTTCGATTTCTATTCGCGCACGCTCCGCGACGTCCCGACCCAGCGCGACCGGTGGAAGCGCGGCGTGGACATGGTCAATGGCGCCTTGGGTGAGGCCGTCGGCCAAATCTATGTCCAGCGCCACTATCCGGCCGAAAGCGACCGGCAGATGGGCGAACTGATCGCCAACATCCGTGCCGCGCTGAAGGACAAGATCGACCAGAGCAGCTGGATGGACGCGGCAACCAAGAAGGAGGCGCTGGCCAAGCTCGATGCCTTCGACCCGCGCACCGGCCATCCGGCGAACTACATCGACTATTCCTCGCTGAAAGTGGATCGCGGCGACCTGTTCGGCAACGCCATCCGTTCGGAACAGTTCGACTGGGACCTCAGCCTCAAGCGAATGGAAAAGCCGGTCGACCGGACACTGTGGGACATGCTGCCGCAGACCAACAACGCCTATTATGATCCGACCCAGAACCAGATCACCTTCCCGGCCGCGATCCTCCAGCCGCCCTATTTCGATCCGAATGCCGACCCGGCAGCCAACTATGGCTCGATTGGCGCGACCATCGGCCATGAAATCGGCCACGGCTTCGACGACCAGGGCCGCCAGTTCGATGGCAGCGGCAAGTTGCGCGACTGGTGGACCGCCGAAAGCGCGAAGCTGTACGACCAGCATGCGCAGGCACTGGTGAAGCAGTACGACAGCTACGAACCCATCCCGGGCACGCACATCAAGGGGCAGCTGACGCTGGGCGAGAACCTCGGCGACTTGGGCGGGCTGGAAGTCGCCTATGCCGCCTACCGCCGCTATGTCGCCGAACATGGCGAACCGCCGGTCGTCGGCGGCCTGACCGGCGACCAGCGTTTCTTCATCGCCTATGGCTACAGCTGGCAGACCAAATATCGCGAAGGGGCGATCCGCGAGCGGCTGCTCAGCGATCCGCACTCGCCCGCCAAATTCCGCGTCAATGGCGTCGTCCGCAACATGGACGAATGGTACAAGGCGTTCGACGTCAAGCCGGGCGACGCGCTCTACCTTCCGCCCGAACAGCGGGTGCACGTCTGGTAACCGGCATGGCTGGAAAAATGGCCGCCGCCAGTCTAGGGCGGCGGCCGTGACCGCCACGATTCATCCGCTGGGCGACAAGCGCCCGCCTTCGCTCGACCCGATCATCGCCCTGACGGCCGAGGACATGAACGCGGTCAATGCCGTGATCCTCGACCGCATGCAGTCGAAGGTGGCGATGATCCCCGAACTGGCCGGGCACCTCATTGCCGGCGGCGGCAAGCGGATGCGACCGATGCTGACGCTCGCCAGCGCCGCGCTGCTCGACTACCCCGGGACGCGCCATCATAAACTCGCCGCCGCGGTCGAATTCATTCACACGGCGACGTTGCTTCACGACGATGTCGTCGACGGCAGCGAAATGCGCCGCGGCAAGCGCGCCGCCAACCTCATCTGGGGTAATCCGGCGAGCGTGCTGGTCGGCGACTTCCTCTTCTCGCGCAGCTTCGAGCTGATGGTCGAGGACGGCAGCCTGAAGGTGCTCAAGATCCTGAGCCACGCCTCCGCCGTGATCGCGGAGGGCGAGGTCGACCAGCTGACCGCGCAGCGCCGGGTGGAAACGACCGAAGACCATTACCTCAAGATCATCGACGCCAAGACCGCCGCCCTGTTCGCTGCCGCCTGCCGCATTTCGCCGGTGGTCGCCGAAGCCGGTGATGAAGCCGAAGAGTCGCTGGACGCCTATGGCCGCAATCTGGGCATCGCCTTCCAGCTAGTCGACGACGCGATCGATTATGCCAGCGACGAAGCGACCATGGGCAAGGGCCGCGGCGACGATTTTCGCGACGGCAAGGTCACGTTGCCCGTGATCCTCGCCCATGCCCGCGGCAGCGAAGAGGACCGCGCCTTCTGGAAGGCCGCCATGCAGGGCGATCGGACCAGCGACGACGACCTTGCCCATGCCACGCGGCTCATTCGCTCGACCGGCGCGCTGGCTGACACGATGGAGCGTGCGCGCCTTTACGGTCGGCGGGCGATCGACGCGCTGGCCGCCTTTCCGGCCAGTCGCGCCAAGTCGGCGATGATCGAAGCGGTCGAATTTGCGGTGGCGCGCGCTTACTAGGCTGAACCGTTTCGGGGTCGGCACGTTGTCGGTCCGATAGAGGAGTAGCGCATGAAACTGGCGATGATCGGACTCGGCCGCATGGGCGGCAATATGGCGCGCAGGCTGATGAAGGCGGGCCACGAGATCGTCGCCTACGACCTCAATGCCGAGGCGGTAGCAAATCTGGTCGGCGAGGGCGCGACGGGCGCGGCATCGTTGGGCGATGTCGCCGCCAAGCTCAATTCCCCGGCCATCTATTGGATCATGCTGCCCGCGGGCGAAATCACCGACAAGGCGATGCGCCAGATCGCCGACGTCGCCAAACCCGGCGATATCGTCATCGATGGAGGCAACAGCTTCTGGAAGCACGACCTCGAACGCGCCAAGTGGCTCGCCGAAAAGCAGCTCCATTTCGTCGATGTCGGCGTATCGGGCGGCGTATGGGGCTTGGAACGCGGTTATTGCATGATGATCGGCGGACCCAAGGAACAGGTCGATCATCTTGACCCCGTCTTCAAGGCGCTGGCACCCGGAATGGGGACCGTTGCGCGGACCAAGCGCCCGCAGTCGGACGGCGAGTGGAAGGCCGAGCAGGGCTATGTCCACTGCGGTCCGGCCGGATCGGGCCACTTCACCAAGATGGTCCACAACGGCATCGAATATGGGATGATGCAGGCCTATGCCGAAGGCTTCGACGTGCTGAAACAGCGCGCGAAGGAAGGGCTGGCCACGCAATATGACCTCAATCTCAGCGATATCGCAGAGGTGTGGCGGCGCGGCAGCGTAATCTCGTCGTGGCTGCTCGACCTTATTTCGATCGCGCTCGCCGAAGATCAGCAGTTGTCCAAATTTTCCGGCCGCGTGGCGGACAGCGGCGAGGGCCGCTGGACGATCGACGCGGCGATGGAGGAAGCGGTTCCAGTCGACGTGCTCGCCGCGTCCCTATTCGCCCGCTACCGCAGCCGGGTCGAGGAAAGCTATGCCGACCAGCTGCTGAGCGCGATGCGCTTCGGCTTCGGCGGCCACGTAGAAATGCCGCAATGATCACGGGCGGGCCCGACGTTCGCCGGGCCCACGTTCGCGTACTGGCTTACTGTCGTACCAGCTTGTAGCTGACCTTGCTGTTGTCGCGCGGGTCGATCGACGTTACGTCCATCGTTCCGTCACTCGCTGGCGTGAAAGTGACCAGGTCGGTCGTCTTGCCGCCGACCTTACCCGTCAGCTTGTAACCGGCACCTTCCCGAACAACCGCAACCGTCCCACCGGCCGCGTCGCCCTTAACCGGCGTGTCGCTGCCATCCAGCTTCGCGCTGTAGGATTCGCCGGTTCCGAACGTGGCGTTCAGCACGTCGCCTTCCAATTTGTAGGTCGCGGTAAGCGCCTCCGGCGAGATATTGGCGGCCTGGTTGACCGCCCATTGGCCCGACACCGCGTGAGCGCCGGCCGGGGCATCGCCGACACGACTGAACATGGCCGAACCGCTGGTTTCCTTACCGTTCGCGTTGTTCAGTGCCGTCCAGTTGTTGGTCAGGGTCTTGCCGTCTGCCGATACCGACATTTCGTTGTGACCGACTTCCTTGCCCGCTTTCTGGCGCACCATTTTCACGGTCTTGTCGTCGGCGACGGTGATCGAAAGATTGTCGAACGTCGGCCGGTCGGCGACCGGGTGGAACGCGCCGTCGGCCTTGAAATCCTTGTACGGGGTCGGCAGGCAGGTTGGGCAGTTGTAAAGCCCGTCCTTGATCGACCATTCTTCGGGCTTGTTTTCGAATTTCACCGAGGCGAGATCGGCTTTCCAGGTTCCGTCGATACTGGTCGCGGCTGCGGCCGCCGCGCCCGCTGCGGTCTCGTTCGATCCGTCGTGCTGCTTGCATCCGCCAAGCGTCATTATTGCGACGGCAACCGCCGCGGTCATCATCCGGTTCATGGCTTCACACTCCCCTGTCGAGTAAAGCGCCCCCGGCATGACGCCAAAACGGCCGCCCGACGGTCTGTCATCCCCGCGCGTCGGTCCAGCCGGGCGGATGCGAACACATCCGACCGAGCCGTGGCAAACGAAAAGTTAACGAGCGTTCAGCTCCCTAGCTGATATTGCTTCATCAGGTCGTAAAGGGTCGGGCGGCTGATCCCCAGCAGCTTGGCCGCGCTCGAGATATTATATTCGGTGCGCGTCAGCGCCTGATGGATGGCGCGCCGGTCGGCAACTTCGCGCGCGGCGCGCAGGTTGATCGGTACGGCATCGCCGGCGCTTTGCCGGACCGTCGGCAGGTCGAGATCGACTGCGCCGATCAGCTTCCCGTCGGCCATGATGACGGCCCGTTTAACCCGGTTTTCCAGTTCGCGGACATTGCCGGGCCAGGCATAGGCGTCGATCGCTTCCGCTGCGTCTGGCGCCAGGCCCTGGACCTTGGGGTTCATCTCCCGCGCATAGCGATTGACGAAATGACGGGCGAGCAGGACCGCGTCGCCGGACCGGTCGGCCAGCGACGGAATGTGCACCACGATTTCCGCCAGGCGGTAGTATAGATCGTCGCGGAAACTACCCGCCGAGATCATCTCGTCGAGATTCTGGTGGGTGGCGCAGACGATGCGCGTGTCGACGTTGATCGGTGCGCGGCCGCCGATCCGCTCGATCACCCGTTCCTGCAGGAAGCGCAGCAACTTGACCTGCAGCGGCAGGGGAATGTCGCCGACTTCGTCGAGGAACAGCGTTCCGCCCTGTGCCTGCTCGATCTTACCGGGCGTGGTCTTCACTGCGCCGGTGAAGGCGCCACGCTCATAACCGAACAATTCGGCTTCGAGCAGGTTTTCAGGGATGGCGGCACAGTTGATCGCGACGAACTCGCCGCCTTTTCGCGGGCTGAGGTCGTGGACCGACCGTGCCAGCAATTCCTTGCCGGTGCCGCTGGCGCCCAGCAGCATGACCGAAACGTCGGCCGACGCGACCCGTTCGATCGTACGCGCAACGCGCGCCATTTCTGGGCTGGTGGAGATGATCGAGCCGAGCACCGTCGCGCCGCCGCCGCCGCGCGCTTCGAGGGTGCGGTTCTCGTCCTCGATCTGCCACAGGCGGAAGGCGCGGGCGACGATCAGGCCGAGCTCGTCGATGTCGACCGGTTTCTTGTAGAAGTCGTAGGCGCCGAGTGCGATCGCCTTCAGCGCGCTTTCGCGGGCGCCATGGCCCGATGCGACGATGACCTTGGTGTCGGGCTTGAGCGCCAGGATTTCGGACAGGGTCGCGAAGCCTTCGCTGGTGCCGTCGGGGTCGGGCGGCAGGCCGAGGTCCAACGTCACCACGCGCGGCTCGTGCAGGCGCAGCAGGTCGACGGCTTCCGCGCGGTTGCCCGCGATCACGACCTGATAGCCTTCATAGGCCCATTTCAGCTGCCGTTGCAGGCCGACGTCGTCCTCGACGATCAGCAGGACGGGAAGCTCGCTTTTCTCGGTCATGCGCTTTTCCGATGCAGTTGGTCGGTCGCGGCGGCGACCGGCAAGGTGATGATGAACTGGCTGCCCTTCCCGGGCCGGGATTCCACCGACAAACGCCCGCCCATGGCGGAGACGAGGCTACGTGCTTCGAACGCGCCAACGCCGAAGCCGCCCTCTTTGGTCGATGCGAAGGGCTGGAACAGGCGGTTGCGGATGAAATCGGCATCCATGCCCGTCCCCTGGTCGGTGATGGTGATCGTCGCTTCGTCCGCGCTGCCCTCCATCCGGACCGTGACCGGCTGCAGCGGGGTCGATGCGTCGATGGCATTCTGGACCAAATGGCCGATTGCCTGTTCCAGCAGCAACGGATCGGCGCGGACCCACTGGTTGCCGTCGCCGATCAACCGGACATCATGGTCGCCGCGCTTGCCGGCCACGGCCGAGGCGACCACCGGCCGCAGGGCGGTCGGCTCCGGCTTGGCGGGGCGCTGGTCGGCGGTCGGAGCCAGTCGGGCGAGAAGGTCGTTCATCTTGTCGACCGACCCTTTCAAGGTCGCGACCATGTCGACGCGGAATTCGGGGTTGTCGGCATGACGTTCGGCGTTCCGTGCAAGCAGGGAGAGCTGGCTGACGAGGTTCTTCACGTCGTGCAGGATGAAGGCGAAGCGGCGATTGAAGTCTTCGAACCGCTGCGCATTGGCCAGCGCCTGCTGGCTCAGTTGCTCGGCAAGGCTGCTCGCGGCTTGCCGACCTGCGGTGCGCAGCAGGTCGAAATCCTCCCAATCGAGGGGACGACGATAATCGGGGGAGGACAGGAGGACGAGGCCGATCAGCCGATCGTCATGGATCAGCGGAACGCCGGTCCACGCCTGCTCCTCCTCGACGAGCTGCCGCGGCAGGCCGATGAGCTTCTCGCGCGGATCTGCCCAGCCGCCCTGATGGGCGTCGAAGTCGATGATGCGGCCTTCGGCCCCCATCGCCAACCAAAAAGCGATCGACTGTTCGCTGGGGATCGCCGCGCCCGGATTGGCGCTGCCCGACCAGTTCCAGTTTGCCGCCGGTTCGATCGCGCCATGATCGTCGGCGATCAGCAGGATTCCGCCCGGCGCGTCGAGGATGTCGGCGAAGGCCTTGATGATGCGCTCGCCGATCGGCCGCGCGGTCGGGCCGCTGGCGCCCAGTGTTTCGGCGAAGCGCAGCCATTCGGTTCGATAGTCGTAACGATGTTCGAACAGATGCTTGCTGACCTTGACTTTGAGCCAGGCGCGCGCCCGCCGCGACGGCAGCAGGATCAGCGCGGCAAGGGTCATGCACACGAGCAGGGTGATCAGCAGGCCGCGGGTCCAGTCGAAGCCGCTTTCGCGCAGCGCCGACGCCAGCACCGCCATTACCACGAAATAGCCCGCCAGCCCGAGGAGGGAGAGGCTCTGGAAGGTCGCGGCGCGCGACAGGCGGATGCGCCACGCATCGCGGCGGCCCGATCCGATGACGAACATTGGCGCGGCGAGCGCCATCACCAAGCCGCGCCAGTCGAACAGGCTGCGCGCGGCACCAAGGTCGAAATAGGCGACGGTGTAGAGGTTAAGATCGTAGGCCCAGATCCCCGCCAGCGCGAGCATTGCGAAGCGGATTCCGGCGCGGTCCGATGGTGCAGCCTGGCCGTACACATTGTGCACCAGGACCAACGCGCCGGCCGCTGCCGTCAGGCGCAGGATGATCGCCGTTATCGCCAGCGCGTGGCTGGCCTGGAATGTTGCCGCATCGAGGAAGATGGGCAGGGCGTCGACGATGAGTTGAAGACCCAGCACACCCGCCACCGCCACATAGACCGGTTTGACACCGCGTTGCCGTTCGTCGCTGTCCACCTCGGCCAGCCGATAAAGGACGCCGATCCAGACGAGGTTGCGGGCAGACTCCGAATAGCCGGCAAGAATCGATGTCGGCGCGACCGCTGTCAGCCACGCCCAGCAGGCGGTGAGCGCAAAGGCGGCCAGCAGCAAGCGCTGCTGGTCTTCGCCAAGCCCGCGGCGCAATTCCCATAGCGTCAGCGCGGCAAACATGGCCGCGGCGAGGCAATAGGTCCAGAAGGCGATCAAGCTCTGCACGCACCCTCGACTGTAAAATGGACCGACATGCCCAAGGTGTCGCAAAACTTTACAAACGAATGGTGAATCGAACGGCTGGCGTCCTGCCGGGCCTTCCTTCATGGTGCCGGTCATGAACCTTGTGGACGCGCGGCCGGTTCGGCCGGTCATTCTTGCCGGCGGGTCCGGCACCCGGCTCTGGCCACTGTCGCGATCGCGGACGCCCAAGCACCTGCTGCCCCTGCTGGGCAACGAAACATTGTTCGAACAGACGCTGCGCCGGTTCGATCAGGGGTTCGCAGCGCCCATGGTGCTCGCCAATCGCGACCAGCGCGATGCCCTGTCAGCGGTGCTGCCGGACCGTGCCACATTGGTGATGGAACCCGTACGGCGCGACAGCGCGGCGGCGATCGCGGTAGCGGCCGGCGTCGCGGACGACGGTGATTTGCTGCTGATCTGCCCCAGCGACCATCATATTTCGGATGCGGGTGCCTTCCATCGGGCGATCGACGCGGCGATCGCCGTTGCGCTGGAGGGGCGGATCGTCACCTTCGGCGTGACGCCGGATCACCCCGCCACCGGCTATGGCTATATCGAGGCAGGAGCGGGTGAGGGGCCTAGGCCGGTGATCCGCTTTGTCGAAAAGCCGGACGTCGAAACGGCCCAAGCGATGATCGCGGATGGCGGTCATTATTGGAATGCCGGCATCTTCCTCGCGCTCGCGTCTACTTGGAAACATGAACTGGCGCGGCATGCGCCGGACATCCTGGCCGCTGCGCTGGCATCCGTATCGAATAGCCGGCGGAGCGGTCAGGAAATTTTGCTGGACGAGGAAAGCTTCGCCCAGTCGCCGGCGCGATCGATCGACTATGCGGTGATGGAACATAGCGATGCTGTATCGGTCGTCCCGGTCGATATGGGCTGGTCTGACATCGGCAGCTGGCAGGCACTGCTCGACGCGGCGGCGCGGGATGTCGACGGCAACAGCGTTCCAGATGGGGTGCTCGTATTGGACTCGCGAAACCTTCTGGTGCGCAGCAGCGGCCCGAAAATCGCAGCGATCGGCGTCGACGGCCTGGTCATCGTCGCCACGCAGGACGCGGTCCTTGTGACCCGCCCCGAACATGCCCAGCGCGTTCGCGAAGCGGCGGAATGGTTCGAAAAGGGAGCAGGCATTTGACAATTGCGGGCAAGGCCGTCGCGCCGGTGGCGCTGGGCGGAAATGTGTTCGGCTGGACAGCGGACGAAGCGACCAGCTTCCGCATCCTCGACGCGTTCGTCGACGCCGGGGGCACCATGATCGACACCGCCGACGTCTATTCGGCCTGGGCGCCGGGTCATGTCGGCGGCGAAAGCGAGACAGTCATCGGCAACTGGCTGAAGCGCGATCCGGCGAAGCGCGACAAGGTCATCATCGCCACCAAGGTCGGATTCCTCGACGGTCGGCTGGAAGACAAGAAGGACTACAACAGCAACGTTACCGGCCAAGAATATGTCGCCTCGCTCCACCCGGCAGTGATCGCGCGCTCCGCCGACGCCTCACTCCAGCGGCTCGGGATCGAGACGATCGACCTTTATTACCAGCACCGCGACAATCCCGAGGTGCCGCTGGCCGACAGCCTTGGCGCCTTCGAAGAATTGCGCCTGGCGGGCAAGATCCGCGACACCGGCCTCAGCAATTTCGAACCCGCGCGGATCGAAGAGGCGCTCGCGGCCGCGGCGGCAGGCGGCTATCCGGCGGCGACCGCGGTGCAGGGCTGGTACAATCTGGTCGAGCGCGGAAAATATGAAGGTGCGCTACAGGACGTGGTGGTCGCCCGAGGGCTGTCCTTCTTCCCGTTCTACAGCCTCGCCAACGGCTTCCTGACCGGTAAATATCGCTCGCAGGACGATATCGGCAAGTCGGTCCGCGGCGGGCGCAATATCGAATATATCGGCAGCCCCAAGGGCAATGCCGTGCTTGCCGCGCTCGAAGAGGTGGCGGCGGAAACCGGGGCGGCGATGGCCACGGTCGCGCTTGCATGGACCAAGGCGCAGGATGGCATCGGCGCACCGATCGCCAGTGCCACCAGCCTCGTACAGGCGGAGCAATTGATCGCCGCACTGACGCTTGAACTGGACGCTGGGCAGATCGAACGGCTGAACGCCGCCAGCAGTTAACGCGCAGCGGTATCGCCGAAGCGAGGGGCTGGCGGGGCCGGGCGAACTGCCCGTGCCGACGGGTTCGCGCTACCATCCGTTCCTATTCGAAAAGGAGCGATTCATGGGCTGGTTGATCGGCCGCACGACGGTATTGTCCGACCCCGAAAAGGCGCGTCGGAAGGCGCTGGAAAAACTGCAGTCGATCGTTGATCTCGACGATCCGGAAAGCCTCGTCGTCCCGATCCTGCTCGACGCCATATTGATGGTTGAGGCCTATCGCGGCGCCCGCCATCAATATGATTTGCTGCCCGAATTGACCCACAGCGTGGACGCGTTGATCCGCGAGCTCGACATTGTCGAAAAGTCGGAGCTGTGGGCGGCCGAATAGGCGCCTAGCGCTCCAGCCCGATCAGTCGGTCGAGCGAGAATTTCCCCGGTCCCATCGCAATGATCGGCAGCAGCAGGCCGGCCCAGCTGAGGTGCGTCGGCCAGGCGTCCGGATAAACGAACACTTCGATGACCGTCGTCATGCCGAGCAGCGCCAGCGCGGCGAAGCGGCTGAATAAGCCCAGCACCAGCAGGACCGGGAACAAATGTTCGGAATAAGTCGCGGCGTAGGCGGCTATTTCCGGCTTCACCAGCGGCAGCGCGTAATCGGTCCTGAACAGCTCGAACGCTGTATCGTTGACGGTCAGCAGCCCATCGACCTTGGTCCGCCCCGACAGGAAAAAGATCGAGGCGATGCCCACTCGCTGAACCAGTAGGATGAGGTCGCGGGGCAACAGCGTCGCCGCGATGCTGGCAAAGCGGTGATACAGGCTGCCGTTCGGCTGGATTGGAAGCATGGTGGCATTGGTCGACATTAATTCCTCCGTGACGGGGGCGCGGCGAACGCGCCAGCGTGAACGAGCATTGCGAACAGGGCGCCGATGTCGGCATCCGGATAAAGGGCGGCCGCGGCCAGGGCCGCCGTGCCGGCAGTTTCGCCGAGGCGAAGGCCGAACAGGAAACGGTGGCCGGCGCGATCGATGGACATCGCCTCGACGCTGGATGCGGGCCGGGTGAAAAGCGCGCCTTCGGCAGTCCAAGTGGCTGTAATCTCGGGCTCCGCGTGGCGCTGGTGCGCCAGCCAGATGGTCATCGCCGGGGACGTCAGCCAATCGAATTGGGTCGCCGGATGAAGCCGGATTCGCATCTGAGTCCAGTCGCCGACGTCCTGGAAATCCTTTGCCGTCGCTACGGGTTCGTCCGCCGCGAACAGCGCCTTGCCATAGAGACGCTCGATCCTGGCGACATCGGCAAGGTAGGGGATGTCTACGGCGAACGGCTGGTCGCCGATCCAGTCGCTGAACCGGGCGCCATAGTGCGCCATGATCGGCGAACGCGGTGGGCAGCAGGTCGAGTGGTCGACCGCCATCGCGCCAAACATCTCGCTGCCGACCAGCCTGCGCACGACGGGATAATTATCGGCCAGCGCCTGGACTGCGCCCAGCATTACCGTGTTGCGGTAAATATCGGCCGGGCTGTTGGTCGAGCCTTCGATGGCGGACGCAAGTTCCTGTTGGAAGGCAATGAGGTCACGCATAAGCCGGCTCCCGCTCCAGGACGGCCTGCGCGCGGTCGCGTTCGGCCATCAACTCGGCGAAGGGCGGGATGTTGGCGTCGCGCTCGATCAGCGTCGGCTTGGGCCCGATGCGGGCGATCAGCCGTTCGAACAGTGCCCAGACCTTTTCGTCGACCGGCGCGTCATGGCTGTCGATCAGCAGGGGCAGTTTTTCGTCGGCGCTGTGGCCGGCAAGGTGGATTTCGCCGATCAACGCGCCCGGCAGCGCGGCGAGCCAGTCTTCGGCGGAGAAGCCGAGGTTGTGCGATCCGACGACGACATTGTTGACGTCGACCAGCAGGCCGCAGCCAGAACGGCGGCACAGCTCGACCAGGAAATCGGTCTCGCCCCAGTCATGGTCGGCGATATCGAGATAATGGGACGGATTTTCGATCAGGATCGCGCGGTCGAGCCTGTCCTGAACGGCCGCGATGTTGCTCGTCAGCTGGGTCAGAAGACAAGTGGTGCGCGGCATCGGCAGCAGGTCGGGGTAATAGCGTCCGTTGAATCGCGACCAGGCGAGATGTTCGGAAACCAGCGCGGGCCTAGTGCGGTCGACAAGGCGCTTCAGCGCGTCGAGATGGTCGGGATCGGGCGCCTCCGGACTGGCCAGCGACATCCCGACCCCGTGGATCGAAAGCGGGAAGCGAGCGGCGAGGGTATCGAGTACCGCCAGCCTTGGCCCGCCATCGACCATGTAATTTTCGGCATGGACTTCGAACCACATTCCCTCCGCCGACACGGTTAGCGCGTCCGCCAGATGGTCGGCCTTGAAACCGATGCCGGCAGAGGGAGTCATGGCTTATCGGCTCGCGATCGGGGTCAGCGACCCGTTGCCCTTGGGCGTCTTGATCGCCGTGCAGGTGCCCTTGGCAACATATTTCCAAGCGTTGCCCTGATAGTCCTTATGCGACGTGCCGGCGCAGGTCGTGCCCGCACCCGCGGCGCAGTCGTTCTTGCCGGCGAGCGAAACGCCGAAGCACTTGTCCTTGCCCGGCTGCGGGGCCGCGGGACCGGCGTGGGCGACGGCGGCGCTCAAGGAAGCTAGAACGGCCATCGAGGCGACTTTGCTAAGCGTATTCATAGGAGCTGACCTCTCTTCAATTCCCCCGGTTCGTGTCAGGATGGCGCCCCGCCGGGGGGCGGAGGCGGGGCGCCAAGGTCGGGCCGGCAGGGAGCGACGATCGAGGGCGTACCGGCCCGAACGGTTCACATCCCGTGGAACACGTCCGAGGACAGCAGCACGGCGGGGACATTTCCGTGGTTCACCCAATAGTGGGAGATCCCGTCCGCCTCGCGGCTGATGTCACCGGCCTTATGTTCGATCGGCTTGGTGCAGTTGGAGCGGTATTCGGTGATCGCGCCGCTGACGGTTACAATCAGCGCCGGCCGGTCGACGTGGCTGTGCAGCGGAACGATGCCGCCCGGCTGTACAACCAGACGACGGGTGCGGAGCAGGCGGCCGTCGACGCCGATTTCATTCTTGAGGTCGATCGAGCCGATCACCGTGTCGGTGACGCCCTTGGGCATGGTCGGCGCATTCGCCAGCGCATTGGTGCCTTCGGCGGCGCACTGGCCGGCAAAGGCGGGGGCGGCAAGGGCCGTGGTGGCGGCCAGGGCGAGCGGGGCGATCTTGAGCAAGTTGGTCATAAAGCGTTCCATTCCTTGGTTTGTCAGTCTTGGGCGTTCGAAATCCGAATGTCGCGGGCCGGGCCGTGGGGATGGACGCGGGATCCTTTTTCCCTTGTCGCGAGGAGCCAGGCCCGGCCCTGCGACGCCATGCAAGAATAGGAAAAGCGGACCACGCCGCCCAATCTCATGTCGTCATGGAGTCCATGCCGAACGGTGATGGTCGACCGCTCTCGGTGAGAGAGGGGACGCATAACTTTCGGGCATGGCACCCAGCACCGAACGGCATTTCAGCCGGACCGCCCGCATCGCCAGAATAGGAGCCATCCAAGAGGAGGCTTTTCATGATGGACATGCCCACCACACAGACCAGGGCGACTGCGGACCGGCCGCTCGATGGCCAGGTGGCGATCGTCACCGGATCGACCAGCGGCATCGGGCTGGGCATCGCCCGCGCCTTTGCTGCGGGCGGCGCCAGCGTCGTCATCAACGGTATCGCCGACCAGCGCGAGATCGACCGGCTGTGCAGCGAATGCGAAGGGCTGGGGCATAGCGCGGTCTACGATGGCGCGAACCTGATGGACCCTGTGCAGGCCAGCGGCCTGGTGTCGAACACCCTCGACCGCTTTGGCCGCGTCGATATCCTCGTCAACAATGCCGGTATCCAGCATGTCTCGCCAATCGAGGAGTTCCCGGTCGATAAATGGGATGCGATCATCGCGCTCAACCTGTCGGCGACATTCCACACGATCCGCGCCGCGCTGCCCGGCATGAAAGCGCGCGGAAGAGGGCGGATCATCAACGTTGCCTCGGCCCATGCGCTGGTCGCCTCACCCTTCAAGAGCGCCTATGTCGCCGCCAAGCACGGTGTGCTGGGTCTCACGAAAACGGTAGGCCTCGAAGCGGCCAGGGAGGGCGTTACCTGCAATGCCATCTGCCCCGGATATGTGTGGACGCCGTTGGTCGAAAAGCAGATCGACGACACTGCCAAGGCGCGCGGCATCAGCCGCGAAGAGGTGATCGAAAACGTCCTCCTCGCCGCCCAACCGAGCAAGAAGTTCGCGACGGTCGAGGAGCTCGGCGCGCTCGCTGTGTTCCTCGCATCCGACATGGGCGCGTCGATCAACGGCACCGCGCTGAGCGTCGACGGCGGGTGGGTCGCCCAATGATCGCGCCGCTCCCTCATTCGCCCTTCGGCGACATCCGCCGCGACCTCGCCGCGATCATGCCGATGGTGGGCCGACGCACCGAATGCATCGGCCTCTATCCCATTGCCCGTTGCACTCCCCCAAGATCGGGCGTGCTGGCGGAGCTGGAATCGCTGAAACGCAAATGAACGGTCGCCGTCCGCACGTCCTGATTATCGGCGCGGGTTTCGGCGGGCTGACCGCCGCGCGGAGGCTCGCCCGTGCGCCGGTCGACGTGACCCTGGTCGACCGGCGCAATCATCACATTTTCCAGCCTCTGCTTTACCAGGTCGCCACGGCCGCCCTGTCGCCGGCCGACATCGCGCGCCCGATCCGCAGCATCATGGCCCCGTTTAAAAATGTCCGCGTCCTGCTGGATCAGGTGGTCGACGTGGACAAACACGCGCGGACTGCCCGTTTCGCTTCGGGTCGGTCCGAGCGCTTCGACTATCTGATCGTCGCGACCGGCGCGCGGCACAGCTATTTCGGTCGCGACCATTGGTCGGACCATGCGCCTGGCCTCAAATCGATAGAGGATGCCACCGAGGTCAGGCGCAAAATCCTGCTCGCGCTTGAACATGCGGAGACCGAAACCGACGAAGCGGCGCGCAAGGCGCTGCTGACGTTCGTGGTTATCGGCGGCGGCCCGACCGGGATCGAAATGGCCGGGGCCATCGCCGAGCTGGCACGTCGTTCGGTGTCGGAAGAATTCCGCCACATCACGCCGCATTGCTCGCGCGTAATATTAGTCGAGGCCGGTCCTAGACTGCTGCCCGCATTTCCGGACGATCTGTCCGCTGCCGCAAAGGTGTCGCTGGAGGAACTGGGGGTAGAGGTGATACTCGGCCAAGCGGTCACCGCGATCGACGAAGCCGCTCTTGCTGTCGGCGCTACCCAGATTGCCGCTAAAACCGTCGTCTGGGCGGCCGGCGTCCAGGCTTCGTCTGCGGCGCAGTGGCTGCAGGCCGACCGCGATCCCGCCGGACGGGTCAAGGTCGGGCAGGCATGCGACCTGCTCGACGCGCCCGGCATCTATGTCGTCGGCGATACTGCTCACTACATAGGCCCTGATGGCAGGCCGCTTCCTGGCATCGCACCGGTGGCCAAACAGCAGGGCCGGTATGTCGCGACGCGCATCATCAACGATCTTCGCGGGCGCTACACCGGCCCGTTTCATTACCGCCACTTCGGCAATCTCGCGACCATCGGGCGGCGGCGCGCGGTCATCGACTTTGGTCGGCTGCGGATCACCGGTCTCCCCGCCTGGCTGCTGTGGTCAGTAGCTCACGTCTACTTTCTGGTCGGCTTCCGCAACCGTCTCGCTGTCGGCGCCTCACTGGCCTGGAATTATCTCACCTTCGCTCGTCACGCCCGGCTCATCACCGGCGAATATCAATCGTCGGCGGCGCAGCAGCCCGCCGAATAGGAGACGCACCATGCGCAACATTGCCCAGGAAGTGAAAGAATGCGGCCAGACCGTTCTGGTGCTGCAAGGCGGGGGCGCGCTCGGCGCCTATCAGGTCGGCGTCTATGAAGCGCTGGCCGAAGCAGGGGTGGAGCCCGACTGGGTCGTCGGCACGTCGATCGGCGCGATCAATAGCGCGATTATCGCCGGATCGCCTAAGGGCGAGCGCATGGACCGGCTGTGCGAATTTTGGCGGCGGGTCGAACAGAAGCAGTTCTTCTCATCATTAATGCCAGACTGGATTTCCTCCGCGGCGCGTAATGCTGTTGCGGTATCGACCGGCGTGCCGGGTTTCTTCGAACCCAACCCCAAGGCCTTTCTCAGCCCGCACTTCCCACTCGGACCCGACGCGGCGGGCTATTATTCAGTCGACCGGCTGGAAAAGACGCTGTCCGACCTCATCGACCTCGACCAGCTCAACAGCGGCGACGTTCGCCTTACCGTCGGCGCATCGAGCGTGCGGTCGAGCGAGATGGTCTACTTCGACAGCCGCGACATGACGTTAGACCTGCGCCATGTCATGGCGTCGGGTGCACTGCCCCCTGCCTTTCCGGCCGTGCGCATCGACGGCGAGCTTTATTGGGATGGCGGCATTCTGTCGAACACGCCCGTCGAGGTGGTGTTCGACGACAATCCGCGGCTCAACTCGATGGTGTTCGCGGTCCATATCTGGAACCCCCATGGCCCCGAACCGCGATCGATCTGGGAGGTGATGAACCGCCAGAAGGACCTTCAATATTCCAGCCGCTCGCACCAGCAGATCAAGCGCCAGCGCCAACTGCACAAGCTCCGCCACATCATTGCCGAGCTGTCCGCTCTGGTGCCGGACCACAAGCTCGCCGGTAACCGGCTGAAGGAAATGAGCGGATATGGCTGCACGACCCGCATGCATGTCGTCCGCCTGCTGGCGCCCGCGCTGGAGTATGAGGATCATAGCAAGGACATCGACTTTTCGCCGGAAGGCATTCGCCAACGCCGCGAAGCAGGCTATCGTCACACCATGGACACGCTCGACAAGGGCCCATGGCGCGACCCGATCGACCCGCTCGAAGGCCTGGTGCTGCATGAAGCATGCGGCGGCGAAATGGTCGAAACCTCGGCGGCCAAGGCCTGATGGAGAGGCATCGCGGCAGGATGATGATCGCATGAACGTCAACCCGTCGCCGGTCGAGCAGGCCTATCTGCGTGCCATCGCCACCGGCGCGACCATGACGCGGCGACTGGAAATGGTGGCGGAAGCAGCGCGCATCCACCGTCCCGAATATACAGCGCTGGTCGACGATTTCGTGCGGCGGCTGGACATCGTCCGGACGGGGGACGCGGCGCCGGTGGAAGGGCAGGCGATGCCGTCCTTCACTCTGCCCGATCATGACGGGCATTTCGTCCGGCTGGAGGAGCTGACGGGCGAAACCCCGCTCGTCATCGCCTTCCACCGCGGACACTGGTGCCCCTACTGCCGGCTCAACATGATGGGCCTGGCCGAAGTGTCGGACCGGATCGCCCCGGCGCGGATCGTCACCATCTCGACCGAGACGCAGCGCTACACGCGGGGCCTGCGCGATCTCGCCAAGGCCGACTTCCCCTTCCTGACCGATGTGTCGGCAGGGTACGCCCTTCAGCTGGGGCTGGCAGTGTGGATCGATCCGGCGCTTGCGCAAATCATTGCGTCGGTCGGCTGGGATGTGCCCAGCTACCAGGGCGGAACCGACTGGGTGATGCCGGTCCCGGCGGTCTTTGTCCTCGACGCAAAGGGTATCGTCCGCACGCGACACATCGACCGCGACTATCGTCGACGCATGGATATGGACGATCTTGTCGCTGCGGTCCGCGCTCTCGCTTAATTCCAACGCCTCAATGTGGTAGAAGCATCTATGACCCACCCGATGGTCCAGGCACTTGAAGATGCGGTGCAGCAGTGCCGCGGCAAGGGCACGTCATTGTCCGACCGGTTGCAGATGATCGCCGACCTGGTTCGCGATCGCGCCCCGCCCTTTGCGGTTCAGGTCGACAATTTCGTCGGAAGGCTGGACGCCGCAAAGGCCGGGTCGAACGCGCCGCAGGTGGGGGAGCCGATGCCGCGCTTCACCATGCCCGACCAGAATGGACGTTTCGTCAGCCTCGACAGCCTGCTGGAAAAAGGGCCGGTCGTGCTGGCCTTCCACCGCGGCCACTGGTGTCCCTATTGCCGGCTCAACATGGCCGGGCTGGCCGAGATCGAGGATCGCGCGGCACCTGCGCAGATCGTCGGCATTTCGGCCGAGACCCAGCAATATACCCGAAAATTGCAGCAGGAGGCGGGTGGCCATTTTCCGATCCTGTCGGACGTCGGTGCGGGCTATGCGCTGTCGATGAACCTCGTGGTGTGGGTCGACCAGCAGATGTCGAGCATGATCGAGGGCGCCGGCTGGGACATTCCGCTCTACCAGGGCGGGACCGACTGGATTCTGCCGATCCCGGCGGTGTTCGTCGTGCGACAGGACGGCATTATCGCCGCCCGCCACGTCGATCCCGATTATCGCAAGCGGATGGAGCTGGACGACCTGCTACGCGGCGTGGACCTGGTCCGCGAGGCTACGGTTCGCAGCGACTAGGCGGTCGGACCAGTCGGTCGATCTCAGCAGGTTGAGTAACGCGCCCGCTTCCTTCGACCGTTCGCGGCCGGCTACACTGTAGATGGCGACGGTGCGCTTGAGGTCGAGCGCAGAGCAGGGAATGTGCCGCACGCGCGGCGACTTCATCGCGCTCGCCGGCATGATCGCTAGGCCGAAGCTGGCCACGATCAAGGCTTCGAGGTCGCGCACGGAATCCACTTCGTGGGAGCCGTCATATGGCAACCCGCGCGACGAGATTACATCGGGACTGAGCTCCGCCGGGTCGCTTCCTGCGTAATGCAGGAAACGCGATTCCCGGACCAACTCCACGTCGAGGTCGGGGCAGTTTTGCCGTGCCAGTTCATGGTCCGCGCAGACCACCAGATCGAAGGCCTCGGTGAACATCGGCCAGCTGTCGATTCTTTCCCACGTGTCGCCGAGCGGACCGCCGATGGCGAGCTCGACGTCGCCGTTCTTGAGCATCTCCAGGATTTGCGCACCATTGCCGCGGCGCAGCTTGAGCTGAAGGCCAGGAAATCCGCGCTGCATCTCGCCCAGCGGCCCCATCAACAGGTCGAGGTCGAGCGTTTGCGAAACCGCCACGGCAAGGCAGCTGATGTCGCCGCGCTTGACCTTGTCGGCGAGCCGCTTGGCAGTGAGCGCGCTGTCGTAACACTGGTTGAGCAGCGGCAGCATCCGGTTGCCGAGGTCCGTCAGATGACTGTTGCGCCCTTCCCGGCGGATCAGCTCGCCGCCAAGTTCCTCCTCCAGCTGCTTGATGGCGCGGGTGAGGGCGGGCTGGGTGACATGGCATTCTTCCGCAGCGCGCGTGAAGTTGAGCGTCCGCGCGACGGCGAGGAAATATCGGACCTGCTGCATCTCCATGTCATGCGCCCCCTCACAGCGCGTTCGCGCGGATTACGCCTTTTGTTTCACTCCCGCCACGCTTTTCGCACGGCGCTGAATCAGCATCGCGACGACGATGGTCAGTGCCATCACCCCGAGAGCGACCCACGCGTAAAGGTGAAGAAGTGGCGTGCCGATCAGGATCAGCCCGTCGTTGCTGCCGGGAATGAGGACACTACCGGCCCCCATCAGCGCTCCGCCGCCGAGGCAGCGGGCGAGGTCGGCGGGGGTCGGAACGATCGCTTTCAAACGCCCGGCCGTCCATCCGCCGACGATCGCGCCGCCGAGCAGGGCGACAAACAAGAGGCCTTTCCAGCTGGCACCGCTCGACATGCCGCGCGCGGCGGATGCGAGATATTCGGTGTAGCTCCACGGCCCGACTGCCAGCAGCAGGATCACGAAGGTGAGGCCGATGACCGCGGTCGCGACGTGAGGCGACCAGACATAGCTGGCCAATTGGCCGCTGCGCGCATGGCCATAGGCCTTGGCCGCACGCCAGAGCAACAACAGGCCGAGCGGAACGGTGAGCCATGACGCGGCGACAAATACCGGCGACATGCCATTGCTGGCCATCGCCGGGGCTGCGCGGAGGACAGGTCCTGCGATCAGGCAGCCGAGGAAGAATCCGGTCGGCACCAAGGCATAGGCCCACTGCCCCGACCCCAGCCGCGCGATCGCGCCGAACACGCAAGCGCCGGCCCAAAAAGCGCCGAGACCGAGCAGCACGCCCCCGGCGACGGTCGACGCGGTGATGGCATAGGTTACCGGCTCCATCGCCAAATGGCCGTCCAGGCGGGCGAGGGCGAGGCCGCCCGCCACGATGGCCGCGGCCTCGACCAGTGCGATCAGCCGCGTCGCTTTCCGCTTCGATACCAGCTCGTCCATCGCGGCGACCATGCACGTCGCGCCGCGCTGGATCGCATAGCCCATCAGTCCCGCACAGGCGATGCCGAGCAGCAGGAGCGGGATGGGGGGCATGGCGGGCATCATGCTATTGACCGGCCTCGGCGGCAATGGTGGCGGCGACTTCGCTCGCCATCTTCAGTTGGACATCCTTGTCGGTGATGCCGTAACGGCGACCGACGAAGGCGAAGTCGGTCCAGGCGATCTCGGTCGATCCGTCCTCGGTCTCGCGCACCAGCATCCGCACCGGCCAGTCGAGACCGGCATAGGGATTGGACTGGATGAACTGGACGCCAAGCGGCGGGTTGCCGAACAGGACCAGCGTCGACTTGCGGATCGACAGGTTGGCGCCGTCGCCCAGCGCCTTCTGGTCGATTGCGGCAAAATAGCGAATGCCCTTGGCTTCGACCGCGGATTTGATGCGGGCGACGGTGTCGTCGACCGAATGGGCGCTGCCCGACCGCAGCACACCCTGCGCGGTGGCAGCGGCGGTCGGCGCGGCAGGTGCAGGGACCTGGGCAGTCGCAGCGGCCGCGCTCATCAGCACCGAAATGGCAAAGGCGCGGCGAAGCAGGTTGGAACTAACGGGATCCGCCATGGAAATTCCTCCTCAAAATGTGAGGGGAATATGCCGGTCGCGGTGAGGGGCGACCAATCGGATAGGGTTATGGGTTCAATGCCCACGCCGTATCGGCCGGGCGGCTGTGCTCGATCTGGAAGGGGTTTTGATTATCTGGGCCTCAACCCTTCTTCAGCACATCCAGCGCCAGTGTCGTCATGGCTTCGGTCGCGGTCGAGATGACCTTTTCGGCGTCGGGGGCCCAGAACGGCGAGTGCAGCGAGGGGAGCTTGGAAGGATCGCCTTTGACCGCGTCCCACTTCGCCTGGGGCACGCCGCCGACCCAGAAAATCAGGCTCTGCTTGCTTTCGTCGGCCATCCAGAAGCGGCTGAAATCCTCGCCGCCCATCACCGGCTTGGCCTTCACCACCCGGTCCTTGCCGAACTTGGCGGCGAACAGGTCGAGCGCATGGTTCGCCAGCGCTTCGGTGTTGAAGGTCGACGGGGTGAACATTTCGTCATGGACCACCACGGTCGGCAACTTGTCGTCGGGCAGGCCCGACGCGATGGCCTCGCCGCGCGCGATGCGCTTGATGCCGTCGATCAACTGCTTGCGCACCTCGGGCGTGTAGCTGCGGACCGTGATCAGCAGCCGCGCCTCGTCGGAGATGATGTTGTGCTTGGCCCCGGCCTGGAAACTGCCGACGGTGACGACGGCGGGCGATTGGGGATCGACCTCGCGGCTGACCAGCGTTTGCAGCGCCATGACGATTTTCGAGGCCAGCACGATCGGATCCCTGGTCGTCTGGGGATAGGCGCCGTGCCCGCCGATGCCGTGGACGGTAAGGTCGACGCTGTCGACGTTGGCCAGCGCATAGCCCGGCGTCACGCCGATCGTCCCTGCGGGCAGGTTGGCGGCATCGTGGAAAGCGATGGACGTGTCGGGCTTGGGGAAGCGCGAATAAAGGCCGTCGTTGAGCATCGCCAGTGCGCCTTCGCCGGTTTCCTCGCCAGGCTGCAGCACCATCACAAGCGTGCCCGACCATTCACCTTTGCGCACCGCAAGCTGGCGGGCGGTCCCGATGAAGCTGGTCATGTGGGTGTCATGGCCGCAGGCGTGCATGACGCCAGTCTCGACCCCGCTGCGGGCGGTGGTCCGTACCTTGGACGCGAAGGGCAGGTTGGTCTGTTCGACCACCGGCAGCCCGTCCATGTCGGCGCGAATGAGCAGGGTCGGGCCTGCACCGTTCTTCAGCACCGAAACGACCCCGGTCTTGCCGACCTTCTCGGTCACGGTGAAGCCGAGCTTGCGCATTTCCACCGCCAGCTTGGCCGACGTCTTCACTTCCTCCATCGACAGTTCGGGACTGGCGTGGAGGTCGCGATAGAGGGTCATCAGCTGCGGCATGTCTACCTTGACCGCCGTATCGACGCCCGCGGCAAACACGGGCGCGGCGATGGTCGTGGCGGCGAGGAGGGCGATGAGGCTGCGGGTCATGGACGGCTCCTAATTTGCGGGGACAAGCTCGAGGACGTCGAGCGTCGATTCGAAGCGGGGGTAGGGCATGATCAGGCGCCAGCGGTTATCGCCGACGCGTTCGACCCAGCCGGCGACGTCGCGGTCCGGGTCGACGCCATATTGCATGGGCCGCGCTTCGTCGCCGAGTTCGAGCGTGCCGAGAAATGCCTGACGGATCGCGCTGTCGGGGAAGATGAGGCCGACCTGGCGCTGCGATCCGCTGAGCTTGGCGAAGCCTTGAAGATTACGTTCCTGCTGGATGCGGCAATTGAAGGCAGGATAAGCGATATAGTCCAGCATGCCCTCGCTCTTCGCGCCGACCTTGATCGTGCGGCAACGGTAGGTCCCGTTCGGAATCGGGGTCGGCCCAAGGGCGGCATCCGGTTTCAGCAACGCGCCTTCGGCATCGATTTCCGCGCCATGTCCGGACTTGCGCGCCTGGTCCAGCGCGCGGGTAAAGGCCGTGCGCCACCCCGCGAGCCGGCTTCGATCCGCATCGGTCACCGTGGATCGCCAGTCGCCCGTCGGGCGCGGTGCAGTTCCGGGAACGGTCGAACAGGCGCTTAGTGTCGCAAGCGCGGCGATGAGGATCGGTCTCATATCCGCCGAGCGTAGCGATGCCCGTCGCACATGCAATGGCTCAGGCGGCCGTCCAGCCGCCATCCATCGACAGGTTTGCGCCAGTGACGGATTTCGCCTCGTCGCGGCACAGGAACAGCGCCAGCGCGGCGACTTGCTCGGGCGTGACGAATTCCTTGGTCGGCTGGGCGGCGAGCAGGACGTCGTTGATCACCTGATCCCTCGTCAGGCCGCGGGTCTTCATCGTGTCGGGAATCTGGTTTTCGACCAACGGCGTCCAGACATAGCCGGGCGAAATACAGTTGACCGTGATCCCGTCGCGCGCGACCTCCAGCGCCAGCGTCTTGGTCAGGCCGGCAACGCCATGCTTGGCCATGACGTAAGCGCTTTTGTTGGGTGAAGCGACCAGGCTGTGCGCCGAAGCGGTCGAAATGATGCGGCCCCATTTGGCCGCCTTCATGTGTGGCACCGCGGCGCGGCACAGGTGCCAGACCGACGACATGTTGATCGCGATGATCGCGTCATATTTTTCGGGCGGGAAATCCTCGATCGCGCTGACGTGCTGGATGCCGGCATTGTTGATGACGATGTCGGGCCCGCCCAGTTCGGCATGGCAGCGCTCGACCATTGCGGCGATCTGTTCAGGCTTCGACATGTCGGCTGCGTCGTAGAGCGCCTTCGCGCCCGACAGCGTTTCCAGTTCCTTGCGCTCCGCCTCGATGGCCGCTTCGTCGCCGAAACCGTTGATCATCACGCTCGCGCCCTCGGTGGCCAGCGCCTTGGCATAGGCGAGGCCGATGCCCGAGGTGGAACCGGTCACGATGGCGGACTTACCCTTGAGGAACATGGAAACACCCTTTTCGCTGCAGGCGCGAAGGCTTTGCCCACGTGCCGAAAGATTGCAACCGTTACGGCCCCGGCGCATTGTTAGGGCGAACAGGGAAAGAGGAACGTTCGATGCGGCTTGGCGATGCACCCGAAAGTGGCAACTTCGAAGACCGGACCGGCCAGTCGGGCGGCGGCGGGCTGTCGCTCGGCGGAGCGGGCGGCGGGTTGTTCGGCCTGTTGGCGCAGTTCGTTCTGTCGCGCTTCGGCCTCGTCGGCCTGCTCATCCTCGGCCTTGGCTATTGCGCGCTCAGCTCGCTCGGCGGCGGGCTCGGCGGCGGATCGATGAAGGAGGGTCCCTCGCAGCTCGACCCCAACACCGGCAAGTTCATGCGCGAAGTTTTGGGCTCGACTGAGCAGGTATGGGGTGACATCTTCAAGAAGGCGGGCGCCCAGTATACCCCCACGCGGCTGGTCGCCTACAGCGATTACAACCAGTCGGGATGCGGCGCGGCGCAGGCGGCGATGGGTCCGTTCTACTGCCCGACCGACAAGCAGATCTACATCGACCCCGCCTTCTTCCAGGAACTGTCGCAGCGTTTCCAGGCGCCCGGCGATTTCGCCCAGGCCTATGTGATCGCGCATGAGGTCGGCCACCATGTGCAGGACTTGGAGGGCACGCTCGACCAGGTGGGCAGCGCGCAAGCGCGCTCCGACAAGGTGAGCGGCAACCAGCTTCAGGTCGGCGTCGAACTGCAGGCCGACTGCTACGCCGGTGTGTGGGCGGCCAATGCCAAGGACGCCAACGGCCAGCTGCTGCTGGAACCGGGCGACGTCGAAGAAGGCATGCGCGCCGCCGAAGCCATCGGCGACGACACGCTGCAAAAGCAGATGCAGGGCCGCGTGGTCCCCGACAGCTTCACGCACGGCTCGAGTGCGCAGCGGATGGAAGCGCTGCAGCGCGGGCTCAAGAGCGGAAACCCGGGCGCGTGCAACTATACGCGCTGAGCCGCCGAGCGTAGCGACGCTGACGCGTCAGCGTCGCTGGAGCAGCGCGAAGCGACTATTCCCGTGACGGGGCCTTCTGTGTGGTGCGGCAGTCATTGGCGCGTGAAGCGATATTCGACGTTGTCACTACCAATTATGGTTAAGCTTCCCGGATGCGCCTCGTCGTCGAGCCGGAGCATCAACGGGTGGCTTTGCTTCCCGACTTGCAGCCCATGATGCGGCTCAACATCCACTAGCGCCTCGGGCAAAATATAGGCACCCACCTTATCTCGTTCGACCTTATACGTGATGCTACCGCTTCGGAAGGACATGGTGCCGTCGCTAAGTCGAACAGATCCGCAGCAGTCATTTGAATAGACGCCATTCGCCACAGCACTTGGCAGCGAGGGCGCGGGGGCTGCCAGAACATAAATCGTGGCCAGTAAGAAGGCGGCAAGGGAAAGATAAAACGCCCAACGTCTGTTCATCGCACTCTGGTAATCTACACGCCCGAATGTCCGCAATGGATCCACGGTTAGGCCCCCCGCCTCGGAGTAATTCCGTGAAGCAGCCCTGTCCGCTTTGCTCGCCGGATTACAGGCGCACCAGCATCTTGCCCGTGTTCTTGCCGCTGAACAGGCCAAGGAACGCGTCGAAGGTCTGGTCGAGGCCGTCGACCACCGTGTCGCGCGACTTGACTTGGCCGGTGGCGATCATCGCGCCCATGTCGCGGTAGAAATCGCCCATCTGGCCCATATAGTCGGTGTAGATGAAGCCCTGCATGCGGATGCGCATGGCGATCAGGCGCATCAGGTAGCGCAGCTTGGTCGGCTCGCCCGTGTTGTAGCCCTCGATCATGCCGCAGATCGCGAAACGCGCATTCTGGTTGCCCAGCGCCAGCGCGGCGTCGAGATGTTCGCCGCCGACATTGTCGAAATAGACGTCGATGCCCTTGGCCTCGATCGCCTGCGCCGCGGCGGCAAGCTGCTTAAGCACCGGCCCGGCCTTGTAATCGACCACGGCGTCGGCGCCGAGCGAATAGACGAAGTCGCATTTATCCTTGCCGCCGGCCGAACCGATGACCTTCATGCCCTTGGCCTTGGCGATCTGGACCACGGCAGAACCGACCGCGCCCGCCGCCGCGGAGACGAACACGACATCGCCTTCCTTGGCGCTGGCGGCTTCGAGCAGGCCGAAATAGGCCGTGCCGCCAGTCAGGCCGAGGTTGCCAAGGAAGGCCTGCGGTTCGACGCCGGGGATGGGCGGCAGCTTGTTGAAATGCTTAGCCGGCTCGACCACCTCGTCCCGCCATCCGGCCATGTGCAGGACCATGTCGCCCGGGTGCAGCGACGGGTCGCGGCTTTCGACGACTTCGCCGATCGCGCCGCCGGTCATCGGCTCGTCGATTCCGAAGGCGGGGACATAGCTTTTCACGTCGTTCATGCGGCCGCGCATGTAAGGATCGACCGACAGCCAGCGGTTGCGGACATGGACCATCCCGTCGCTTAGCGGCGCAAGCTCGGTGTCCTTGAGCGCGACGTCGCTCGTGGTCGGCATGCCGTTGGGACGCTGCATCAGGTGCCAGGCTTTGGCCATCGAATCTCTCCCGTTTCGTTTCGCTACGCGATTAGGCGCTTGGACGCGCAAACAAAAGGCCCGGCCGCCAAAAGGGGATGGCGACCGGGCCAGGTAAGCCGCTGCGCAGGGCAACGGGCTAGGAACCTCTTGGTGTGGGCTCAACCGCTCGCGCAACGCGCGCGTTCCTTAAGGTTCGACGAGCGGTTGCCGGGCAGGGCCAAGGTGAAAAAGGTGTCGCCAAGGGCGTTGCGCATGACGAAAAGCGTCGCTATTGGGGCGCTCGTCCGACGGGCGCGGGGCTGTAGCTCAGATGGGAGAGCGCTGCAATCGCACTGCAGAGGTCAGGGGTTCGATTCCCCTCAGCTCCACCACCGCGCCGTCCGACAAATCAACGAATTAGCCGATCGTTTTGCATGTGGGGGCGTGACGGGTGCACCGGGTAAAGCCCTAGGAACGCGGCAGCGCAACTTGGACGCTCCCGGCTTTCAGTAGACGTGGAGCGACCACAGGGACTGCTACCCCCGAAAGGATCGTCAGCGCGGCCAGCAGTTGCACCTGCGACACGCGTTCGCCCAACAACATCGCGGTCAACGCCATGGCCACGATGGGCACCAGCAAGGTGAGGGGCCCGATGCGGCCGAGCGAGTATCGGCGGATCAGGAAATTCCACACGGCATAACCGTAGAGTGTGTTGGCGAAGGCCTGCCACGCAATGATCGCCCAGAGGTTCATCGTCGGATGCGTGAGTGGAATCAGCATTTGCCGGGGGCCGTCGACCAGCAGTTCGAGCGCGCCGAGCGACAGCATGGCGATCGGGCTGGTCCAGACCAGGAATTGCAGCAGGTCTCCGCGGTACCCGCCGGCCTTGATCAATGCGTTGCACGTCGCCCACGAAACCGCGGCGATGACAACCAGCAGCAGCCCGAGCGGTGTCGCATTCGCCTCGGGCCGGACCATGAAAATGCCTAAGCCAACCAGCGACAACAGGCAGCCGGCGATCTGGGCCCGCGTCACCCGCTCGTGCAGGATGAAGCCGGCGAGCGCGACATTGATGACCGCCTGGATCTGGACGAGGGCCGAGGCCAGCCCCGCGCTGATATGGCCCTGGATCGCGGCTGCGAGCGCCCCGAATTGTCCAAGGCCGGTGAGCACGCCGAACCCGATCGCGAGTTTCCAGTCCACCCTTGGAATGCGAACGAACAGGCAGGCGGGGAAAAACGAGAGGAGGAACCGCCAGAAGCATAGCGCCAGCGGCGACATCTGGTCGAGTCCCCAGCGTAAGGCGACAAAATTTGACGCCCAGATGAGGACAATGGACAGGGCGAGAATGCGGTCCCGACCCGATAGCGGACCGGCGTCGGTTGGCGTCTCAGACATAGTGGCACCAAACCCGGACTATCCGTCTTTCGCGGTCGAGCGAGAACGCTTCCATTGCCACATGGTCGCCGACGTTGCTGTGATAGCGGATACATGGCCCGTCGACACCCGTCGCGACGTCAAGCAGGGTAAAGCGAAGGTCGGGATAACGCTGCAGCGCGGAACCGAAATAGCTACGTAGCGGCTCAATGCCTTGCACCGTGGCCGAAGCACCCGCGGTATAACGGAGGTAAAGCGGCGAGGTCAGGCGGACATCATCGGCATACAGGGCGATGATCCGGTCAAGTTCATGGCTATTGAAGGCGTTGATCCATTCATGCGCAAAGGCTTCGAATGGCGGTGCAAGATTCATTGATAGGGTGTCCCATCGCGATGGGTGAAGGTCCAGCCGACACCGTCGTGAATGGCAACGAGGTCGTCGTCGGGATAGTCGCCGCGATCGCCCGGGCGGCGGTCGCCAACTTCCAGATAAGTCGCATCAGCCTCAGACCGATTGACGAGGCAATGGGCGGTGCCGCCGGGCACGAAACCGACGCACATGCCTTCGGTACACAATGTTTCGCCATCATCGTGCAGGAGCGTCACTTCGCCGGACAGGATGAAGACGAATTCCTCCTGGACCGTGTGGCGGTGGCGCAGCGCCGACTGCGCGCCGGGCGGCAGGGTCGTCAGGTTGACCCCGAATGCCGTGATCCCAAACAGGCCGCCAAGCGCGCGTTTTTCGCGGCCAGCCACGCGCTCGGCGAACGGTGCGGGATAGTTGCTGCCGGTGCGGGGCAGCACCTTCGAAGCGACGATCGGAAGCTTCACTCTATCGCTCACGACCGGCGCTCGACAAAGCTGGTCTGAACCACATGGGCAAAGGGACCGTAGCAGTCTGACAAGGTCGAATAGCAGGCGGCGCGGCCCTCATCGCCGTCGCTGTTGAATGCATCGATACGGATCCACTCGCCGAGCGGCGCGCGCGACAGGCCGACGCTGAGGTCGACCGAAGGGAATTCATAAAGCTGATAGGGTCGGCTCATGCCGATCGCGCTGGTGAAGTCGGCGATCGCGGCTGCCGCCTCTTCCGCGATATAGGGGCCGCCCTCGACCAGCGGTGCGCGCATCCGGAACCAGACCCGTCCCGGCCCGACCATCCCGATCCCGCCCTGTTCCGACACGGTTTCGAACTGGCCGGAGAATCCGCCGAGCGTGCCGATTTCCGCAGCCGTTTCGTCAACCCAGTCGACCTTCGCGCGGTATGGGGGGCAGCCGGTCGTGCGAACGCGAAGCAGGCTGGCGATGGCCATCGTGCGGCCATCGACATCCAGCGCAACAACCAGCCGCTGCAGCTTGCTGCCGTCCTTGTCGACGCGGATGCGGGGCAGGATCGGCTTGCCTACCGGGACCGGCGCGAGCAGGTCGATCGTCAACCGGGCCAAGGCCATCGTCGCGCGAGTTGCGACACCAGCGGCCGCGCGAACTGCAAGCGCCGCGACTGCGCCGCCGTGGCAATGACCCGGCGACCATGGTCCGGACGCCCTCGTCGTCGCGACGAAGGCGCCGCGCAATTCCACGAACGGCGAGCCCACGTCCAGGTTTGGGGCCAGCGATGCATGCACACTCATGACGATTGACTGGGGCCGCGAAGACAGCGAAGCCAGTGGCGAAAAAGACATCAAACGTGGATGATTCGCCATGACCATTGTGGAAGTGCTGGTATTGGAGGGTGCGATGGCGTCGAGCACTGCGATCACGCTCGACGTCCTGACGGTGGCCAACAATCAGGCCCGGCGCGCGGGACGGCCTTTGCCCTTTGCGGTAAGGTTATGGGGTGACGGGAAGGACTGTTTCAGCCCGTTCGTTACCAACCCAGCGCCGGCCAACCTGCCGGCCGATCTGCTGATCGTCCCGGCGCAGGGGTTAACCAAGGCCGACGACATTGCCGCCCGCCTGGATGACGAAGATGTGAAGTCCGCTTCCGAGCATATCCGTCGGGTCGGCGCGACCGGCGCGCGTATCGCGAGCAGCTGTACCGGCACCCTGCTGCTTGCCAAGTCGGGTTTGCTGGACGGACGAAGGGCGACGACGTCCTGGTGGCTGGCTCCGCTGTTCCAGAAGCTGTTTCCGCAGGTCTCGCTCGACACGCGCGATGTGGTCGCGAGCGACGGACCCTTCATTACGGCCGGCGCGGCCATGGCGCAGATGGATGTGATGGTCGGGCTGGTTGCCCGCTATGCCGGGGCGCAGGTTGCCGACGGCTGCGTCAGGATCATGCTGCTCGACGAGCGGCGGTCGCAGACACCCTATATGGCTGTGACGATGATGGCCGCGACCGACGACCGGATTGCCGACGCGGTGGCATGGGCGATGACGCGGCTTGAAGACGGGGTCGGCGTCAACGACCTCGCATCGCGCGCCGCCATGTCGCCGCGCACCTTTGCCCGCCATGTGCAACGGTCGACCGGCCTGTCGCCGGTCGGGCTGCTCCAGAAGATCAGGGTCGAACGGGCGATCGAACTGCTCGAAACCACGCGCCTTCCGTTCGAGGAAATTGCGATCCAGGTCGGCTATGCCGAGGCATCGACGTTGCGCACCCTCATTCGGCGCCTGACCGGCGTTCGGCCGCGCGATGTCCGCGCACGGGCGTTGCCGCTGGCGGCTTGAGCCATGACCGGTTCGCCGCGAAATTTGGCGTGATCCGCGCTGGCGGGGCGGGCTGTTGGCAGGAAGCTAAGCGCCACTCAACATTGTGGGATGTCAATATGGTCTGGCGTGATGACGACCTTGCAGATTTTGACGCGCGACGTTGCACATTCGAAGGCAAGGAAAAGACGGTCTATGTCTCGGGCAGCGGCCCGGCGGTCCTCGTCATGGCCGAAATGCCGGGTGTCGGTCCGCAGGTCATCCGCTTCGCGCGTTGGGTCCGCGATGCCGGGCTGACAGTTTATCTTCCGTCGCTATTCGGTCGCGACGGGGCCGTTCCCGACGCCGAGGAGGCCGCGACCATCTTCCGTGCCGCCTGCATCAGCGCCGAATTTCGTGCCTTGGGCGGCGGACAGTCGAGCCCCGTCGCCAATTGGCTGCGCGCCTTGGCCCGGGAGGCGCACCACGAATGCGGCGGCCGGGGGGTCGGCGCGATCGGCATGTGTTTCACCGGCAATTTCGCCGTCACGCTGTTGCTCGAACCCTCGGTTATCGCGGCCGTGCTGGCGCAACCGGCATTGCCGCTCGACAATCCGGCGGGGATCGAGGCCTCAGCGCAGGAGCTCGAGGCCGTCCGTCAGCGGATCGAGCGCGACGACATTGAAATCCCTGCCTATCGCTTCGCCGGCGACCATTTCTGCCGAGCCGAGCGCTTCGCTGCCTATGCCGAGGCACTCGGCCCGCATTTTAAGCCGCACGTCCTGGCCGATGACAGCGCCAATTCGGATGTGCCCCCGTTCACGGCCAATTTCGTGCCCACGCCCCACAGCGTCTTTACCGCCCACCTGATCGATGCGGCCGGCGAGCCCACCGCCGCCGCGCGCGATGCAGTAGTCGCCTATTTCCGTGACAGGCTGCTGGGGTGAGCGGCGGATCGTCAACCCCGAGGGTCGGGATGGCGGGGCTCGGAAAGATGGGCGGTCCGATGGCGTCCCGTTTGATCGACGCCGGGGTCGACCCGATGCTGTGGACCCGCGACCCGGCCAAGCTCGCACCGTTCCGCGAGCGCGGCGCGAGGATTGCCGCTACCAACACAGAACTGTTCGCCGCCAACGACATCGTCTTGCTGATGCTGGCCAATGACGATGCCGCCGACGCGGTGCTGGAAATGGAAGGCGGCGGATCGCGCTTAGGTCTGTCGGGCAAGCTGGTTGTGAACATGGGTACCGGGGCGCCGCAGCGCTCGCTCGATCGCGAAACCGCGGTAACATCGGCTGGCGGGGCCTATGTCGAAGCCCCGGTTTCCGGGTCCCGCGCGCCCGCCGAACAGGGACAGCTGGTGGCCATGGTCGCGGGCGGATCCGAAGCGCAGCGTCGGTCCGTCCGCTCGCTGGTCGAACCGATGTGCAGCGCCAGCTTCGACGCCGGCGCCATCCCGGGCGCGCTGACGCTCAAGCTGGCCGTCAACTTGTTCCTGATCACGACCGTCGCCGGGTTGGCCGAGGCGTTCCACCTCGGCGAACGGTTGGGCATCGAGCCCGGCCTGCTGCGCGACGTGATTGCCGCCGGACCGATGGCCAGCGCGGTCTCCACTGGCAAGTCCGACAAGATCGTCGCGGCCGACTTTACCCCGCAAGCGGCCATCCGGGACGTGCATATGAACTGCCGATTGGTGGCAGAGGCTGCACGCGGCGCTGGCGCAATGACGCCGCTGCTCGACGACAGCCTGACCCTGTTCGCGGACCGCGAGCGGCGGGGCGACGGCGCGCTCGACATGGCGTCGGTTGTCCGGTCGTTCGAGCAGCAGGAAGCGAACGGCGCAGCCGCTTGCGTCGAACGGCAACTGGACGCCTACAACCGCCGCGACCTCGACGCATTTCTCGCTTGCTGGGCAGACGATGCGGTCATACGCGCCGCCGACGGGACCATCCTGGCATGTGGCAAAGAAGCGATCGCGGAACGTCATCGTCGCCGCTTCGCTGACCAGCGCCTGTCTGCCCTCCTCATCCATCGCTCTTCCGCAGGGTCGGTGGTGGTCGACCAGGAACGGGTGTTCCGCACCGGCGCCGACGGCCGGCTTGAGGATGTCGAAGTGGTCGGCGTCTACGACGTGATCGATGGGAAAATCAGCGCGGCGCGGTTCAGCGAAGGCGGCCGCCGACCGATTGGCGAATGATCCACGAAATCTGGCGCGCCGCCGACTGGCCGCGTCGGGCCGGTCACGCATGATTGGGGCTCATCCATTGGTGAGGACCGATCATGACCGCCCAATCACCCACGCCGATCAACATTGCCGACAAATTTGCCGCATTCGACGCGCACTGGTCGCCCCAGATCGTTGCCAGGTACAACGATAACGAAGTGCGCCTGTGCAAGACGCTCGGCGAATGGGTCTGGCACAAGCATGATGAGACCGACGAACTATTCCTGATCATCGAGGGCGAATTCGACATGGATTTTCGCGATCGCACCGTGACCGCAAAGGCCGGCGACCTGCTGGTCGTGCCGGCGGGGGTCGAACATCGTCCCGCCGCCCGGCGAGGCGAGGTCAAGCTCATCCTCCTCGACCCCAATGGAACACCCAATACCGGCGATATCGCAACGGCCGTTCAGGCGGTCGAGCTGTGATCCGTATGGGGTGGATGGCCCTTGCCGGGCTGCTGGCCGCGTCCGCGACCGCTGCCGCAACGCCGCTGGATGAATTCGCCCGTCCGCATGAAATGGTCGACATCGGCGGCCGCAAGCTGAACCTGTTCTGCACGGGAAGCGGACGCGTTACCGTCCTGCTGGAGGCGGGCGGCAGCGATTGGTCAGCGATCTGGGGCTTGGTTCAGCCCGCGCTGGAATCGTCGGCGCGGGTCTGTTCCTACGATCGCGCCGGGCTTGGCTACAGCGATCCTGCACCGCTCGCCCGAACACCCAAGGCCATCGTCGATGACATGGACGCGCTGATCGACGCGGCGAAACTTGGCGGCAAGCTGATCCTCGTCGGTCATTCGCTGGGCGGGTTCAACGCCAAGCTTTACACGGCCCTACACCCCAAGAAAGTCCAGGGCCTGTTGCTGGTCGACCCGTCGGAGGAACGGCCGGAGGAGCGCTCGCATGCCTTTCTGCTCAAGCATTACGGGCGGGTGATGACGGCTGACATCGAATTGTCGGATCAACAGGGGCTGCTGTTTCTGCAGTCGCGCTATGCCACCTGCGTGGAGTGGGCGAAGTCAGGCCTGCTGGTGAACGACGCGGTCAAATATCGTCGCTGCACCGATCCCGTGCGCCCGAAACTGGGTGACGCGGTGGCCAAGGAGCGAGCTCGGCTCCAGCCGCTTTCCGCCTATCAAGAGGCGCAGGCGTCGGAAATCCGCTGGAGCATCTACGGGGACGACGGCAGCGACGCGACCTATCGTTCGTTATTCCAGCCGGGATCGTTCGGGAAACTGCCCATGATCGTTCTCACGCACGGCGATTACGACGCAGCCGACCCAGTCGACCGCGCGGGCTTCGAAACCTGGCGCTTGCTGCATCAGCAAAGCGCCCGCCTATCCCTCACCGGCGTTCAGCGCACTGTGCCCGACAGCGGACATAATATCGAAATCGACCAGCCAGCGGCGATCGTGGACGCGGTGAAGTCGCTGGTGACAGCCGTCCGATGATCGACGTCGACGCGGTCGCCGCAGGTTATTCGTACGTCACGCTGGACGTGTTCACCGACACGCCTTTTCGCGGCAATCCGCTTGCCGTTTTTCCGGATGCGAGCGGGCTGGACGATAGCATGATGCAATTGCTCGCGCGCGAAATGAACTACAGCGAGACCTGCTTCATCTTGCCGCCGGACGATCCCGCCAACGACGCGCAATTGCGCATCTTCAATCGCACCGCAGAGCTTCCTTTTGCCGGTCATCCGACCATCGGCGCCGCGACCGTGCTGGCCGACAGGTTTGGGGCGGACCGGTCGGCCTTGACGATCGAAGTTGCCTCCGGCGTGGTGCGCGCCGCCATCGGCAACGGTGACGGCCGGACGGTGGGGAGCGCGTCGATCGTCGCGCCGCAACCACTGATGCTGGGCCAAATATTTTCCGCATCGCAGTTGGCGGCGTGCCTTGGGCTCGACACCCCGGACGTGCTGACGAGCGCACATTTGCCCCGGGTGGCATCCACCGGCGTGGAATTCATCTTCGCCGAATTGTCTGCCGATGCGTTATCCCGAGCCACGCCCGACCGGACGGCGATCGAGGCATTGCGCCGCACGGTCGTAAGCCCGACCGGCAGGGCTTCCATCTACTGCTATTCTCGCACCGGCACGGTAGTCCGGTCGCGCATGTTCGCCCCGCTCGAAGGAACCGATGAGGACCCTGGTACCGGCAGTGCCAGTGCAACGCTTGCCGCCATGCTGCTCGATTTGGATATGGGCGCAACCCTCAGCCTTGAGATCCGACAGGGTGAGCAAATGGGCCGGCCTTGCGACATCTCGGTCGATGCCTGGCGCGACGGAAGCGACATATGTGCAAGGCTGTCGGGTCGCTGCGTCAAGATATTCGAGGGCCGGTTCACGGCCAAGGGAGACTGAGCAGATGACGGCGATCCTGTATCTTGCCCTGCTCGCCGCTCTTGCGCCTGCAAAGCTGGAACCGACCGGGCCAGTGACCATCGGCGACGGCTACGCGCTGACGTCGACGGTTATGGCGGACAAGCGGCGGATCAACGTCCTGCTTCCGGACGACTACGCCGATCCTGCACAATCGTCGCGCCGCTACCCTGTGCTCTACCTCCTCGATGGCGGCGGCGGGTTCCAGGATTTCGCCAATGTCGCCGCCATGGTCCAGCGCGGATCGCGGTGGGGTGGCGGCAACAAGCCGATGATCGTGATCGGCATCGAGAGCAAGGACCGCAAGGCCGAATTCACCTCCCCATCCTCCGATCCGGCGGAACGGCGCGATTTCCCGACGAGCGGGTCCGCAGAGCGATTTCGCCGCTTCCTGGTCGACGAGCTCAAGCCCAACGTCGATGCCACCTACCGGACCGACGGGACCGATGCCTTGATGGGTGAATCGTTGGCCGGCCTGTTCGTCGTCGAGACCATGTTGCGCGAACCTAGGTCGTTCGACCTTTACGTCGCGATCAGCCCCAGCTTGTGGTGGGACCGAAGCAGGTTGGCGAACGATGCGCCGGTCCTGCTGAAAAGCCACGCAAAGCCAAGCCGACTCTTGTGGATTACCGTCGGGAACGAAGGCGGGGCGATGAAGGCCGGGGTCGACAAGATTGTCGCGGCAGTTCGTGCCAAGCCGGATTCGGGTGTGAGGGCCCGATACGTGCCGCTTAAAGACGAAGGTCATGGAACAATCTACCAGCCCGCGGCGATGCGAGCCCTTCGGAGCCTTTTCCCTGATCCTACGCCAAACTCAAAATAAACCCGAAGCCCGCCCCTTGGCGGCTGCCTCGGAGCGATTGCGCGCGCCAAGCTTTGCGAGCAGGGACGATACATGGTGATCGACCGTCTTGGCTGACACGAAAAGTTTTTCGCCGATGTCCTTATTCGTCAGCCCTTGGTCGATCAGGGTGAGGACGTCGAGTTCGCGCTTGGTGATACCGTGCGAATTTTCACGGGTCGACTTGCGCGGTCCGCGAGTCCCGGCGCGAATGCCGCGAGCATTAAGGTCGGCGCGAATTCTATCCATTGTGGCCGTTGCTCCCAGCCGGTCGAGCATGCGCAAGGATCGCTGCGACTGATCCTCGTCGCCTTCGGCAAGAAACAACGCGGTAAGAAATGCCAGGCCGCGTCGCTCTGTCTCGACGGCCGCCCCTGCGATGTTCCCTTCCCGCAGCATCGCATATGGGGCCGGTAATGGACCGAAGGCCGGCAGATCGTCCGACCCGGTCATTTTCCGCCGCCAAAACCAGAGGTCGGCCAGCTCCCAAGGCTCGGTATCGGCGACCTGTCCGGCCCAAGCTTCTTCCAGAAGCCTGTCCGGCGCAAAGGACGGGTCGCCTGTTGTCCAACCATATTCCGCGGCAAGCAGGACGAACGCCTGGAAGCGCTGCCGCTCGCGGCCAAGCGCAACATGTTCTGACAATTCGCCCAGGAACGGCATGGCATCATCGCCACAGCGGATGGCGAGTTGGCATGCGGCACGTACCGCGGGATTGCGGCTCAGCCGCGTTCCTTCGCCGTCGGCGATGGCTCGTTCAGCATGGCCCTTCGCAGCATCCCATTCGCCGATCATGACCTCGGCCATTGCCGTATAGCCAAGCGAATACCGAAGAAACAGGTCGATATCGTTGTGGACGGTATAGTCGATACAGCGTGCAGCAACCGAAATGGATTCATGCGGCTGACGCGACAGGCAAAGCGTCGAATAATGATTGGTCAGGGCGCGACAATATTCTTCCTGGAGTCCGTGCTTCAGGCAAAGCGCCTGGCTCTGCTTCAACATCTCTACGCTGCGGCCGGGATCGCGCGTATGCAACGCTGCGCCGATATTGTTGAGGGCGTGGGCTTCGATGTCATGCTGGCCGAGCGCGCGCGCCATATCCCGGGCCTTTTCGCCCCATTCGATGGCATGGTCGGCAAGATCTTCCAGCATCGCCAGCTGGCTGCTCGACGAATAGGCCATCGCCAGCTCTACCCCGGGGCCGAGCGGCTCAAGCGCTTCGCAAGCCAGCTCGACGAATTTTTTGGCGTCGTTGAAGCGACCATCGACGAACAGGAACCGGGATTTCCAGCGCAGGCAATCGCCTTGGTTGCGCAAATCTCCTCGTCGCGCGTGGAGCTCAATGGCCCGGTCGACCATTTCCACGGACTCGCCAGCCTTCCCATTAAGGTGGCACTCGTATGCCAATCCCTGCAGGCATGCGGCGAGTTCGGCATCGTCCAACTGATGTTCCGACTGAAGCAGCATGCGCCACGCGGCTTCCGCTTCGCGATGTGACCCGAGTGCCGATGCCTGGCGTGCGGCGGCCGGTGCCAGCACCTTGACCGCGTCCCATTCGCCTGCCGCATGCGCATGGTGGAGCAAGCGAGCGGCGCTAGCTCCCATGTCTTCGAGCAGGGCCAATATTTCACGGTGGAGGCGACGTCGGCGCATCGGCGATAAAGCCTGTTCGACAGCGCGTCTGGTCAACTCGTGCCGGAAGGCGAGCGCATCAGGCCGCTCGACCAGAAGCCCTGCCGACAGGCATTCCGCAACGCCGGAATCGGCGAGGCCTAGGCGATCGGCCAGTTCGAACGATACCTGCCTTGGAACGGTCGAGCAGCGATCGAGCACGTCGCGCCCTTCCGGGCTCAGCGCTTCGGCACGGGCGATGACGAGATCGTCGATCATCGCCGAAGCCCCGTCCGCCGCGAGCAGCTCGTTGACCAGAAGGGGATTGCCGCCACTGACGTTGTGCAACCCGGTCGAATCCTTGCCGAGGCGGCTGGCCCAGTCAAAAACGGCTTCGGCGGAAAGTCTGGCGAGGTCGATGCGGGTGCGATGCTCGGCCGGGATGTCTGCAAGGGCCCGTTGCAGCCGCCCACGTGCGCCCGCTTCCTCGTTGCGGCTGGTCACCAGCATCATCAACGGCCAGTCGCCCACGCGCCGACCGAGGTAACGGATCAGGTCCATGCTGGCGTCGTCCGCCCAATGCAGGTCTTCGACGATCAACAAGGTGGGCTGCGTCGTCAGGCGGGCAAGCACCTCTGCGAAAAGTGCCAGCCGCGATTCGCCATCGATGGCGCCGTCGAGCGCGGCAGGGTCTACCAAGCCGATCTCGCGCAAAAGACCGAGCGCTTCGGGTGCGGATAAGTCCTCAAAGGCGCTTCGAAGGACGCGTACTCTGCCTTCAACGGCAGTTTCGGACGCGAATTCCGAAACGAGGCTGGTTTTTCCGATGCCTGCTTCCCCGACCACGAACGCAATCGTGCCGCGTCCGTCGAGCGCCGCGGCGATCGCGTCGTTCAACAGGTCGAGCTCATGCTGGCGTTCAAGCAGCAACATCGCTCCTGAATAGGGAAAAACAGCCGTGAAAAATAGGGAAGGTCGAAATGCAAAATAGGGAATCGCGCCGATGTTCGGGGCGCTCCCCAACGGCATCTTTACCCCCGTCAATCAAGACGAAGGGGAACATCATGTATCACGATTTCAACTATGAAGCGGTTCTGGGCAGCTCGCTGCGCGCCAACTGGAAGCTGGACGACGTGCTTCGCGCCGACCAGGAACTCGAATTTTCGCGCAATTTCATGCCCGAAAGCCTGGCCCGCACCAAGCAGCTGACTTCGCTCACCACCGACGAGCAGCGCCTGCTTAATCAGATCAGCGCACACCAGTATCTGTGCATCTTCGGCGTGGTCGAAGAATTCATCCTGCCGTTTGTGCTCGATCATGCCAGGCCGCACTTGGCCGGCGACGATTGGCGCGTCCGGGCGATCCTCAACTTCGCCGCAGAAGAAGCCAAGCACATCCATCTGTTCAAGCGCTTCCATGAAGCGTTCACGCGCGGCTTCCCGGTCGAATGCGAAATGATCGGCCCGTCGGAAGCGATCGGTGCAGAAGTGCTGAAGCATGATCCGCTCAGCGTCGGCCTCGTCATCCTGATGATCGAATGGATGACGCAGCAGCACTATCTCGGTTCGATCCGCGACGACGGCGATCTCGACCCGCTGTTCAAGAGCCTGATGCGCAACCACTGGATGGAAGAAGCCCAGCACGCCAAGCTCGACACGCTGATCGTCGAAGCGCTGGCCGAAGGGCGCAGCGAAGCCGAGATCGACAAGGCGATGGACGAGTTCTTCGAAATCGGCGGCTTCCTCGACAATGGTCTGGGGCAGCAGGCGATCTTCAACATGGAAGCGCTCGAAAAGCTGACCGGCAAGACCTACGCCGATCGCGACGCCATCATCGCGCAGCAGCACCAGGCCGCCCGCTGGACCTATGTCGGGTCTGGCATGGTGCACGAGCGTTTCATTGCCACCCTGGAGGCCCTGTCTCCCAACGCGGCGCGGCGGGTTGCGGAAGCAGCCCCGCTGTTCGCCTAATGGAGGCGGCAATGAAAACGACGCTTCGCTGGTTCGGCAAGGATCAACGCGCCGCTGTGGCGACAGGGATCCTCGTCCTGGTGACGCAAGTCATCATGGTTGGATCGCTAGTTCGGGACCTGCTGGCGCTAGGCGCCATCGGCTGACAACCGGAAGGAAGGGGGGCTCGCTCTACAGGCGAGCTCCCCTAGACCTTTGACCTATCTGCGTTTGAACGTCAGCGCGATCCCGCCAAGGACCGCCGCGGCGGCAACGGCAAACCTTAGGCTCAGGGGCTCTGCGAGAAGGACGGCTGCGCCCAAGGCAGCAGCGATCGGTGTTGCGAGTTGCACTGCAGCCACCGTTGCCAACGGCAATCGGGGCGCCACTCGGTACCAAAGCACATAACCCAAGGCCGAAGTTACGACGCCGGCGAGAACTGCGAGTGCAATTCCGGAATTGGTCGGGACCGGGCCATCGACAATCAGCAGCGGGGCGGCCAACACCGACGCCAACGCGAAGTTGCGCGCCGTACGAGCTGTCGGATTGCCTCCGGCCCGGCCGGCCAGCGTGTAAAATCCCCAGGCCACCCCCGCGCCAGCCATCATGACCGTCGGTACGAGCGAAGGTAGCGACGCGTCGGGGGCGAGCAGCCAGGCGATGCCTGATAGCGCGACAGCCAAACCGAAGACGGCACGACCGGATAAGCTGTCGCCCTTGGCAATTCCCCCGAAAACGATCGTAACCTGGACAAAGGCGAACAGGATCAGCGCGCCCGTCGCCGCCGGAAGCGCCCTGTATGCAAGCGAGAAGCCGAGCATATAGGCAAGGAGGGCGATTGCGCTCGGAAGATCGTTGATGTTGGGCCGTCGCTGGATGAAGGGAAAAAGGACCAAGGCGCCCGAGGCCAGCCGCAGCAGGGTGAAATCCGCGGGCCCAATGCGGTCCGACCCCAATGCTGCCCGCGCGATCAGCGAATTGCCGGCGAAGGCAATGATGGCCGCGCTCACCAACAGCAGACTGGAAGCGGATCTGGCCAATGTGGTGGGGGCAGGTTGCGTCAAAATGAATGCTCTCGCCGATCCAACTTATTATGCCCTCGGCGTGCTTGCCAAAACATGCAAGCGTAATGACCAACATCAGATTCCGGCAGGTGCTGGGCAGCGTGGAGTATCCGCCAGCGCCGGCAAGACTCGGGTCAATCTCACGGGTTTCGGCAGAGCCTCAAGACAATTGCGCGAACCGGCGATATGCCCGCTCGATGGCCCGGCTGATCCTGTTCAACAAACCTTATGGGGTCCTGTCGCAATTCACCGACCGTGGTTCGCCCACGGTCCGATCGACGCTTTCCGACTATATTGCGGTGAAAGGCGTCTATCCCGCCGGGCGGCTTGACCGGGACAGCGAGGGGCTGCTGCTGCTCTGCAACGACGGACGGCTGCAGGCACACATCGCCGACCCGCGGTTCAAACTGCCCAAATCCTATCTCGTACAGGTCGAGGGTGAGCCAGAGGAAGCGCAGCTGGATCGCCTGCGCAAAGGCGTCCTTTTGAAGGACGGGATGAGCCTGCCGGCGGACGTCGAGTGCATTGCGGAGCCGCCGCTGTGGCCGCGCGACCCGCCGATCCGTCAGCGCAAGTCGATCCCCGACCGCTGGCTCAGGATGACCATTCGCGAAGGACGCAACCGGCAGGTGCGCCGGATGACCGCGGCGGTCGGCTTGCCGACGCTGAGGCTGGTGCGCTGGTCGATCGGCGACTGGACCGTGGCGGGGATCGCGCCGGGCCAGTTTGCGGAAATCGCCGTCTAGGCGCGGGCGCAAGCTCGGCTATAGGCACGTCAAACCAACGCTGAAGTCCGATGAACTATCGCCACTCCTTTCACGCCGGCAACAGCGCCGATGTCGTCAAGCACAGCCTTCTGATCGCCCTGGTTCGCGCCTTGCAGCAGAAGCCAAGTGCGCTGACGTTGATCGATACCCATGCCGGATGCGGCCTCTACGATCTCAACGACGACAAGGCGCAGCGCACGGGCGAGGCCGAACAGGGCGTTCTTCGTGCCTTCGCCGATTCAAATCCCTTGCTCGACGACTATCGCGAGGCGGTGAAAGCGGTGAATGACGGGGAGGGGCCGCGCCTCTACCCGGGCTCGCCGCGCATTTTGGCGCAGCTCCTGCGGCCACAGGACGTGCTGATCCTCAACGAAAAACATGTCGAAGATGTGGTTGCACTGCGCGCCGCGATGCGCGGTACGTCGGCCGCCGTGCATCAGCGCGATGCCTATGAGCTTTGGCTGGCGATGTTACCGACGAGGACCCCGCGCGGCGTTGTCGTGGTCGATCCGCCGTTCGAGCAGACCGACGAGCGCGCACGGATCACGGCAACGCTCGCTGCCGCCCATTGCAAATGGGCGCATGGCGTAACGGTGATCTGGTATCCGTTGAAGGACCGCGAGACGCATCTGCGCTGGAAGCAACAGATGCGCAGGCTCGGCATCCCGAAATTCCTGACGATCGAGCATTGGCTGTACGATGCCGAGCAGCCCGGAATCTACAACGGCGCGGGCCTGTTCATCGTTAACCCACCCTACGCCTTCACCCAGGCGCTGCCGCCCTTGCTTGAAGCGCTCCGCGCGGCGCTCGCGCCGGAAGGGCACCATGGTCAGATCGCGGCGGAGTGGTTGAACGATTGAGGCCCGCGTCGCCCGCGGTCTAGCGCACCTGCGGCGCCGATCCGTCAGATGACAGCGCGCGCGTGCAGGCTGTCTAGCTCGTCGGGGCCAAGCCCGATCGACCCGTAGACTTCCGCATTGTCCTGCCCGATTTCCTGCGGTGCGATTCGGCGAACGCCGCCCGGCGTGCGGGACAGTTTCGGGAAGGCGTTTTGCATCTTCAGGCCCGACCAACGGGGGTGGGGCACATCGATGATGGCGTCCCGCGCGGCAAAATGCGGATCGGCCAGCATGTCGGCCGGCGTATATATCCGGCCGGCGGGAATGGCGTGGCGGGTCATCAATTCTTCCACCTCGGCGACCGTCAGGGACTTGGTCCAATCCTCGATCCGGGCATCCAGTTCGTCCTGGTTGCGGCCGCGCGACAGGTGGTCGACGTAGCGCGGATCCTGCGCCAGCTCGGGCTCGCCCATCGCTTCGCACAGCCGGGCAAAGACGCTGTCCTGGTTGGCGCCGATCAGAAGTTCGCCGTCCTTGCAGCGGTAGACGTTCGACGGCGCGATGCCCGGCAGCTTGCTGCCCGACCGTTGGCGGACGTAGCCCGACGCGACATATTCGGGGACGAGGCTTTCCATCACCTGCAACACCGCTTCATAAAGCGCACTGTCGACGATCTGGCCTTCGCCGGTCCGGTCGCGATGGTGGAGGGCGGCGAGCGCACCCATGCATCCGTAGGTGGCGGCAAGGCTGTCGCCGATGGAAACGCCCATGCGGCTTGGCGGGCGGTCGGGATCGCCGACGATAGCGCGCCAGCCGCCCATGGCTTCACCGATCCCGCCGAACCCGGCGCGGTCGGAATAGGGGCCATCCTGACCGTAGCCGGACACGCGAACGACGATCAGGCCGGGATTTTCGGCCATCAAGTCGGCCGGCGCGAGATTCCATTTCTCCAGCGTCCCGGGCCGGAAATTTTCGATCAATATGTCGGCTGTCCCGATCAGCTTCCGCGCCAGCGCCTGGCCTTCGGGATCGCGCAGGTTGGCGCTGACGCTCTTCTTGTTGCGCGCGACCACTTCCCACCACAGCGGATAGTCGCCGCGGCCCCAATCGCGCATCGGGTCGCCGCCCTTGCCATTGGGGCCGGCGGGCGGTTCGATCTTGATGACTTCCGCGCCCATGTCGCCGAGCAATTGGCCGCAGAAGGGGCCGGCAATGAGCTGACCCATTTCGACCACACGAATGTCGGCCAACGGGCCGCGGTTTTCGGATGCCAGGGTCATTCCGCCGCCACGTCTTCGACATGGTGCCAAACTGGCGGTTTGGGGGCGGGAAGGCCGGTTTCTTCGAGGCAACGGGCGCGTAATTCCTCGATCGTCCCGCCGCGATCGAACAGCTCGTTGCGGCCACCTTCGGTGCGCATCTTGGCGCGCAGCGCGTCGGTTGCCGCCGTGTCGAGATTGCCTTCCGCATCGGCCACCACGCCGTACAGGCGGGCCCCGTCCGAGCTGACCAGCCCCTGCCGGATTTCCTTGGCAACCAGCGCCGGATCGCGCTCCAGCGGATCGCCCCAGCCGCCGCCGCCCCACGTGATGAAGTGGAGGATATCGCCTTCCTCGACGTCGAGGCTGTCCTGCTTGTTCGGGACGACCGTCTGCGTGCCGTCGACCTTCTCCAGCACCTTGCGCGCGCGCTGGCCGGGCAAGCCGCCGTTGACGCCCCAAGGGTAGGTGAACCAGCGGTCGTCGTGGATCGATACGGTGCCGCTGGCGAGGAAGCGGTAGCTCATCAGGATGCCGTTGCCGCCGCGGAACTTGCCCGCACCGCCGCTGTCGGCCAGCGCCTCGTATCGCTCGATCCGCAGAGGGAAATAGCGCTCAAGGAATTCGTTGGGGACGTTTGTAAAGCCCGGCCACAGCGAATGGCCGTCGGGGCCGTCGCCAAACGGTTTCCCGGGAATGCCGCCGAACCCGATCTGGAACAGCTGGAACCAGTCGCCCTTCTTGTCGCGGCCCGAATACATGAGGTGGGGCGAGGAACTGAAGCCGGCCGCGCAGAGGAACTCGGGGGTGCGCTGGCCGAGCAGGCCGCCCAGAATGTCGAAGATGCGGCCTAGGGCGTGGGTTCGGCCCGACAGCGCGGCCGGATATCGCGGTTTCAGCAGCGAGCCTTCGGGAATGCGGACTTCGATGAGGTCGTAGAAGCCATCGTTGAACATGATCTGCGGATCGAAGACCATGATCATGTAGATGCCGAAGAACATCTTGAACATGTTTTCGTTGAGATAGAAGTTGATCGACGCGGCTGATTGCGGGTCGGTACCGGTGAAATCGAGCACCACTTTCGATCCCTCGCGGTGCATCGTGCAGGCGATCTTGTAGGGGCCGTATCCGACCCCGTCGTCGCAGACATAATCCTCGAAGCTGACCGGGTCAGTGCTGACCGAACTTTCGATCAACGCCTTCATCGCACGGTAATTGCGGTCGAGCAGGGCCTGCGTCGCGGCGATATAGATGTCCTCGCCGAAGCGGGCGCACATTTCGTCAACCCGGCGCGCAGCGACGCGGCAGGAGGCGATCAGCGCGTTCAAATCCGCCGCGCACCAGTCGGGCTTGCGCGTCTGGTGCATCACCAGCTTGATCAGATCTTCGTTATAGACGCCCTTGGCGTAGATCTTGACCGGCGGAATGCGCACGCCTTCCTCGAAGATGGCGCGGGCGTCGATCGGCATCGACCCGGCGACCTTGCCGCCGATGTCGCTCTGGTGCCCGAACATCGCGGTCCAGGCGACGAGGCGCCCACCGCGGAACACCGGCAACAGCACCAGCCAGTCGTTCGAATGGCTGATCGCCCCTTCGCAGCTATAGGGGTCGCTGAGGAAGATCATGTCGCCTTCCTCGATCGTCCCGTCGAAGCCGCGCAAGAAGCCGTCGATGAAGCTGCCGAACTGGCCGACGATCATCTTGCCTGCGGGGTCGGCGATCAGCGGGAAGGCGTCGCCCTGTTCGCGGATGCCAGGCGACATGGCAGTGCGCACCAGCGTTGCGTCCATTTCGATGCGCGCATTGCGCAGCGCATTTTCGATGATGTCCAGCGTCACCGGGTCGATGCTGACCTTGGCGAACGGCGTTTCGTTGGTCTGGATGATCCGCGCGGGCATCAGCGTGCCTCCGGGTTGATGAGGATGTTGCCGTAATCGTCGACCTTGGCCGCGTGGCCGCTGTGGACCAGCGTGGTCGAATCCATCTCCGTGATGATCGCAGGTCCGCGCACCACGTCGCCCGAGCGAAGCTTGGCGCGGTCGTAGATCACGGCGTCCTGCTCCCGCCCGTCCATATACAGCTTGTGGTCGTAAAGCTTTGCGGCTGACGGATCGCCGCTGCCCTTCTCGATGGTTTCGGCGCTGACGTTGGCCGCCTTGCCGAGCGCGACGACTCGAATATTCACCAGTTCCTGCGGTACCGGCAGGTTGAAGGTGAACAGCCGCAGGTGCTCCGCGTTGAAGCGGCCGACAAGGTCGGCGACGGTGCCGCCGGTCGGAAGGGTCAGCGGCACCTCGAACGCCTGGCCCGAATATCGCACGTCGATTTCGACACGATGTTCCTGTTCCGCGCCCGGAACGCCTTCCGCTTCCAGTTCGGCCGTCACCTGGCCGATGATCTCGTCGATCACCGCCTGCACTTCCGCGTCGCTGGTTTGCGGGACTAGCTTGTTGAAGCTGCGCTGCGCATCGACGCGCAGGCGCGTGGTCGCGTCGCCATAGGCGCAGAGCACGCCGGGAGAGGGCGGAATGATCACCGGCCAGCTGCCCATCAGAATGCCCATGGCATTGCCATGAAGCGGCCCGGCCCCGCCGAACGCCATCAGCGCGAAATCGCGCGGGTCGTAGCCCTGCTGGACCGACACCAGCCGCAGGGCGCCGAACATGGTTTCGTTGACGATCGAAATGATCCCGGCAGCCGCGTCCATCAGCGACAGGCCCAGCGCGTCGGCGACCTTCTGCACCGCGCGCTTGGATGCTTCCCGGTCAAGCCGGAAGCTGCCGCCGAGCAGGTTTTCGGGGAGGTAGCCGAGGACAACGTTGGCGTCGGTCACCGTCGGCTCTTCGCCGCCGCGGCCATAGGCCGCAGGGCCCGGCACCGCGCCCGCCGATTGCGGACCGACTCGCAGCGCCTTCGTCAGTTCGGGGACCGATGCGATCGAACCGCCGCCGGCCCCGACCGTCTTCACGTCCAGCGACGATGCGCGAACCGTAAGGTGCGCAACGCTGGTCTCTCGGCGGAGGCGCGGCTGGTAATTTTCGATCAGCGCGACGTCGGTCGAGGTGCCACCCATGTCGAGCGTCAGGACGTTGGGGATGCCCGCACTCTTGGCAACGAACACGGCGCCCGCGACACCGCCCGCCGGCCCGCTCATCAACAAATTGACCGGCGCGGTGCGGCTCTTTTCGGCGCTCATCAGGCCGCCGTCGGAGCGGAGCAGGCTCAGCTTGGCCTCGCTGCCCAGATTGCGCAGTTCGTTTTCGAGGTTGCCGACATAGCGCGAGACGGTCGGCCTTACCGCGCTGTTGGCAACGGTAGTCAGCGCCCGCTCATATTCCTGCATTTCCGGCAGGATGTCGGCCGAAACGCTGACCGGAATACCCGGCATCTCCTCGGCGACGATTTCGGCGACGCGCCGCTCGTGCGCGTCGTTGAGATAGCTATTGATCAGGCAGACGGTCACCGCCTCGACCTTCTCATCTGCTAGACGCTTCAGACTCTGCCGCAGCGCCGTCTCGTCGAGCGCACGAACGATTGCACCATCCGCCCCGATGCGTTCATGAGCCTCGATCGTCGCTTCCAGCGGGGCCATCGGCTCGGGCTTCGGCCACACGATCCACGCGGCAAGCCCGCCGGGCACGAGGCTTCGCGCGATCTGCAAGATGTGGCGATAGCCCTCTGTGACAATCAGCCCAACCTTGGCGATCTTCAGCTCCAGCACCGCGTTGGTCGCGACCGTGGTGCCATGCAGGAAAAGCGCGAGCGATTTTGGGTCCACCCCGGCCTTGGCGCAGACCGCCTTGGTTCCGGCGACGACCGCCTCCGAGGGGTCGTGAGGGGTCGACGGCACCTTGTCGCGCCATGTGCGCCCGCTCGCCTCGTCGATCACGAGCAGGTCGGTGAAGGTGCCTCCGACGTCGACGCCCAGACGATAACTCATGCGCACTCCTGCCGTGATTGCGGTTGGGGGATGAAGTCGCCAGCGCGGCCGACCCGGCTGGGCAGGGGTTTGCCCATCCGTTCGGACAGCCAGCGGTTGGCGGATACTGCCTTGTCGAGGTCGAGACCGGTGTCGATCCCGGTCCGCTTGAACAGATAGATCAGCTCTTCCGTCGCCAGGTTGCCGGCCGAATTGGGCGCGAAGGGACAGCCGCCGAGGCCGCCGAGCGCGCTGTCGAACGTTGGGCAACCTTCCTGCCAGGCAGCCCAGGCGTTGGCCGGTGCCATCCCGCGCGTGTCGTGGAGGTGGACGCGGATCGGAAACCGGTCGCCCAGCCGCTTGCGCGCTTCTGCGATCATGCTTCCCACTTGCGCGGGCACGGCAACGCCGATGGTGTCGGCAAAGGCGATCTCGACGGCGCCCGCCGCGGCCATCTCTTCCGCCAGGCCGAGGACGTGATCTTCCGCGACTTCGCCTTCGAACGGGCAACCGAAGCTCCCCGAGATCGTCACTTGCGCCGACATGCCGGCGGCGGTCGCCGCGGCGATCATTGCGCGGTTGGCGGCGAGTCCTTCGGCAACCGTCTGGCCCTGGTTGGCGATGCCGAAGCTGTCGGTTGCCACCAGGACGCAGCCTACCTGGTCAAGGCCGCGCGGGGACGCGGCATTCGCCGCCGCGGCCCGGTCGACGCCCCGTTCATTGAGGGTCAGGCCGATGAAGGTGACGCCGGGCGCCGACGGCAGTCCCGCTATAACCGCTTCCGCATCGGCCATCTGTGGGACACGGCGGGGATTGACGAAGCTGGCCACTTCGATCCGCTTCGCACCGACGGCGATCAGCCGGTCGATCAGCGCCAGCTTGTCGGTGGTTGAAAGGGCGACCTTTTCGTTCTGCAGCCCGTCGCGCGGCGATACCTCGACGATCTCGATCGAACGATTCATGCGGTTTGTATACAAATGCGGATGGGGCTTGTATAGCGCCCGGGAAATCATCAGGCAGGACGGATGAGCGCGCACGGCGACGACATCGACAGCGACTACGCCGCCAGCGGTTTCGGCGGCAGCCTGCCCTGGGGGCGCCGCCCGGCCCTTCTCTTGGTCGATTTTGCTCGCGGTTATTTCGAGGACGGGTCGCCGCTTCGCGCGCCGGTGGAATCGGCTCGCGCCGAAGCGGCGCGGCTTGCCGACGACGCCCGCGCACACGGCATCCCGCTGGTCTTCACGCGGGTTGAATATCCGCGCGATCGCCAGGCCGAGCCGGCACGCCTGTTTCGCCAGAAGATTGCCGGACTGGCCTGCTGGGAGGTCGGCAATCCGCTCGGCAACTTCACCGAGGAACTGGCGCCGATGGACGGCGACATCGTCGTCACCAAGCAATTCCCCAGCGCATTTTTCGGGACCGACCTGGCCGATCGACTTCATGCCATGGGCGTCGACACGGTTGTGGTCACAGGCCTTACGACGTCGGGTTGCGTGCGGGCCAGCGCGCTCGACGCGCTGTGCCACGGCTTTGCGCCGTTGGTCGTGCGCGATGCATGCGGCGATCGTGACGAACGCATTCACGAGGCCAATCTGTTCGACCTCGGTGCCAAATATGCGGACATCGTGACCGCGGCGCAAATGCGCGACTATTTCGCTTCGCTGACCTGATCCCAACTCGCGGTAAAGGCGTGGAAAGCGCGGCGGATGTGACCGGTCATCACCGCATGCGCCCATTCGCCGTCGCGGGCGGTGAAGGCGCGAAGCAGTTCGCGATGTTCGTTGACCGATTGCTCCAGCTGCTCGCGGCCATAATGCATTGCGGTGCGCCGAACGATCGGCTGTTCGACAAGGGTCGCCAGCGTTGCCGTTAGGCGCGGCGAACTGGCGGTTTCGATAATCGCGGCATGGAAGTCACGGTTTCGGTCGAGGAAAGCTACGACGTCCGGCACGCGTTGGAAGACCGCCTTCTCCATTTCCCGGTGACACCGCTCGAGCGCGGCGAGGTGGTCCGGGTCCATGCGTTCCGCGGCGCGGCGGGCGGCATGGGCTTCCAGCATCGCCCGCAACGCGAACATCTCGTTGACGTCTTCCCGGCTCCATTCGGCAACGAATGTGCGCTGGCTCTCGCTGCGCACGACATAAAGTTCAGCCTCCAGGCGCCGGAGCGCGTCGCGGACAGGTGTTCGCGACACGCCGCAAAGTTCCGCCAGCTGTTCTTCGCGAAGCGGAGCACCGGGCGGAACGTCACCCGACAGGATCAGGCTGCGGATTTCGGAATAGGCCCGGTCGGATGCGCGTGACATGCCCCTGTCCATAGCGACTTCCCCATCATCGGCAACTGCCTTGACGCTATCGTTTTGTATACATTACACCGTCGAATCGAAAGGGGCTTCGCGACCGGCATGAAGCGCATCAAGGTGATCGTCCCCATCCCGATGGACGACGCGGGCGTCGCCAATCGCGCTGCCCAGCTTCCGGCCGATTTCGTCGCGCCCGGTTTTCAGCCCGAATTCGCTGCGATCAAATGGGGGGCGGCGCTCGGCGACAGCTACCATGACATGCTGCTGATGGAATGGAGTGTGTTCCAGGCCGGCATCTCGGCGGAAGAGGAAGGCTATGCCGGCGTGCTGATCGATACGGTCAGCGACAGCGGGCTGCGCGCCCTGCGTTCCCGCCTGTCCATTCCGGTGGTCGGCCCGGGCGAGGCTGCGTTCGCGACGGCGATGATGCTGGGCAAGCACTTCACCGTGCTGACCATGTGGGACGAATGGTTCCCGCTCTACGAAAAGACGCTGACCGATTATGGCTGGTGGGACCGTGTCGCTTCGCTGCGCTCTATCAAGACGCGGCCCGACGTCACCGAGCTGCTGGCAGGCAAGGAAGAAGTCATTTTCGCCAAGCTGAAGGCCGAGGCCGAAGCGGCGATTGCCGAAGACGGCGCGGACGTCATCGTGCTCGGGTCCACGACCATGCACCAGTCCGCGGCCTATCTGTCCCGCGAACTCAGCGTGCCGGTGATCAACCCGGGCCAGGTTGCCTACAAGCAGCTCGAGCTTCTGATCGGGCTTGGCCTCACCCACAGCAAGAAAGCCTTTCCTTCGCCCGAAGTGGGCAAGGATGCGGATATCAGGAGAGGTTGGGCATGAGCTGGAACGAAGCCGGGCCGGGTCAAACGCCGCTGCCCTATCCCTTCTATGTCGACATCGTCACCAAGCGCTACTTCGACGGCGTCGACAACAAGAACCTGACCCAGGTCCTCAACTGCTTCACTCCCGACGCAACGTTGACCGAAGTGACGTCGATGACCGTCCACCAGGGCCGTGACGAGGGCATTGCCGCCATGTTCCGGAAGCTCTTCACCGACTTCAGCGACATTTGGCACGGCAATTTCGTCCATACCGGCGACCCGGCGACAAACAGTATCAATTCGCAATTCACGGTGCTGATCACGCCGCAGGGCGGAAGCGAGCTGCGCTATGAAAACTGCAATCGTTTCTACCTGAAGGACCGGCTGTTCCACCGGGTCTACGTCTACATGAGCGGGACCAACCTGCTGCAGCCGGGAGACGCCTGATGCAGTATGAGCCCACTTTGTCCCGCGACGAGCTGGTCGAGCTGGCGACCAAGACCTATTTCGGCAATGTCGATGCCAAGCGGCTCGACGAGACGCTGGCCTGCTTCAACGACGAAGCCTTGTTCTGCGTCCAGTCCAGCTTCACGCGGCATGCCGGCAAGGATGCCATCCGGCGCATGTTCGTCGATTTCTTCGGCGCCTACGACACCATCGTCCACAAGGATTTCACTTGCACGGTAGACGAGGCGAATGGCCGGATATCGGCCTGCTTCGAAGCCGTGCTGACCGCAGCGGACGGCAGCGTCACGCGCCTGTTCAACACCAATTTCTGGCGGATCCGCGAGGGCCGCTTCCAAGAGGTTTACGTCTACATGAGCGGGGCCAACGTGCTGGTCTGAGGCAGGGCACCCGCCGTTTCAGGAGGGCTGGAGGAATGAACAGGGTGGCAAGACGGGCGGGCCTGATCGCGGGCTGCGCAGGGATCGCAATCGTTGCAACGCCGGCCTTCGCGCAGGACGCCGCGCCTTCCGAACCGGCACCGGCAGCCCAGCCGCCGGCCGACGAATCGCCTGCCGACATCATCGTGACGGCGCGTCGCCAGAACGAACGGTTGCTTGACGTTCCGGCATCGGTGACGGTGCTGTCGGCCGACACGCTGGCCAAGACCGGCGTGGTGAAGGCCGAAAATTTCGTCGCGCTGACCCCGGGCGTGACCATCGTCACCGGGACGGCGGAAAGTGGCGACACCCAGATCAACATTCGCGGCATCAACGGCGCGCGCGACGCGGAAAGTTCGGTCGCGCTTGTCGTCGACGGCATCCTCAAGACCAACACGGCCCAGCTCAACGAAGTGCAGGGAACGCTTCGCCAGGTCGAAATCCTGAAAGGGCCGCAGGGCGCGCTTTACGGTCGCAACGCGGCTGCCGGCGCGATCGTGCTCAGCACCATCAAGCCCGGCGACCGTATGACCGGCGCAGTCACGGGCACGTTCGCCGAGCAGGGCACATGGGCGCTGCGCGGCTATGCGGCAGGGCCGATCAGCAACGATGCCGGCATCGTCATTTCGGCCAATTACAAGAAAAGCGATGGCTTCTACCGCAACTTCTTCCTCGATTGTCACTGCGTCGACGACAGCAAGATCTACGGCATCGACGGGCGGCTGGTGGTGCAGGCCGGACCCAATACGGAACTGGACTTCAAGGCCCGTTTCGCCCGCTTCGACGGTGCGTCGATTGCCTTCAACGCCGCCTTCCACCTGCCTAACTTCGCGGCGGTCAATCCGGCCTTCTACGAAGACGTCAACGACCATCCGTTCAACTTCTACAGCAACATCAGGCCGACCAACGACCAGAAGACGTACGAAGCGTCGGCCAAGCTGGAACATGATTTCGGCGCCACCAAGCTGACCGCCTGGGCGCTCTATTCGAATGTGAAACAGAATTTGGTCGCAGACGGTACGTCGGCCGACTTCGCGCGCTATATCGCCCCTGCGTTGGGTGTCCCCGCCAACCCGACTAACACCGCCGTGTCCAACGCCTGCTTCGCATCGACGGCGGCACTGACCGGATTCCCGGTCAACCAGCCCGGGTTCATCGGGCAAATCCCGGTGCCCTTCATCTTCGCGCCAGCCAACGGATCGACCTTCGGACCCTATTCCCCGACCACGTGCGACGGCACCCAGTATCAGGTCCGCAACCAGACCGACTGGAGCGCGGAAGTGCGACTGGCGTCGGATACGGCGTCGCCGGTCCAATGGCAGCTGGGCGCATACTATCTGCACATCAACCGGCTGGTCGCCGTGTCGCTCGGCGCGGATCTGGGGTCAGGGGTGATCAGGAACCTGTACAATGATCCCTCGACCTCCAATCCCACCAGCCAGCTGTTCGCCGATCGCTTCACGACCAACGTCTACGCCGGTTTCGGATCGGTCGACTGGAAGCCCAGCGACCAATTCAAGCTCGGGCTTGCGCTGCGCTACGACATCGAAGCGCGCCAGGTGTCGAACCGGGTACCGCTGGTCACCGACCCGATCCTTGGCGGCCCGCTCAATCCCGGGCAGGTCAGCGGCGCGATCCCCGACCAGAAAAAGACGTTCCGTCAGCTGGAGCCCAAGATCAACGTCAGTTTCCGCCCCAACAGCACGACCAACATCTATGCCAACTGGGGCATCGGCTTCAAATCGGGCGGGTTCAACAACAGTGGCTCCTCGGCAATCATCGACGCCAACTTCAACAACAATGCGCTGGGCCCGACGGCGGGGGATGTCGTGTCGATCGACGACCAGTTCCGCAAGGAACGGTCGAGCGCGTTTGAAGCAGGCATCAAGGGCAGCTTCCTGAACGGCAAGCTGACCTACGACCTTGCCGGCTATTACACCCGCATCACCGACATGCAGTTCTTCGAATTCTTCGTCGGCAGCTTCGGCCTTCTGCGCGTCGTGTCGAACATCGACCGGGTCGACGTTAAGGGGGTGGAACTGAACCTCAACGCCAAGCCGCTGCCGGGCTGGAGCATCTTCGGATCGGTCAACGTCACCGACAGCGAGATCAAGAAGAACCGTTCGCGTCCCTACACGGTCGGCAACAAGTCGCCCTACACCGCCGATTACACGATCAACCTCGGGACGCAGTTGACGCAGCGGCTGGGCAGCTTCGCCAACCTCGTCGCCCGGGCCGATTATCGTATCACCGGCCCGACCTGGTTCCACACGGTCCAGGGCGACGAGCGGCCCACGCTGTTCTCGGCCCTGTTGCCGATCAGCGCGCTGGGGCTTCCGGCGTTCGTCGGTAACGCCAAATATGACGTCAACCGGCGCGACAAGTTCGGGGTCCTCAACTTGCGGCTGGGACTGGAAACCGACCGCTGGAGCGTGACCGCCTTCGCCGACAATGCGCTCGACAAGAAGTGGCTTGCCGAAGTCATCCCGGCGATCGAATTCGGCGGATCCTTCCTGTCGCCGGGCACGCGGCGGCAGGTCGGGGTAGAAGTCGGGGTGAAGTTCTAGCCCAGACGGCTTTCTAGTTCGGGCCAGGACGGGATAGGCGGCACCTGCGCCAGGTGCCGCCGTTCGAACGTGTCGATGGCCTCGATCGCTGCCAGCGAACGACCGATATCGTCGAGCCCGCTCAACAGGGCATCGCGGCGGTCGTCGGAAATGTCGAAGCGATATTCGCGGCCCGCGACGTCGGTGACGACGCGCCGCGTGAGATCGACGCTCAGCGTCGCGGATTGCGGGTCGGCGACCAGCGCCAACAATCGTTCGATCGCCTCTGCCTCAAGGATCGCAGGCAACAGGCCGTTCTTGATCGAATTGTTGTAGAAAATGTCGGCGAAACTGGGGGCCAGGATCGCGCCGATGCCGAAGCCTGCCAGTGCCCAAGGCGCATGTTCGCGGCTCGACCCGCAGCCGAAATTGTCGCGGGCGACAAGAATCTTCGCGTTTCGCCATGGGGGACGATTGAGGATGAACTCGGGTCGCTCGGCACCATCCTCGTCGTAACGGAGCGGTGCCAGCAGGCCCTCGCCCAGCCCGTTGCGCGTCACCCCCTTCAGGTAGCGGCTCGGAATGATCTGGTCGGTATCGACATTGGCGATCGGCAGCGGTGCGGCGATCCCGATCAGTGTCGTGAAGGGCGTCATGGCCGGAAGCTCCTGACATCGACGATCCGCCCGGCAATGGCCGCTGCTGCCGCCATGGCCGGCGACATCAGGTGCGTGCGACCTCCCGGTCCCTGCCGCCCCTCAAAATTGCGGTTGGAGGTGGAAGCGCAGCGCTTGCCCGGCGCCAACCGGTCTTCGTTGAGGCCAAGGCACATCGAACAGCCCGCATCGCGCCATTCGAAACCGGCGTCGGTGAAGATGCGGTCCAGGCCTTCGGCTTCGGCGGCCAGCTTGACCCGGCCCGAACCCGGCACCACCAGCGCCTTGACGTGGCCTGCCACCCGGCCACCGTCGACGACGGCCGCGGCAGCGCGCAGGTCCTCCAGCCGCGCGTTGGTGCAGCTGCCGATGAATACCTGGTCGATCGGCAGCCCGGCGATCGGCTGACGCGGCGACAGGTCCATGTAGGCGAGCATCCGCTCCACCTGCTCGCGGCGCGAGGCATCCTCGATACGGTCCGGATCGGGAACATGGCCTTCGACGGTGGTGACGGCTTCGGGATTGGTGCCCCAGCTGACCATCGGCGCAATGGATGACGCGTCGATCGAAATGTCGCGATCGAATCTTGCCTGGGGGTCGGATCGCAGCGTCCGCCACATCCCGCACGCAGCGTCGAACGCAGCGCCCTGCGGAACGAGTGCACGGCCTTCGAGCCAGGCGAACGTTTTCTCATCGGGCGCAATCAGCCCGGCGCGGGCACCAGCTTCGATCGACATGTTGCAGATCGTCATGCGACCGGCCATGTCCAGCGCCTCGATCGCTTCTCCCGCATATTCGATGACATGACCGGTGGCGCCGGCCGTGCCGATTTGGCCGATGATCGCCAGGATGATGTCCTTGGGCGTGACGCCGCGACCAAGCCGGCCGTCGACACGGATGCGCATGGTTCTGGCCTTGGACTGGACCAGCGTCTGGGTCGCAAGGACATGTTCGACTTCACTGGTGCCGATGCCGAAAGCCAGCGCGCCGAACGCGCCATGGGTCGATGTATGGCTGTCGCCGCATACCACGGTCATGCCCGGCAGGGTGAGGCCCAGCTCGGGCCCGACGATATGGACGATCCCCTGAGAAGGGTGGGTCAGCGGAATGTGCGTAATGCCGAACTCTGCGCAATTGCGCTCAAGCGCCTCGACTTGCAGGCGGCTTTCCGGATCGGCAATTCCGGCTGTGCCAAGCGATCGATGAAGGGTGGGGACGTTGTGGTCAGGCACTGCCAGCGTCAGTTCCGGGCGACGCACCGTCCGCCCCGCGTGGCGAAGGCCGTCGAACGCCTGCGGGCTGGTCAATTCGTGGAGCAGGTGCCGGTCGATGTACAGCAGCCAGTCGTTGCCATGGACTGGTGCAACCTGATGGCTGGCCCAGATTTTTTCGTACAGCGTCGTCGGCCGGGACATGGCCGATGTCCTACGTCAAACGCGGCGTCGCGGTAAGGATTTTCTCGAAAATACCGGTCCGCCGTTAATGGATGCCGGCTTGCGGGGCAGCCTTTCGTGCGGGGACGCCCCGTCCTATATGTCAATCAATCGAAGGCCGTGAGCCGGGACCTAAGGAGAGTAGCCATGTCCGCCGACCTTGCGCTCGACGGCGCAACAGCGGTCGTCGAAGCCGCGATTGCCGATCCGGCGAATCGTCCGACCATCGCCGGTTTCTTCGACGAGGCGACTTATACGGTGAGCTACGTCGTCCATGACGCGGCGACGGGCGAAGCCGCCATTATTGATTCGGTGCTCGATTACGACCAGGCGTCGGGCCGCACCGGTTTCCGCTCCGCCGACCTTATCGTCGATTATGTCACGACCAAGGGCCTGAAGGTCGCTTGGGTGATCGAGACCCATGCCCATGCCGACCATATTTCGGCAGCGCCTTACCTGCAGGAGAAGCTGGGCGGGAAGTTGGCCATCGGCAAGGATATCGTCCGGGTGCAGGAGGTATTCGGGAAGGTGTTCAACGCCGGGACCGATTTCCAGCGCGACGGATCGCAGTTCGACCATCTGTTCGCCGACGGGGAGCGTTTCCGGATCGGCACGCTTGAAGCGGTGGCGTTGCATGTGCCGGGCCATACGCCGGCCGACATGGCCTATGTCGTCGGCGACGCCGCCTTCGTCGGCGATACGATGTTCATGCCCGATTACGGCACCGCCCGCACCGATTTCCCGGGCGGCTGCGCGCGCGAGCTTTATCAATCGATCCGCCGACTGCTCGATCTTCCGCGCGAAACGCGGCTGTTCATGTGCCACGACTACAAGGCGCCGGGCCGGGACGATTATGCCTGGGAAAGCACCGTCGGCCTGCAGCGCGACGGCAACGTCCATGTCCATGACGGCGTCAGCGAAGACGACTTCGTGGCGATGCGGACGGCGCGCGACAAGACATTGTCGATGCCAGCGCTGATCATGCCGTCGGTGCAGCTCAACATTCGCGGCGGGCGGCTTCCGGACCCCGAGGACAATGGGGTGAGCTACATCAAGATTCCGGTGAACGCGCTGTGAGTCTTCCATGGTTCCCGATGGCCGATCAGCTGGGCGGGTTGGTCGGCGGCGTCCTGATCGGTTTGGCCGGGGCGATCATGCTGCTCGGTGCGGGCCGGATCGCGGGCGTCTCCGGCATTGCCGCGCGCGGGCTTGGGCTCGGCGGCGGCACCATGTCGCGCTCCAGCGCCTGGATGTTCCTGGTAGGACTTCCCGTCGGCGCGCTGGTGGCTGCATTGCTTGGTGGCAAGGTCGGGCCCCTCGATTATGTGCCGCTTCCGGCGGTGATCGTCGCCGGCCTGCTGGTCGGCTTCGGCACTAGGCTCGGCAGCGGGTGCACCAGTGGTCATGGCGTGTGCGGCGTCAGCCGACTGTCGCAGCGCTCGCTGGTCGCGACGGCGACCTTCATGGCATCCGGCATTGCGACCGTCGCGATCCTTCGCGCCGCGGGGGTGGCCCTGTGAGCGCGCTTCGACGACTTCTGCCGCCGCTGGTGTCGGGCACGCTGTTCGGCGCAGGACTCACCGTTGGCGGGATGGTCAACCCGCAGCGCGTCCGCCACTTTCTCGACCTGTTCGGCGACTGGGACCCGACGCTGGCGTTCGTCATGGGCGGTGCGTTGATCGTGATGGCCTTCGCCTGGCGGATTCAGCGCGGGATGGGACGGCCTGTTTTTGCAGAGACATGGAGTTTGCCCGATCGCACCGACCTGGACGGGAAACTGATCGCCGGTGCCATCCTCTTCGGCATCGGCTGGGGGATCGCCGGCATTTGTCCCGGGCCTGCGGTCGCGTCGCTTGCGCTCGTGCCCGCCAAGGTCCTGCCCTTCATCGCGGCAATGATCGCGGGGATGGCGCTCCATTATTTGACGATCGAACGAACGAAAGGCTGATCCATGGACATCAGAACCCTTACTCCCAACGTGTCGGTGTCCGACCAGATCAGCGCGGACGACGTCGCCGCAATCCAGGCGATGGGGTTCAAGGCGATCGTCGGCAACCGCCCCGACGGCGAAGGTGCGGATCAGCCTGACTGGGCAGCAATCGAGCAGGCCGCGAAGGCGGCGGGACTGGCGACGGCCTATATTCCGATCGCGCCGGGCCAGATGAGCGACGATCAGGCGCTTGCTTTCCGCGACGCCGTAACGGGCTTCGACAAGCCGGTCCTCGCCTTCTGTCGCACCGGGACGCGCTCGACCCAGCTTTGGGCACTTGCCGCGCGCGACCGGCTGTCGACCGACGAGGTAATCCGCATGGCGGCCACCGCAGGCTATGACATCAGTGCGATGCACGAGCGGCTGGAGCGGGGGCTCTGACGCCGGCGATCGATCTCTTCCATTATATCCTCGGCGCCGGATCGGGCGCGATCGTCGGCTTCAGCCTCGGGCTGGTGGGCGGTGGCGGTTCGATCTTGGCGGTGCCGCTGATGGTCTATTTGGTCGGGGTCAAAAGCCCGCACGTCGCCATTGGAACCAGCGCGCTGGCGGTTGCCGCCAATGCGCTGCTCGGGCTGTTCAATCATGCCCGGACCGGCACCGTCAAATGGTCGATCGGTCTTGCCTACGCCGCAGCAGGCGTCCTCGGTGCGTTCGCCGGATCGACGGCGGGCAAGGCATTCGACGGGCAACGCCTATTGTTCCTGTTCGCGATCGTGATGATTGTCGTCGGCGTGCTGATGCTTCGCCGGAAGGAAGAGGGGGGTGACGCCGACGCGCATCTCAACCGGGGAAATGCGCCCAAGGTGGCAGGCTACGGGCTTGCGACCGGGGCGTTCAGCGGCTTTTTTGGAATCGGCGGCGGCTTTCTCATCGTCCCGGGCCTGATCGGATCGACGCGCATGCCGATGATCAACGCGGTCGGGACCAGCCTGGTCGCGGTCACCGCCTTCGGACTGACGACCGCGCTCAATTATGCAATCTCTGGGCTGGTCGACTGGTTGCTGGCCGGGGTTTTCGTCGCCGGAGGGCTCGTTGGATCGCTCCTGGGAACGCGGGCGGCGAAGAGCCTATCGAGCAAGGGGCGCCTGTCCCAGGTCTTCGCCGGCCTGATTTTCGTGGTCGCCGCCTACATGCTCTGGAAAAGCGCCAACGCTGCCTGACCGCGGGGTGCCCGTAGGTCGGTCCAATTTGAACTATAACCTGTGTTAGGTTATTCTGCGGGCGACGCGACGGGTTGCCGAATGCCCGCCAGCGCCGAGTGGTCGGCGCCCTGTACCCGCCGGCCCGGCATACGGGAGGCGTCTATGATCAAGAATGTTGCCGCTGGAGACCGCATCGCGAGACTGCTGATCGCGATGGTCATCGTGTTCGTCATTGCCATGGGATTCATCGAAGGCCCGATGGCGTGGGTGCTTGGGGCGTTGGCAATCGTATTTTTCGGTACGGCCGTGGCGGGCCATTGTCCCTTCTACAAGGCGATCGGGATCGACAGCCACAGCCACGACGGCACCGAGCATTATGGGGGCTAGCAGCCTTTAGAATTTCAATCCCAGGCCGAGTCCGAACGACGTTTCGGCCAGCGAAATATCGGCTTCGCCGCCGCCAAAGCTGGCAGGGATCGACCCGCGGCCTTCCTGGCTATTGCGAAAGGCGCGAAGGGCGTGGGCGCTCAACTCTACCCGGTCGCTGACCTTGTGCGTGACCCCGATCGTGAGGTGATCCTGGACGATGCCGGGCGCAAGGATGTTGAACAGGGTTTCACCCTTCGGAACGGGATTGCCGGAGCGGCCGTAGCCGGCCCGAAGCGTCAGCCGATCGTTGACGTCCCAAACCGCCCCAACCTTATAGACGTTAATGTCGCGCCAGCCGAAACCCGGGCCGCCTTTCTGGCCCAGCGGCCGACCCTCGAACAGCAGCGCGATCGAGTTTCCGACCGAACCCACCCCGGAATATTGGATGCGGCGATAGTCCACGCCGACGGTCAGCCGCTTCGTGGGCTTGACTGCCACGCCGACGCCGAACGAAGCCGGCACGTCGAAATCACCGCGATCTTCGAACAGGCCGGCATATTTGTCGAAGCGGGATGCCCGGATTTTGGACTGGTAAAAGGCGCCGACGGACAACTGGTCGCTCAGGCGACCGTAATAGCCGACCTTGAAGCCGAAGCCGGTCGACCAGTCGTTTCCGCGATTGGTGAAATTGGCCGGATCCAGGGACGCGCCCGAAAAGGGCGCAATGCCATAAGCGCGAAACGTCTGGACGACCGCGACCGCCGACACGCCAAGGCTCTGACCGTCGGCGACCTCGACCGCGATGGTCGGCGTGATGAACGCCTGCTTAAGGTCGACGCCAGCCTTTCCGGTGGCGCCGAGCGAGGCGAAGGGATTGCGCTTGTAGACGGTATTCATGCCGCCGTTAGCATAAATGGCGATGCCCGCGGACACCCGGTCAGAGATCGGGCGGACATAGGCCACGTCGCCAAGCACGAAGGGATTGGCGCCATTGCCGCTGTAGCTGCCGTTCAGGCCGAACTGGTTGCCGCTGATGGTTGCTCCGCGATCAGGCACGAAAATGTCGATGCCAAGGTCGGCGCGATGGCCGAGCTGGGTGGCGAGGGCAGGGTTGGTGGCAATGCTGGTCGCCTCCTGCGGAAGGGCGATGGCAACGCCGCCTGTGCCCTTCGCCTTGGCGCCGACGCCGTGGAGAAAATATCCGTCCGTTGCGGCGGCGGGCGTGGCAAGCAAGGCGGTCGCGACGGCGATCACGGAGACTTGCAGGATAGAGGATCGAGCGGTTCGCATATTGGGTTCCTTTTTTCGTGACGTCGGTTTGGGGGGTCGTCGGTGGAAGGGGGCGGATCGCTCGGCACTTTCACTGACCGCCCGACCCGTAACGCGGGCACAAAAAAACCCGCCGGTGGCGGCGGGTCGTTCGGGGTTCGGTCCGGATGTCAGGTCGCCAGGCGCAACCTAGTCCAAGCCGCGCCATCGCGCCGCCGCATTATGCCTACAGCGCCAACAACAGGCGATAGCATGGGCGGAAGGGCGAAAGGTCGTCATCGCGTACGAATGTTGCGTCGCAACATGGAAACGTCAAGGCCCCTGAGAAAAAAGGGCCCCCGTTGCCGGGGGCCCTTCAATCTTCACGCGTCCCAAAGACGGTGACAGACGACTTTAGTCGTCACTGTCGCCGGTCAGGAAGGCGGGTGCGAATTCGGGCGCGGGGCCGTCATCGCCGCCTTCGCGACGCTCGCGGCGCGGGCCACGGTCGCCACGGCCTTCGCCGCGCGGGCCACGACCACGGTCGCCGCGGTCGCCACGGTCACGGCGCGGGCCGCGATCGCCACGATCGCCGCGGGGGCCCCGATCACGATCGCCGCCTTCACGCGGTTCGCGCGGCGGGCGGGTGTCTTCCAGCTCGGCGCCGGTTTCCTGGTCGACGACGCGCATCGACAGGCGAACCTTGCCGCGCTGGTCAACTTCCAGCAGCTTGACCTTCACTTCCTGGCCTTCGGTCAGGACGTCGCTGACCTTTTCCACGCGCTCGTTCTTGATTTCCGAAACGTGGACGAGGCCGTCCTTGCCCGGCATGAAGGTCACGAACGCGCCGAAATCGACAATGTTGGCGACCTTGCCGGTGTAGATCGCGCCGACTTCCGGTTCAGCGACGATGCCGGTGATCCAGTTGCGGGCGGCTTCGATCTGCGACAGGTCCGACGAGCTGATCTTGATCAGGCCTTCGTCGTCGATGTCGACCTTGGCGCCGGTCGTCGCGACGATTTCGCGAATGACCTTGCCGCCGGTGCCGATCACTTCGCGGATCTTGTCCTTGGCGATCTGCATCGTTTCGATCCGCGGCGCGTGGGCCGACAGTTCTTCACGGGTGTGGTCGAGCGCCTTGGCCATTTCGCCGAGGATATGCGCGCGGCCGTCCTTGGCCTGCGCCAGCGCAACCTTCATGATCTCCTCGGTGATGCCGGCGACCTTGATGTCCATCTGCATCGTGGTGATGCCTTCGGACGTGCCCGCAACCTTGAAGTCCATGTCGCCCAGGTGATCTTCGTCGCCCAGGATGTCGCTGATGACCGCGAAATCCTTGCCTTCGAGGATCAGGCCCATGGCGATGCCGGCGACCGGACGCTTCAGCGGAACGCCGGCGTCCATCATCGACAGCGAACCACCGCAGACGGTGGCCATCGACGAGGAGCCATTGCTCTCGGTGATGTCCGACAGGACGCGGATCGTGTACGGAAACTCTTCCGCATCCGGCAACATCGGGTGCAGCGCACGCCACGCCAGCTTGCCGTGGCCGACTTCGCGGCGGCCGGGCGCGCCGAAGCGGCCCACTTCACCGACCGAATAGGGCGGGAAGTTGTAGTGCAGCATGAAGCGCGAGTACGACAGGCCTTCGAGGCCGTCGATCATCTGCTCGGCGTCCTTGGTGCCCAGCGTGGTGGTGCAGATCGCCTGCGTTTCACCGCGGGTGAACAGCGCCGAACCATGGGCGCGCGGCAGGAAGCCGACGATGGCTTCGATCGGACGCACGGTCTTGGTGTCGCGACCGTCGATGCGGCGACCTTCCTTGAGGATGGCGGTGCGCACGATGTCGGCTTCCAGGCTCTTGACCGCCTTGGCGGCCGACAGCTGTTCCTGCGGATCGGCGTCGGCAAAGGCTTCCTTGGCCTTGTCGCGGGCGGCGTTGAGGGCCGACGAACGGGCCGACTTGTCGGTCAGCTTGTAGGCGGCTTCGACGTCGGCGCCGATGATGTCCTTCAGCTTTTTCTTGGCCTGGTCCTTGGCGTCGCTGGTGGCGAGGTCCCACGGATCCTTGGCGGCCTGTTCGGCCAGCTTGATGATGCCTTCGCAGATCTTCTTCGACGCGGCGTGGGCGAACATGACCGCGCCAAGCATCGTGTCTTCCGACAGTTCCTTGGCTTCGGATTCGACCATCATCACGGCGTCGAGGGTGCCGGCGACAACCAGGTCGAGGTCACCTTCGGCGACTTCGGTGTTGGTCGGGTTGAGGATGTATTCGCCATCCTTGTAACCGACGCGCGCGGCGCCGATCGGGCCCATGAAGGGAACGCCCGAAAGGCACAGCGCAGCCGACGCGGCGCACATGGCGACGATGTCGGGCTCGTTCTCGCCGTCGTACGACAGCACCTGCGCGATCACGAGGACTTCGTTGTAGAAGCCTTCCGGGAACAGCGGGCGGATCGGACGGTCGATCAGGCGGCTGGTCAGCGTTTCCTTTTCGGTCGCGCCGCGCTCACGCTTGAAGAAGCCACCCGGGATACGGCCGGCGGCCGAGAATTTTTCCTGGTAGTGGACGGTCAGCGGGAAGAAGTCCTGCCCCGGCTTCACATTCTTGGCGGCGGTGACCGCGCAAAGGACGACGGTTTCGCCCATGGTGGCCATGACACTGCCATTGGCCTGACGGGCAACGCGGCCCGTTTCGAGCTTGAGGGTCTTGCCGCCAAGATCGATTTCTACGGTTTTGATATCGAACATTTGATTTCCTTCGTCCCGCAGGCCGGATGCCGGCGGGGTCATCTAGGTGATGGGCTATCCGGCCCATCGCGGTTCGGGGCGTTCGTTCCTGCCCCTTCAAACGCCCCGCCGAATTGCGAGGGGTCCGAAATAGTCGAAGGGCGCCGCGATGGGCGCCCTTCGTGAAACTTTGCTTACTTGCGCAGGCCGAGCTTCGTGATGAGGTCGGTGTAGCGCGAAGCGTCTTCACGCTTCAAATAGTCAAGCAGGCTGCGGCGCTTGTTGACCAGCATCAGCAGACCGCGGCGCGAATGGTTGTCCTTCGCGTGGGTCTTGAAGTGCTCGGTCAGCGTCTGGATGCGGCTGGTCAGGATCGCGACCTGGACTTCGGGCGAACCCGTATCGCCGTCCTGGCGGGCGTGTTCCTTGATCAGTTCGGCCTTCTTCTCAGCAGTAATCGACATCGGACAACTCCTATTCGTTTCAAAGGTTGAACCCGCGCACGACCTTGATCGTGACCCCGTCGCTTTCGACCAGCGCGACCGGCGTTTCGCCGTCTCGTGCCAACAAAAGCCCCGGGGTTGCGGGGATCCCGAACAGCGCCTGCCCGTGTCGGAGCAGCCGGGCCTGGTCGGGGGTGACGGGGAGGGCCGGGATGTCGTCCAGCCCCGCGTCGAGCGGGAGCACCGTCCTCGTCAAGTCGCGCGCCTTAGCGGCTTCACCCAGAAAGTCCAGTGAAATCGCCTGATTGAGGGCGAAGGGACCCGCCTTGGTCCGCCGCAACATGGTGACATGGCCGACACTGCCAAGAGCCAGCGCGATGTCCCGTGCAAGCGATCGGATGTAGGTGCCTTTGCTGACCGTCGCGGACAGGGTGGCATCACGACCGTCGAACGACAGCAGAGACAGGGCATGGATCGTGACCGACCGGGTCTTGAGCTCCACCTCCTCGCCAGCTCGGGCGAGGTCGTAGGCACGCTGTCCGTCGACCTTCAGTGCGGAGTAGGCGGGCGGTACCTGGTCGATGGGGCCGGTGAAGCGCGGAAGGATCGCCTCGACCGCCGCCTGATGGGGAAGGACGTCGCTGGTCGCGACGACCTTGCCTTCGACGTCCAGCGTATCGGTCTGTTCGCCGAAGCGGATCGTGAAGTCATAGGCCTTGGTCGCATCGAGCATCCGGCCCGCCAGCTTGGTCGCTTCGCCCAGCGCGATCGGCAGCACGCCGGTCGCCAGCGGGTCGAGCGTCCCGCCATGGCCGACCTTGGTCTTGGGCTCACCCGCCTCGCGCAGCGCGCGCTTTATTGCGCTCACGGCCTGCGTCGAGCCGAGGCCGTAGGGCTTGTCGAGGATGATCCAACCGGAAAGGGGCATGATGTGGGCCGATAGACAAGGCCAGATGGACAAGCAACGAGTGCTTGGCCATAAGCCGCGTCATCACGCCGATGGCCGACCAACCGCCCCCTTCCGATCCGAATCCCCAGAAGCCCAGGCGCAAGCGCGTGGGCAAGAAGGCGAAGAAGGTCGGCAAGAAGGCGCTCTATCTCACGGGCCGCGAATATCTGCCGATGGCGTTCACCCTGTCCTTCTGGGGGCTGGCGGCGCTGGCGGTGGGCCATGCCGATGCCGCGCGCCTATTGGCAGCGACCGTGCTTATGCGCGCGGTCTACATGTTCAACCAGATGAACACGGTGACCGCGATCCGCCGTCGCTGGCACCAGGCGAAGCCCGTCCGGCGGCAGGCTATCCGCAAGGGCGCGCTGGTACAGGGCGCGGTGTTCCTGTCGATGGCGGTTCAGCTGGCGCTTTTGTCGCTGTTGCTCGTCCAGATCGACCAGCGGCTGGTGGCCATGATGCTGCCGCTGGTGTCGGCGGGACTGCCGGCGCGCCTGTACCGGACGGTGGACTTGCGCGCACACCACAGGTTGTTCCGCCTCTATACCACCGGGGCGATGCTGGCCGTTGCGGGCGTCGTCTGGCTGAAGGGCGGCGGACCGCTCGGCTACGCCATTGCGTTCGGGCTGCGCGAATATCTGGGGTCGTTGATCATTTTCCTGTTCCACCGCGAGGTGCCTGCGGCGCAGCGCGGCAGCGACGACCCGGTGACCTTTGCCGAGCTGGCGCGGAATACGGTCGTCGGTACGCGGCGGATGATCACCTATCGGCTGACCAAGAACCTGCTGGCCGTGTTCGGTCCGTTCGGAAACTTCGCCGCGCGGACCGGCCGAGGCCTGAAATATCACAGCCGGCTGGAGCCCTATATGCCCCACAAGCGGGGCGGCTTCGCGCTGTTCGCGGCGGTGACGGCGGCGGTGGCGGTGGTGCTGGCCATGCGCAGCGGCAAGCCGCTGGCGATGGTCGCCGGGGCCGGCGCGATGCAGCTCAGCGCGCTGGCGCTCAACGTCCTTCTTTGGTGGCGCTATCTGCCGGTCCGCGACGACCCCAACCTGCTGGTCGAGGACGACGACGACGATTGACCGTCGCAGCCCTGTCCGGGGGACAGGGCGAGCAGGTCAATGCGTCGCAGCCTTGTCTCGGGGACAGGGCGAGGATGTCAATGCTCCGGCCAGTCAGCGCGGGATATCGAGGTGCATCTGCCGCGCTTCGCCTTCGCGGAGCCGTTCGAAGAAATGCTTGCGGCACAGCGCGACATAGCGGTCGTTGCCGCCGATTTCGGTCTGCGCCCCCGCCGCGACCGCATAGCCTTCGGCATCGACGCGCAGGTTCATCGTCGCCTTGCGCCCGCATTCGCACACGGCCTTAAGCTCGATGAGGTTGTCGCTGAGCGCGAGCAACGCGGCCGAGCCGGGGAATAGCTGCCCCTGGAAATCGGTGCGCAGGCCGTAGCAGAGAACCGGGATCTTCAATTCGTCGGTGATGCGGCACAGCTGCAGCACATGGTCGCGGGTCAAAAACTGCGCCTCGTCGATCAGCAGGCAGTCGAGCTTACGCTTCAGCAACTCCTGCACCACCGCGTCGAATAGGCTCATGTCGGGGCTGTAGCGATGCGCCTCTGCGCCGATATCGAGCCGCGACGCGATCCGGCCAGCGCCGGCCCGGTCGTCGAGCGCCGCAGTCCACAGCATCGTTTCCATGCCGCGCTCGCGATAGTTGAAATCGGCCTGCAGTAGCGTGGTCGATTTGCCCGCATTCATCGCGGCATAATAAAAATAAAGCTTGGCCATCGCGTCAGGTTTGAGCAGGCGGCCATTCGTCCTTCAAGATGGAAAAGAGCACCGTGTCGCGGACATGGCCAGTCCAGGTGATGCGGTCGGCGCGCATCACGCCTTCGCGCACCGCGCCGAGCTTGACCATCGCCGCCTGAGACCGCTGGTTGCGGGCGTCGACGCGATATTCGATGCGGCGGTATCCGCACGCGAAGGCACGGGCCATCATCATATCCTTGATGCGCCGGTTGATGCCGGTCCCGCGATATTTGGGACGGTAGTAGGTGTTGCCGATCTCGAGCACGCCACGCGCCTCGTCGATATTGAGGAAGCAGCTCATGCCTACCAGCTCATCAGCATCGTCATAGATGGCGAAACGCACCCACGGCAGGGCCATGACCTTGTCGAAGCTCGCGTCGAACCCGTCAGGGCCATAGTTGGTCGCGTATAATTCCCAGATCGCACGGTCTTCGGCGCAGGCGGCCTTCAAGGGCTCGCGATGCGCTTCGGTCCAGGTCTCGGCGCGGACGCCGTCGCCGGTCATCGGCGCGGCGAGGGTAACCGCGGTCAACACGGTAGGATCTTTCCGTTGACCTGCTTTCCGTGATCTTCGCCTAGAGCGCCATCGTCGATCGCCTTGAGCGGCAATGGCTTCAATTTGACCCAACGGTAGGCTTCGCCATCCTGGATATTGCCTTCACCCACCCGGGCGCGGTGGGTCAGATAATTGGCCGACAAGGACCCGGTGTGGCCTTCCGCTCCGCTAACCCACGAACATTCGTAGCCGATTTCGGCGAGCTTCCTTCCGTCCCAGCGGAAGCGATAAATTTCGTGGCCGCGTAACTGGCCAAGTGTCAGCGACATGACATTCCGCGAGATGGTCACTTCCGCCGCGTCATCGCCGTGGATTGGTGCGAGCAAGTCTGGAAGTAGATGATGATGGGTAGCGATGCGGCGATATCCACCGTCCTCAGCGAACGCGATTACCAGCAGGAATGGGTTTGTGTCGTCAGTCGGATAATATTCACTGTCGGTGGCCTCGATCAACGAAGGATCGGTGGCCCGCATCAGGATCGCAGCATCATGGCGGCCGTCGCGATTCAAATCGCCATATGTCAGCTTGAACAAGCGCCACCCGTCAGGGACGAACTGCTCCGGATGGTCTGCCTCCGCAATCAAGCTGGGCAGGACGAATGGAGGCGCTTCGTCCTGGCCGATTGCCGGCGCCGTAAGGGCTGCGGAGGCGATGAAGAAACGCGCGCACCCCCACATCCGAGCCTATTCCTCGACGTCCGCGCCGAGGTCCTGCGCGACATGGTCGCTGCGCAGGATCGTGTCGATCTTGCTGCCTTCGTCGAAGCTTTCGTCGGCGAGGAATTTGAGCTTCGCGGCGTATTTGGTGTTCACCCGCCGTGCTACTTCGCCCTGTAGATAGGCGGTGTTGGTGCGCAGCGCCTTGAGCACCACCTCCTCGTCCTGGCCGAGCAGCGGCTTCACGAAGACGGTGGCGTGGCGCAGGTCGGGCGACATGCGTACTTCGGTGATGCTGACGAGGTGCGACTGGAGGGTCGCGTCATGCACGTCGCCGCGCATCAGCACGTCCGAAATGGCATGGCGCACCTGCTCGCCCACGCGCAGCAGGCGAACCGACTTGCCTTCAGGTGTTTCGTTGCGACGCATCAGTTGTTCACCATCCAAACCCAGAATCGCAGCATGCCACAGGCCAACAGGAAGAAGGCCAGGACGATCGCGGCAAGGCAGCCCCAGAAACGGCGCTTTTCCCCTGCCGGCCGAACGTCCCGATAGCCGTCACCCATTACAGCGTGCGGGCGCGTTCCTCGACCTCAAAGACTTCGAGCATGTCGCCCGCCTTGATGTCGTTGGTGTCGGCCAGCAGCACGCCGCATTCCATGCCCGCCACGACCTGCGCGACGTCGTCCTTGAAACGACGCAGCGAGGAGATGGTGGTCTTCGACACGATGACATCCTCGCGGGTAAGGCGCGCGTGAAGGCCCTTCTTGATGAGGCCCTCGAGCACCAGCAGGCCCGCCGCCTTGTCCTTCTTGCCGGCCGGGAAGACTTCCTGGACCTTGGCGCGACCGACGACGTTTTCGATGATTTCCGGACCCAGCTCGCCCGCCATCGCGCCCTTCACCCAGTCGGTGAGGTGGTAGATGACGTCGTAGTAGCGGAATTCGACCTTGTTGCGTTCGGCCGCGGTGCGGGCGTTCGCGTTCGGGCGGACGTTGAAACCGATGATCGGTGCGCCGGTCGAGGCGGCGAGCGTGACATCGCTTTCGGTGATCGCGCCGACGCCCGAATGGAGCACGCGGACGCGGATTTCGTCGGTCGAAATCTTGTTCACCGCATTGACGATCGCTTCGACCGAACCCTGCACGTCGGCCTTGATGATCATCGGGAATTCGATGGTGGTCGAGGCCTTGTTGGCGAACATGTTTTCCAGCGTCAGCGGCGCCGCCGTGGTGCGCTTCTTGTCGAGCACGCCCTGGCGGTAGGCCGCCACTTCGCGGGCGCGGCCTTCGTTTTCGACGACGCTCAGCTGGTCGCCTGCCGACGGCACGGCGGAAAGGCCGAGCACTTCGACCGGGACCGAGGGACCCGCCGACTTCACCTGCTTGCCATGATCGTCGAGCAGCGCGCGGACCTTGCCCGACGCCGCGCCGACGACGATGACGTCGCCGACGTTGAGCGTGCCGCGCTGGACCAGCACGGTCGCTACGGGCCCGCGACCCTTGTCGAGCTTGGCTTCGACCACCGTGCCTTCGGCGGCGCGGTCGGGGTTGGCTTTCAGCTCCAGGATCTCGGCCTGAAGGTTGATCGCGTCGATCAGCTTGTCGAGGTTGGTCTTTTCCTTGGCCGACACTTCGACGTCCTGGACGTCGCCACCCATGTCTTCGACGATGATTTCGTGCTGCAGCAACTCCTCGCGGACCTTCTGCGGCTTGGCTTCGGGCTTGTCGACTTTGTTGATCGCCACGATCATCGGCACGCCGGCCGCCTTGGTGTGGTTGATCGCTTCGATCGTCTGCGGCTTCAGGCCGTCATCAGCCGCCACCACCAGCACGACGATGTCGGTGACATTGGCACCGCGGGCGCGCATTTCGGTGAAGGCTTCGTGGCCCGGCGTGTCGAGGAAGGTGACCTTCGACTTGTCCTTCAGCTGCACCTGGTAAGCGCCGATGTGCTGGGTGATGCCGCCGGCTTCGCCCGACTGCACCGAGGCGCCGCGAATGGCGTCGAGCAGCGAGGTCTTGCCGTGGTCGACGTGGCCCATGATGGTGACGACCGGCGGGCGCGGCTGAAGCGTGTCTTCGGCATCGACGTCGGTGGTGGTGTCGAGATCGATATCGCTGTCGCTGACGCGCTGGATGTTGTGGCCGAATTCGGTCACAAGCAGTTCGGCGGTGTCCTGGTCGATGGTCTGGTTGACCGTCACCATCATGCCCATCTTGAACAGCGCCTTCACCAGGTCGGCGCCCTTTTCGGCCATGCGGTTGGCCAGTTCGCCGACGGTGATCGCTTCCGGCACGATCACGTCGCGGACCTGCTTTTCGCGCGGACCCGACGACATGTGGCTGCGCTTTTCCTTTTCGCGGGCGCGGCGGAGCGCGGCGAGGCTGCGCGCACGGTCGCTGTCGCCGGTCAGCGCGCGGCTGACGGTCAGCTTGCCGGCATGGCGGCGGTCGTCGCGGCCACGGCCCGGGGCCGGGCGAGCGGTCTCGACGCGCTTGGGCGCATGATGGCCGGCATGGGCACCGGTGCGGCGCGGCGCTTCGGCGTCATCGACCTTGGCGGCGGGGGCAGGGGCCGGCTTGGCCGCTTCCTCGGCGGCGCGCTTGGCGGCTTCGGCGGCTTCACGCTCGGCGGCGGCGGCGGCTTCTTCTTCGGCCTTGCGGTTCTCTTCGGCGCGGCGCTTCTCGTCCTCGCTCTGCTCGACCTTGCTGCGCTCTTCGCGGCGACGCGCGTCTTCGAGCGCGGCCATGCGCGCTTCTTCCGCTTCGCGCTGGAAGCGTTCGAGGTCTTCCTTGCGCTTGGCGATCTGTTCGGCCTCGGTCAGCTTGCGCTGCGGCGGCGCCTTCGGGGCGGGTGCGGGCGCGGCGGGCGCCGGCGCCGGTGCAACTTCCTGCACGGGTTCGGCTGCGGCCGGGGCTTCGCCCGGCTTGCCGAGGATGCGGCGCTTCTTGACCTCCACGACCACGGTGTTCGAGCGGCCATGGCTGAAGCTCTGCTTCACCTTGCCGGTCTCGACCGTGCGCTTCAGGCCCAGCGGAGGCCGGGTTCCAAGCTTGGGCTTGTCGCTCTGGTCGGTCATGCGTTTCCTTCGTCTTCTTGCGTAACAGCCGCATCGGGGCGCTCGGCGTTGCGGCCGTCTAACCCAGCAGCGGGATCAATGAAAGCTTGCCACCGGTCGATGGCATGGCGGACGCGCTTTGCAGCACCCCCGTCGATTAGCGCGATATGTACCACATTTTTGCGGCCGAGCGCCATCGACAAGATGGTGCGCCCCTCCGGAAAAACCAAGCCCTGCGGTTCACCGCCGCCCACGCGCGCCCCGACCCTTAGGGCCTGGTCGAGCTTGCGATTGCCGTCCTCGCCGGCATCGGCGGCGTGGATCAGCAGGTGCACCTTGCCCTGGCGGCAGGCGACTTCGATCTTCTCCGCGCCGTTGAGAAGCGTGCCGCCGCGCGCTTCCAGGCCGAGGCGGTCCAGTGCCTGCGCCTTGAGCGCCGCTTCGACCTTTTCGCCAATGTCGGCGGGAACGGTGACGTCCTGCGTCTTGAATGCGCGTTGTAGCGCGCCCTTGAGCTTGCCCTTGGCGTTGGCCGCATCGAGTTCGGCGCGGCCGACGCCGATCCAGGCACCGCGGCCCGGGGCCTTGGCGCGCACGTCGGGCGCGACCTGGCCGTCCGGCCCCAGCGCGAGGCGGATCAGCGCGTCCTTGGGACGCGTGACGCGGGTGAGGATGCAGGTCCGTTCCGGACCCGCACCTTCGTCAGCGATGTCGGAGCCTACGGCCTCATTGTGCGGAGTCCGCATCGGCGGCCTCCTCGTCGGTGAACCAGTGCGCACGGGCAGCCATGATGATCTCGTTGCCCTGCTCTTCGTTCAGGCCATATTCGGCGAGCACCCCGCCCTTGTCTTCCGACCGGTTGCTGTTTTCGGCGCGGCGGCGCGGTTCGTTGCGCTTCTTCTGGATCAGCTCGTCGGTGGCGAGGTCGGCGAGGTCGTCGAGCGTCTTGATGCCCGCCTTGCCCAGCGTCACCAGCATCGCTTCGGTGAGGTAGGGCAGCTCGGCCAGCGCGTCCTCGACGCCCAGTGCGCGGCGTTCGTCGCGCGATGCAGCTTCGCGGCGTTCCAGCGCTTCCGTGGCGCGGCTCTGCAATTCGCCGGCGATTTCGTCGTCGAGGCCTTCGATCGACGCGATTTCGTCGAGTTCGACATAGGCCACTTCTTCCAGCGCGGTGAAGCCCTCGGCCACCAGCAGCTGGGCCAGCGTTTCGTCGACGTCGAGTTCGTTCTGGAACATTTCCGACCGCTCGACGAATTCCTTCTGCCGCTTCTCGCTGGCGTCGGCTTCGGTCAGGATGTCGATCTGCGAGGCGGTCAGCTGCGAGGCGAGGCGGACATTCTGGCCGCGACGGCCGATGGCGAGGCTCAGCTGGTCGTCGGGAACGACCACTTCGATGCGGCTTTCTTCCTCGTCGATGACGACGCGGGCGACGGTCGCGGGCTGCAGCGCGTTGACGACGAAGGTCGCGGTGTCTTCCGACCACGGGATGATGTCGATCTTTTCGCCCTGCAGTTCCTGGACGACCGCCTGGACGCGGCTGCCCTTCATGCCGACGCAGGCGCCGACCGGGTCGATCGAGCTGTCATAGCTGATGACGCCGATCTTGGCGCGCGAACCCGGGTCGCGGGCGGCGGCCTTGATCTCGATGATGCCGTCGTAGATTTCCGGCACTTCCTGCGCGAACAGCTTCTTCATGAAGTCGGGGTGGGCGCGGCTGAGGAAGATCTGCGGGCCGCGGGTTTCGCGCTGGACGCGCATGATCAGGCTGCGGATGCGGTCGCCGACGCGAACCATTTCGCGCGGGATCTGCTGGTCGCGGCGAATGACGCCTTCGGCGCGGCCGAGGTCGACCACGACATGGCCGAATTCGACGCGCTTGACCACGCCGGTGATCACTTCGCCGGCGCGGTCCTTGAACTCTTCATACTGGCGCTCGCGCTCGGCGTCGCGGACCTTCTGGAAGATGACCTGCTTGGCGGCCTGGGCGGCGATGCGGCCGAATTCGATCGGGGGCAGCGGGTCGACGATGAAGTCGCCCAGCTGGGCACCCTTCTGCAGCTTTTCGGCGCCCTTGACGTCGACCTGCTTGAAGTGATCGTCGACTTCTTCGACGACTTCGAGGACGCGCCACAGGCGAAGGTCGCCGCTGTTCGGGTCGAGCTTGGCACGGATGTCGTTTTCAGCGCCGTATCGGGCGCGGGCGGCGCGCTGGATCGCGTCTTCCATCGCCTCGATGACGATGCCCTTGTCGATCAGCTTCTCACGCGCGACCGCATCGGCGATGGCGAGCAGCTCGGCCTTGTTGGCGGTCGCGGCAGCAGGAGACGTAGCCATGAAAATCAACCTTCCGTCTTGATCAAATCGGCGCCGTCGGAGCTGAGCGGCGCGGTGGCGTTGATGAGCTTGTCGGTCAGCAAAAGCTTCGCCGACGCGATGTTGGTGAACTGGACTGCGCGTTCGCCCTTGGGCGTCGCGATGGTGACCGTGTCGCCGTCGATGCCGACGATGTCGCCGCTGATCTGCTTGGCGCCGTCCTGCGGCTCGGCCAGTTTGACGCGGGCTTCATGACCTGCCCAGTCGGCATAGTCGGCGCGGCGGGTCAGCGGCCGGTCGATGCCGGGCGAGGAGACTTCGAGGCGATAGGCATGCTCGATCGGGTCGGCCTCTTCCAGAATCGGGTCGATCGCGCGGCTCAGCGCTTCGCAGTCGGCCAGCACCAGCTGGCGCGTGTCGGGCCGTTCGGCCATGACCTGCAGCGTCGGGTCCGACGTCCCGCCGATCATCGCCACGCGCACCAGTTCGAATCCCAGTTCCTTGACGGTGGGTTCGATCAGGGTCGCGATGGCTGCGGTGTCGGTCATAAATCTCCAAAGGCTTTCGCTGCCGGAACCGGGTGGTTCCAGCCTCAGGCACCTTGCGATGTCGAGGAAAGTAAGGGCCATATAGGCGGCTTGCCCGAGAGTCGCAAGGAGAGTCTATCTAGCGGCCCAGCGCCCTGTTTTCGGCGCGGATGCGCACGAACAGGATCGCCGCATTGAGCACCGAAAAGAGCAGCGCGACCTGCCACAAGCCGAACACTAGCGGCAGCACCGCGATTTCCGCGACGACCACTGCATAGTTGGGGTGATCGACGAAGCGATAGGGCCCCTTGGCGACCAGCTTTTCGCGCGGCACCACGATGATCCGCGTGGTCCAGCGCGGGCCGAGGGTGCGCAGGACCCAGATACGGCCGAGTTCGATGACGAAGAACAGGCCGAGCAGGGGCAGGCTGATCGCTCGCCCGGGCGCCAGCACCCACAAGGCGAGCAGCCACGACGCATGCAGCGCCACGATCAGCGGATAATGGCCGGGCGCGACTTCACGCCCGCCTTCCGCCAGCAAGCGCGCGGTGTTGCGACGTGCGACCGGCAGCTCGGTGAGGCGCTGGAAGGTCACGAAGCCCAGGATAGCGATGTGCGGCCACAGCTCGGTCATGGTTCGATCAACAGTCCTGCGCAGGTGAAGCCCGGTCCGAAGGCGGTCGCCATCACCGTGCCGGGCAAGCCGCGCGCCAAAAGCTGCTCGAGCACGAACAGCACCGTCGGCGCACTCATATTGCCATGGTCCGCCAGCACCTGCCGTTCGAGGTCGAGCGTGCCTTCGTCGAGCGAAAGCGCCGTTTCGATGGCGTCGACCACCTTGGCGCCGCCTGGATGGCAGCAAAAACGGGCGATGTCGGCGCGGCCGCGACCGTTGGCAGCGAGGATGCCGTCGACCGCTTCGGCCAGTTCCGCCTCGACGAAGGGCGGGATGGCCCGGTCGAAGATGACGGCGAGGCCGGGATCTTCGACCCGCCAGCCCATGATGCCCAGCGTATCGGGCCACATTTTCTCGCCCGCGCCGGTGATGGTCGCGAGTCCCTCGCCATCGGTCGAGATCACGGCGGCGGCCGCTCCGTCTCCAAAGATGGCGGTGGCCACGATGGCGGCCGGATCGTCGCTATCGAGGCGGATCGAGATTGAGCAGGTTTCGACCGTGACGAACAGCCAGTGGCTGCCGGGGTCGGCGGCTGCAAGGCGGGCCGCGGTAGCGAGACCGGAGATGCCGCCGGCGCAGCCGAGCCCGAACAGCGGTATCCTGCGGCAATCGGGACGCAGTCCAAGTCGAGGACTGACCCGCGCGTCGATGCTGGGGGTAGAGATGCCAGTCGTCGAGACGAACACCACGCCGTCGATCGCGTCGGCAGAGACGTGCGCCGCCTCAAGCGCCTTGCGGGCGGCCTGTTCGAACAGCGCCTCGGTGGCGGCGGTGTAGAGGTCGGTGCGCTCTTTCCAACCGCGGGGCTGGAGATACCAGTCGACCGGCGCGACGATCTGCCGCTCGTCGATCAGCGCATTGTCGAATACGCCCGACAGGCGGTCGAACAGGGCGAGCCGACCTTTAAACATGGTCCGCGCCAAGGCTTTCGCCTCGTCCTGACGGACGCGATGCGGCGGGACGGCGGTCGCGACGGAAAGCAGGGAAACGGGGCGCAAACGATGCTCCTGGGGGGAGGGCGGCCCCCTGCATCGACCGCCCCGCCCGATTTGGCAAGCGCCCCCTTGGCGATATTAGTCCTGCGGTTGCGGGATACGGCGCAGGTAGGGCTTCACCGTTTCCCAGCCGTTCGGATATTTCGCCTTGGCATCCTCGTCGCTGACCGACGGCGGAATGATGACGCTGTCGCCCGGGCGCCAGTTGACCGGGGTAGCGACGCCCTTGTTCTCGGTCAGCTGGACGCTGTCGAGCAGGCGAAGCACTTCGTCGAAGTTGCGGCCCGAGCTCATCGGATAGAGCAGCATGGCACGGATCTTCTTGTCCGGGCCGATGATGTAGACGGTGCGCACGGTCGCATTGTTGGCGGCGGTGCGGCCCGACGCGCTGTCGCCGCTATCGGCGGGCAGCATGTTATAGAGCTTGGCGACGTTGAGGTCGCTGTCGCCGATCACCGGATAATCGACCTTGTTGCCGCTGACTTCCTCGATGTCCGGAAGCCAGCGCTTGTTATCATCCGACGTGTCGACGCTAAGGCCGATGATCTTGGTGTTGCGCTTGGCAAATTCGTCGGCGAGGCCGGCCATGTAGCCGAGCTCGGTCGTGCAGACCGGGGTGAAGGCCTTAGGGTGAGAAAAGAGGATCGCCCAGCTGTCACCGATCCAGTCGTGGAACGAGATCGGGCCGGTGGTGGTGTCGGCGGTAAAGTCCGGGGCAATGCTGCCGATGGACAGGGTCATCTTGTCTTCTCCTCTTATTCGACCGGAAGAAAATCCGGCTGGATGCTGGTCTTGCGTTCAAGGAGCGCGGGCACGCGCAGCCCCTTCGACGCCAGAAATTCGGGATTGAACAGCCGCGACTGGTAACGGGCCGCGCCGTCGCACAGCATGGTGACGATGGTGTGACCCGGCCCCATTTCGCGGGCGAGGGCCATCGCGCCGGCGATATTGACCGCGCTCGACAGGCCGAGCGACAGGCCTTCCTCCTCGATCAGCGCGAAGGCTATGTCGAGCGCCTGCTGGTCCTCGATGCGGAAGGCATGGTCGGGCGTAAAGCCTTCGAGGTTGGCGGTTATGCGACCCTGGCCGATCCCCTCGGTGATCGAACTACCCTCGGCCTTCAATTCGCCGGTCGTGTAATAGCTGAAGAGCGCCGCGCCCGCGACGTCGGCGATGGCGACCTGGATCGCAGGATTGCGCTCTTTTAGCGCCATGGCGGTGCCGACCAATGTTCCGCCGGTTCCGACCGCGCTGACCCAACCGTCGACCTTGCCGTCGGTCTGCGCCCAGATTTCGGGGCCGGTGGTGCGAATGTGCGCCTCGCGGTTGGCGACATTGTCGAACTGGTTGGCCCAGATCGCGCCGTTGGGGTTCTCGCGGGCGATCCGCTCCGCCAGCCGTCCGCCGATCTTCACATAATTATTCGGGTTCTTGTAAGCGACCGCAGGAACCTCGACCAGCTGGGCGCCCAGCGCACGCAGCGTGTCCTTCTTTTCCTGGCTCTGCGTTTCGGGGATGACGATGACCGTTTTCATGCCCAGCGCATTGCCGACCACGGTAAGGCCGATGCCGGTGTTGCCCGCCGTGCCGTCGACGATCGTCCCGCCGGGGCGCAGCAGGCCTTTTTCGATCGCGTCGAGGACGATGCCCTTGGCCGCGCGATCCTTCACCGACCCGCCCGGGTTCATGAATTCGGCCTTGCCCAGGATGGTGCAGCCCGTTTCCTTCGACGCGCGCTTCAGTTTGATCAGCGGCGTATTGCCGATGGCGGCGAGGACGTCGGGGGCAAAGCTCATGGACGCCTAGCTAGGCATGGCGGCCTGAAAGGCAAGGGTCAGACTCGGCGATAGCGAAATTGATGCGGTGTCCTGCCCTGTCGCCGCGCCTTGGCGGCGTAGCGGGTCTCGATCCAGCCTGATGGATAGTCGAGCCATTGGCCCGGCTTGTTGTTGACCCATTCGAACTGGTCGGTGTGACGGGCCATGATCATCAGCAGCCAGTCGAGGTAGGTCGGATCGTCGGTCGCGACGCGAAACTCGCCGCCGGGTTTCAGCTTGGCCGCAAACAGGTCGACCGGCCCGTCATTCATCATCCGTCGCTTGGCATGCCGCGCCTTGGGCCAGGGGTCGGGATGCAGCAGGTAGAGCATGGTGAGCGCCCCGTCGGGCACCTGCCGCAGCACGTCGAGTGCATCGCCCATCCAGATGCGGACATTGGCCAGCCGCTCGTCGCGGATGTGGGTCAGCGCCTGTGCGACGCCGTTGAGGAATGGCTCGCAGCCGATGAAGCCATGGTCGGGCAGAAGGTCGGCGCGGTGCGCCAGGTGCTCGCCCCCGCCGAAGCCAATTTCGAAATGGAGCGGGCGGTCGTCGCCGAACAGGACGGCGGACGTGATTTCGCCTTCCTCCGGCACCGAAATGGCCGGGAGCAACTTGTCGATCAGTTCCTGCTGACCCTGCCTGAGCTTGTGGCTGCTCGACCGGCCGTACAGCCGGTTGAGGGTGGTGGGGTCGCCTTCCTTATGTGCGGTCATGGCCGCGCGGCTAATCGCTGAAACGCGACGACGCAAGGGAACGGCCTTGTTGCCGCTGTGTTATGCGATTATATCACTTTCGAGACAGGCAGGAGCTTCCCATGGCGAAAAAGGCAGACGGCGACAAAAAGAAGAAGTCGGCCAAGGCGGACGCCGGCATCACCATCAAGGTGAAGGCCAAGGGCGACAGCAAGAAGGGCAAGAAGGACGGCAAGAAGCACAAGCACGACGGCTTCGAAAAGCTGAGCCAACTCGCCGAGAATCCGCTGGTGGGCGACCTCCTCGCGGTGGGCGCGATGGCTGCAGTGGCCGCGATCGCGGAAGCCGGTGTCGCTTCGAAAAGCGGCAAGCAGGCGGCCAAGTCGTCGAACCGGGATGCAGTCAAGGCCGCCGGCAAGGCAGCCGCGGCCGCGATCGGCCAGCGGCTGATCAACGAATTCGGCGCGTCGCTGAAGAAAGATCAGGCGAAGTAGAGCAGGGTGATGCGGGCGCGGCCAACGTCGCGTTCCGCATCGATTTGCCAGCCATCGGGCGGGGCCACGGCCTCGCCCTTGTGCGTTTCCACCGCCATCCACCCGCCGCGGCCGAGCCATCCGGCCTTGGCCACTGCCGCCGCCGCCGCGGTGCCCGATCCCGTCGCATAAGGCGGATCGGCGAAGATCAGGTCGAAGCTTTGCGCGACGGGCAGGGCCGACGCGGACGTCGCCCGTACCGAAGTGCCCTTTGCGCCGAGGCTGGCGATGTTGGCTTCGATGGCTTTGATGGCGCTACGCTCATTTTCCACGAACACTGCCTCTGCGGCACCGCGCGACAAGGCTTCCAGCCCCAGCGCGCCACTGCCCGCGTATAGGTCGGCTACGCGCAATCCCTCAAATCCGCCCAATCGACTGTTGAGCATCGAGAACATCGTCTCGCGCGTGCGGTCGGCGGTCGGGCGGGTGGTCTGGCCCTGCGGCGCGACCAGTTTTCGCCCGCGCCATTCGCCGGCGATGATCCGCATTACTTCAGCGTCCGGCGGAACTGGAACAATTGCTCGCGCTGGATTTCGCCGATCGCGCCCGGCTCCAGCCCTTCGACGCTGAACGGGCCGTAGCTGACGCGGATCAGGCGCGACACCTGTAGGCCGAGGTGGGCGAGTACGTTGCGCACTTCCCGGTTCTTACCTTCGGTCAGCGACAGCATGATCCAGCAGTTGCGTCCCGTGCGCCGCTCCAGATTGGCGTCGATCGATCCGTAGCGGATGCCGTCGATCTCGACGCCCTCGGCCAGCTCTTCCAGTTGCGCCTGGGTGATGTCGCCAAACGCGCGGGCGCGGTAGGTACGGACGACGCCGGTGCTCGGCAGTTCGAGCTGACGCTTCAGCTCCCCGTCGTTGGTCAGAAGCAGCAGGCCTTCGGTCATGAAGTCGAGACGACCGACGGGCATCAGCCGGGGCAGCCCGGCGGGAAGCTTGTCGTAAATCGTCGGGCGGCCCTTGGGATCGCGCGCGGCGGTCAGGCAGCCGGCCGGCTTGTAGAAGCAATAGAGGCGCGCGGCCGTCGGCGGCTTGACCGGCTGGCCGTCCACCGTCACCCCGTTGAGGTTTTCGAGCAGGGTCGCGGGCGTTTCCAGCACCTTGCCGTCGAGCGCGATGCGACCGTCGGCGATCATCCGTTCGACATCGCGGCGCGATGCCACGCCGGCGCGGGCCAGCAGCTTGGCGATGCGTTGCGGACCGTCCTCGCGCGCCGGTCCCGGCTTGGGGCCGCGGGGCGTTTGAGGGCCCTTTTTGACCTTTTTATCGAACTCGCGCTTGACGCGTGGCACCGGGGGCCGCTTGGTTCGTTGCGCAGTCATAATCGTCGAAATCCCTTCGAGGCGTCATTCATGTTGTTCGGCAAGCGCACACGCAACGTCAAGCGCATCCTCATCGTCGAGGATGAGCCACTGACCGCGTTCGACAACGAACAGATGCTCTCCGCCGCGGGCTATGAAGTGGTCGGCACCGTCGACCGCGTGGCGGAGGCGGTGCCCCTACTCGATCATGAGGACGGCGTCGACCTTATCCTGTCTGACGTTCGATTGACGGGCCAGCGAACCGGGATCGACCTGGCCCGGATCGCCAAGGAACGGGGCATTCCCCTACTGTTCGTGACGGGGCGCGAACCGGAAGGCGCCGAGGCGCTGGCGCTAGGTGTGCTGCTGAAACCCTATTCGCACAAGCAATTGCGGACCGCGCTCGACGCGATCGACCGGCATCTGGGAGGCGAGCTGCCAAAGCCGCCCAAGGGCCTGACGCTTTACGTCCCGACGACCGCCTGAATTTCCTCGTCCATCCGCCGGTGGAAATCGGCGATGCCTTCCTCCAGCGTCCCCAGTACCGTTTCCGGGACTAGGCCCGATGCGAGTCCAAGGTGGCATTGCGCCGCCGCGCCGAAATCTTCTTCGCCGAAGGTCTGACCGTCGAGCAATTCCCAGCTCCGCCGCCAGTGCGCCTCGGCTTCGTTGGTCATCGGCTTTTCCGGAATCAGCATATAATCCTCGACCAGTGTCCGGCCGACCGCCTGCGGCATCATCACCAGCAGATTGATATAGTCGGGGCTGACGATCATCACCGTCGATGGCAGCAGCTGGTAGGTGTAGGTGACCGCGCGTCGCAGCGCCGCCCAGTCGTCGCGATCGATGTCATGGAGATAGTCCGAGCGTCCGACGACGATCCGGTTGTGCCGCCCGACCCGGTCGATCGCGGTGATTCCGTCGGCGAAGAACTGGGCGATGCTCGACGCGTGCAGCCGCTGGACGTGATAGCTTTCGTTGAACGCGTCCATGATAAGTTTCCAGTTGGCCGGAACGTCATGGGTGCGTCGTTCGAACAGGTAGAGCTCGTCCATCCCGAAGGCGTCGAAGTCGGGCGCGAGGGCCAGCGCGTCGGTGAAATCCGCGGCCTTATCCTTGGCGAACCAGATCATCCCGCCCGCCTCCACGCAGGGAAATTCGACCAGGCCGTGCGCGGCCTTGTCGAAGCCGGGGAAGCAGTCGGCGCGGGGCATGGCGGCGAGCGCCCCGTCAGGCTTGTAGGCCCAGGCGTGATAGGGGCAGACGATGCGGCTGGCCGGCACGACGTCGGCGGTCGACAACAGGCGCGTGCCGCGATGGCGGCAGACATTGGCCAGAACATGCGCCTTGCCCCCAGAATCGCGGCTGACGATCAGCGGCAGGCCGTATCCGTCATGCGCCACCGCTTCGTTGATGTTGGGCAGCAGGGCGCTCGGGGCGATCGGCAGCGGCAACCGATCGAACAGCGCACGCTGTTCGGCGGCATAGCGGTCCTCGTCGAGATAGACCCGGGCGGAAAGCGTTTCGACCGTAGCGCCTGTGGCCGCCGGACCGATCGCGAGCCTCTCCGCAAGCGCGCGCTGTCCGGGCGTCGGCCGGCGGGGGAGCCGGGCAATGTCCATAGAGTGAAACTTGCGCCAGATTAAGTTTCAAAACAAGGACGAAAAGATTCATTTCGTCGCTGGAGCGATGCGTTTCCCCCCTTCCGCAAACTGTGGGCGCTGCTAGGCTCGACGGCAAAATATCCGTGGGGAGAAATGGTGTGAGCGAGTTGGCAGCCGGCCGCAAGACGAGCTGGGTGGACGGGGTCAGGCCCTATCTTGAAAAGGCGCCGCTCGCAGCGCTCTTCCTCGGAATTTCGTCCGGATTTCCTTACGCCATGATCGGCGCGACGCTAACCACCCGCCTGAAGCAGGACGGGATCGACAAATCGACCATCACCGCGTTCACGCTGGTGTTCCTTGCCTACAACTTCAAATTCCTCTGGGCATGGATCATCGACGGCGTGCGCCTGCCCGTGCTCGGTCGGCTAGGACAGCGGGTCAGCTGGATGCTGGTAACAGGTGTCGCGGTCATGGCTGCGGTCGCCCATCTGGCGCTGGTGGATCCGGCGAAGGACGGCATCGAAGCCGTAGTGTTCGCCGCGATCCTCGTCGGGGTGGCCGGCGCCAGCTTCGATATCGTCATCGACGCCTTCCGCATCGAGGCATTGGAGCCGCGTCAGTTGGGCGTCGGGTCGGGCATGAGCCAATATGGCTGGCGCATCGGGTCGGCCGGGGCGGGCGCTTTGGCCCTGGTCGTCGCGGCGCGCTACGACTGGCAGGCGGCCTACCTGGCCTGCGCCGCGCTGGCCCTTCCGGCGATGCTCGCGGCACTATTGTTCGGCGAACCCGTCCGGCACCGCGAGGCCAAGGGCAAGCCCGGCTTGGCCCGGACCGTCGAAGCAGTGTGGAAGCCGTTTGTGGAATTTTTCAAACGCAAGGGTGCGTTCCTCGTCCTGCTGTTCATCCTGCTCCACAAGATCGGCGACACGCTGGCGAACCTCACCTTCCGCTTGCTGTTCGACGACCTGAAATTCACAAATGACGAAATCGCGCTGTGGGACGTCGGAGTGGGCTTCTGGGCCTATCTTGTCGGCATCTTCATCGGCGGCATGATGTACACCCGAATGGGCATGAAGCGGTCGGTGCTGGTCAGCCTGATCCTGATGGCTGTCAGCAACTTCAGCTTCGCGCTGTTGTCGCTGGGTGGCCATTCCAATCTGGGCATGGCCGGTGCGATCGGGTTCGAGAACATCGCCAGCGGGATCGGCGGAGTCTGCGTCGTCGCCTATTTCTCGGCATTGTGCGACCTGCGCTTCACGGCTGCGCAATATGCGCTGATCTCGGCGGCGGCGAGCATCGTTGGGCGGTTCCTCACGGGCACCACCGCCGGTTCGATGATCGACACCTTCGGCTATTTCAACTTCTACCTGCTGACGACAGCGGCTGCGGTGCCGGGCATCATCCTGTTCTGGATCATGATGCGGATGGGTTTGGTCGACAGTTCGATTGGCACGGCGGGCATCGAAGGCGAAGGCGACGCAAGGAAGGAAGAGGCCTAATCGGGCAGGGTGCCGTTCGCTTCGAGGACGGCACCAGCCAGATAGAGTGACCCGACGATGAGCACCCGTTCGCCGGGCTCGACGCCGTCTTTGGCCATCAACCCGGCGAGCCAGTCGAACGCTTGTCCGACGTTGTCGGCGGGCGAGCCGCCCTTGACGCCCAACATCTCGCCGGCTTGCCAGATGATGTCGCGCGGGTCGTGATGGTCGTGGCCAGAAAGCGGGACGGCCAGCAGGCGTTTGGCCATCCCGGCGAAGGGCGCGAGCACCTCATCGGTTCCGCGGTTGCGCAGAATGCCGGTGACGATGTTGATTGGTCCGCCACCGCGCAACGCCTTGGCGACCGCCTCGGCAGCATTGCGGTTGTGGGCACCGTCGAGAATGACTTCGATCCCGCGCGGCAGACGGTCGACCAGTTTACCGCTTGTCAGACGCTGAAGCCGCGCGGGCCAGCGGGCCGCGGCGATGCCCTGGCGGGCCGCTGCGTCACTGACCGGAAGAGCGGCCTGGCGCCGCAGCATCGCCAGCGCCAGCCCGGCATTCAGCATCTGGTGATCGCCGGGAAGGCCGGGGTGAGGCAGGTCGAGCGCGCCATGCTGGTCGCGGAAATGAAAGCCGGTGTGGGAGGGCGCGGCCTGCCACTGTTCGCCGAGCCTGACTCGCTCGACATTGACAGCGGCGAGCCGCGCATCGATCGCGGCTTCGGCTTCTGGCTCATACGCCAGAGTCACCATCGGCACGCCGGGCTTGGCGATGCCCGCTTTCTCCCTTGCAATCTCGCCCAAGGTGTCGCCGAGGAACTGGCGGTGATCGATGCCGAGGCTGGCGATGCCGGTCACAAGCGGCCGTTCGATGACATTGGTCGCGTCGAGCCTGCCGCCGAGGCCGACTTCGATAATGCAGGCATCGGCCGGATGGCGCGCAAAGGCGAGGAAGGCGGCCGCGGTGGTCGCTTCGAAAAAGCTGGGGCCGATATCCGCGCCCGCCTCGCGCACTTCGGCCAGCAGGTCGGCCAGTTCGCTATCCTCAACCAGCTTTCCCGCGATGCGGATGCGCTCGTTGAAGCGGACGAGGTGCGGACTGGTGAAGACATGGACGCGGTAGCCCGCCGCCTCCAGCATCGCGCGCAGGAAGGCGCAGGTCGATCCCTTGCCGTTGGTTCCGGCCACATGGAAAACCGGCGGCAACCGGTCCTGCTGCCGCCCGAGCCGCTCCAGCAGACGCGATATCCGATCGAGGCCGAGGACGTCCGCGCCCGGGCCGATCTTGTGCAGCCGGTCGAGCTCCGCTTGCACACGCGGGTCGGCGGACCTCGCGAAGTCGGCCATCAGGCCGCCTTCTTCCCCTTGCCGGTGTCGGGCGTGAGGTAATCGATCAGCCGCGCCAGCTCTTCCTTCAGTTTGTGGCGGTGGACGACCATGTCGATCATGCCATGCTCGAGGAGATATTCGGCGCGCTGGAAGCCCTCGGGCAGCTTTTCACGGATCGTCTGTTCGATCACGCGCTGGCCGGCAAAGCCGATGAGCGCGCCGGGCTCGGCAATCTGGACGTCGCCCAGCATGGCGTAGCTGGCGGTAACGCCGCCGGTGGTGGGGTCTGTCAACACGACGATGTAGGGCAGGCCCGCTTCGCGCAGCTGCGCCAGTGCCACGGTGGTGCGGGGCATCTGCATCAGCGACAAAATGCCTTCCTGCATGCGCGCGCCGCCGGCTGCGGTGAACAGGATGTAGGGGCATTTCAGCTGGATCGCCTTTTCGACGCCCTTGACGAAGGCGGCGCCGACCGCCACGCCCATCGATCCCCCCATGAAAGCAAAGTCCTGCACGCCGACGACCGCGGCCTTGCCATCGATCTTGCCGAAGGCGTTGATCAGCGCGTCGCGCTCGTCGGTCGCGGCGCGGGCGGCCTTGATACGGTCGGTGTAGCGCTTGGTGTCGCGGAACTTCAGCGGGTCTTCGCGAACTTCGGGGCTCGGCAATTCCTCATAGCGCTTGCTGTCGAACAGGGCGTCGAAGCGGACCTTGGGTCCGACCCGGTCATGATGGTCGCAGCGCGGGCAGACATAGTCGTTTTCCGCCCATTCCTTGGTGAACACCATCGTCGCGCACTTGCGGCACTTGTGCCACAAATTGTCCTCGCTCTGCCGCTTGGTCAGCGACTGGATGCCATTGCGGACTCGGCTCAGCCAGCTCATCGAATATCAATCCCTCAAAGGTTCGGCGCGGGGGGGTTAGTCGTCCAGCCGCGCGAAGTCTACAGCGTCGCCGAGATTGCCCTTACGGCATCGGCGGGATCCTCGGCCTGGGTGATGGGGCGTCCGATGACCAGGATCGATGCGCCCGCGTCCATCGCGCTACGCGGGGTCATCACGCGCTTCTGGTCGCCGACGCTGGCATCGGCGGGGCGGATGCCGGGGACAACGAAGAAGCCGTCGCGCCACGCCTTGCGCGCCGCCGCCACTTCATTGCCTGAACAGACGATGCCGTCGAGGCCCGCTTCCTTGGCCAGTGCGGCCAGCCGTTCGACATGGTCGTGCGGGCTGCCCTTGACGCCGGTCGCGGCGAGGTCGCTTTCGTCGAGGCTGGTCAGCATGGTGACGCCGACAACTTTGGTTCCCAAAGGCGCTGCGGCCTTGGCATCTTCCATCATGGCGCGCCCGCCCGACGCATGGATCGTCAGCACGGCAGGGGTCAGCGGGCTCAGGGCCTGGATGGCCTTGGCGACGGTGTTGGGGATGTCGTGGAGCTTCAGGTCGAGGAATACCGGCAGCCCCAGATCGGCCAGTTCCATCACCCCGGCGCGGCCGTTGTGATTGAAGAATTCCAGGCCCAGTTTGATGCCCCCGGCATGGCGCGCGACCGCCTTGGCGATGGCCCGGGCCTTGTCCATGTCGGGCGTGTCGATCGCGACATAGATGGGGCTGGTCATTCGGCTTGTTCCTCTTGCGGCTCATGGGCAACGGGCGCGGGTGGGGCCGCCACCACCGGGCGTTCGGCCAAAATCAGCTTGCGCTGCAACGCCCAGATCCTGCCCCGCATCACGAAGTAGGTCGGCAGGAAGCCAAGCAGGAACAGGATCGCGAGCAGGACAGGCAATTTGATGTCGGCCTGCAGTTCGGCCCACAGGTTAAGCGTCACATCGGACCAATTGTTGCTCGCAAAAATGGCGATCGACACGGCCACGACGATCCAGAACAGTGTTTTCAGAAACTGCATGGTCACTCCCCGCGTTCCATGCCTTTAGGCCGGGTTGTCCGAACTGGCTAGCATCGCCGTTCGCCGCAGCCCTGAATCGCTTCGCCGCAAGCGCACGAAAGGGACGTTGAGCGCAGCGAATGGCTCGGTCATGGCGAATCCGGGGAGGACGTGAAGGCGTTGAATTTTCGGACAAAGCTCGGTTTGGGTGCCCTCGGCACGATTGCGGCGGCGACGCTGCTCTTCCAGCCTTTCAAACATGAATCGTCGAGCGCGGCCAGCCAGGGCCAAGCGATCAACACGCGCGCCGTCGCGCTTCTGTCGACCGTGGAGCCCGCCAATCGCAAGCGGATCGACTATGCCTCGCTCGACCGTCGTTTCGAGCTGATGGCGGAAAAGCCGTCGATGGTCGGGCTTGCCGTCGGCATCGTCGAAAACGGCCGGATCACCTTCCTGCGCGGCTACGGCGAGACGGAGGAAGGCAGCGGCGACAAGGTTTCGCCGGAAACCGTTTTCCGCTGGGCTTCAGTGTCGAAAGGCGTCGCCTCGACGATGGTCGCCAAGCTCGCCGAACAGAATAAGCTCAGCCTCAACCAGCCGATCTACACCGTCGCGCCTTCGCTCAAGCTGCCTGGCGGCAATGAGCGGGTGGCGACCGTCGCCGACGCCCTGAGCCACCGCCTTGGGCTTTACCGCAACGCCTTCGACAACAAGCTTGAGGAAGGGCAGGACGTGACGGTCCTGCGCTCCAGCCTCCAGACGCTGAACAGCACCTGCCGGCCCGGCACCTGCTGGAGTTACCAGAACGTCGCCTACGATTCGGCTAGCGAGATCGTCGCCAAGGTGACCGGCGTACGCTACCAGGACGAGGTCGTGCGTGCGCTGTTCCAGCCGCTGGGCATGACGTCGGCGTCGGTGACGATGGACGGGCTGCTGAAGGCGAAGAGCTGGGCCAAGCCGCATTCGGTCGGTCGCCGCGTCCTGACCGTGAACGACAATTACTATCGCGTGCCCGCCGCGGGCGGCGTCAACAGCAACATCAAGGACATGGCGCTGTGGATGCTGGCGCAGATGGGGACACGGCCCGACGTCCTCGATGCACGCCTGCTCGACACCATCCATCAGCCGATCGTGGCGACGCCCAACGAGCGCGGGCGCATGCGCAAGTTCCTGGAACGCTTGCATGACCCGATGTACGGCCTCGGCTGGCGCAGTTACGACTATGCCGGACACCACATCGTCGGCCATCGCGGCGGGGTGGAGGGCTATCGCTCGCTGATCCTGTTCGATCCCAAGCTCAAAAGCGGCGTCGTGGCGCTGTGGAACAGCAATACGTCGCAGCCCGGCGGGCTGGAGTTCGAGGTCATGGACATGCTTTACGGCCTGCCGTTCCGCGACTGGATGGAGCTGAGTGCCAAGGGCGCCGCATCCGCGCAGCCGGAAGACGCGCACAGCGGCAGCGGCGATAGCCGGGGCTGAGCGTCCGGGACGACTAAGTAGCGGAAAAGCCCTTCGGTTAGATATCGCTGCGGTTGAGGTTATCATCGACCGGGTCAGCGAGTCGTTCGCTGTGCATCGCGAACAAAGGATTCGCCCAGTCGAACCGAGGAGAAGCCAATGAGACTAGCTCGAACCGGCCTGATCGTCGCTGCCATCGCAGTTACCGCCATTGCCTCACCCGCATCCGCCCAGCGCGTGGTTCGCCAGAACAATGGCGACCTCAACGTCGAATTCGGTGGACCCTGCACCGTCCATTACAATGGCAACGGCCGTTTCCAGTTCGCCGACCGCAGCTGTAGCTACGCCCAGCGCAACCAGGCCGATTACGCGATCCGCAGTTATGTCGGCGGCGGATATCGTCCCAACTATCCCAACGGCGGTATCGGTGGCGGCGATTCCCGCATCACGGACATCCGCTGGGACCGCGTCCGCTTCGCCGACAATTGCCGGGTTTATTACGACCAACTCGGCCGCCACTTGCGCAGCGACGGCGGCTGCAACAGCCGTCAGCGCAGCCTTGCCGACAACGCTCACGCCAACTGGCGCCGCCAGAGCGGCTATTATCCCGGCGGCGGCGGCTGGTATCCGGGCGGGCAATGGAACGACATCAACCTTCTGCCGTCCTATGACGGCGGCCTGCACATCCGTTTCCGCGACGGCTGCGACGTCTATTACAACCGCTACGGCAACCGCGTCAGCGCCGACCGCAAATGTTCGATGAACCAGCGGGCGAGGGCCGACCAGGCCGCGCGCTACTATCGACCCGGCTACAATTATTAGGGTCTGACGAAATGGTGGCAGGGCGCCCGTCTACCGGACGCCCTGCCTCAATTCAGCGTTCCGGACGGCAGTCCTTGAACCATGCGGCCGGATTGATCTCGCGATATTCGTAGAAGGTCCCGGTCAGCTTGACCGATTTGCCGGGCTTCAACTGAAGCGCGTAGACACCGGTTCCGGGCGCCATCAGGCAGCTTAGGTCGGTCTTGAACTTGGCTGCATTGGGCAGCTGGATCAGTTCGTTCCAGGGCTGGGGAATCTGGAAGGCCACGCGCAAATATTGGCCGTCGCGCATGACATAGTCGACCGTGCCGCTCAGCGTGAACACCTTGCCCTTGTAGCGGAGCGGGATGGCTGCCGCGTTGCGTTCGGCGTCCTTGCTGATCTGGTGCGAAAATTCCAGGGCGCTGATCGCGACCGGCGCGCCATTGCCGAGATTGCCACCGCGAGCACCGGCGACGGCGAGTGCCAGGCCGGCCTTGCCACCCTTCATCATGCCCAGGATGGTGCAGATTTCGGTCTTGGCATCGGCTTCCTTGGTGAACATCGCGGCCTTCATCTTTGCCTCGATCGTCACGGTGGCGACGCCGTTCTGGGCGACGGCGTTGATTTCGAACGGGATGGCGCGGGCCTTGCCGCTCAAGGGCTGTTCGGCCAGCATCGATCCTGCTTCGGGTTCGGCCAGGATGATGTCGTAGCCGCGGCCCGTCATGATCCCCTTCAGCTGGTTGATGGCATTGGCCGCGCTTAGATCGCGGACGCTCTCGCTCGCGCGGAATTTCAGGCCCAGGATCGGGTTGCCCGACTTTTGGAATGTCGACGCGCAGGCCGACTGCGCCGTCGCGGGCATCGCATACAGTAGCGACAGCGACAGAATGAAGGCTCTCAACAGACGAAGCATGGTTCCCCCTGACAATGTTCGATGATCGACATGTCGATAGACGGAGACGTCGGCGCGTCACCTTGACTGGAAGCCAGCTCCACCTTGATCGGTCGTCATTTCGACAAAGGTCGAAATATCTTGCGCGCCAAACGAACGTAGGATATTTCCACTGATATCGAAATGAAAGGCGGTCTGTCTTGGTGAAGAACGAAGCCGTCGAGGCATTGGGGGCATTGGCCCAGGAGCATCGCTTGGACCTGTTCCGCCTGTTGGTGCAGGCCGGGCGCTCCGGCATGTCAGCAGGCCGGATCGCTGATCGGCTGGGGGTGCCCAACTCGTCGCTCTCATTTCATCTCGCCCAGCTGCAGAAGGCGGGTCTCATCGCCCAACGCCGCGACGGCCGTTCGCTGATTTACACCGCCGACTACGCCGCGATGGACCGGCTGGTCGCTTACCTCATGGAAAATTGCTGCGCGGGCGAAGGGTGCGCGGTTCCTTCCGAACCCCGAGGAGAATGCGCATGAAACGATTCCACGTTCACGTCGGCGTGACCGACCTCGACCAGTCGATCGCCTTTTATTCCACGCTGTTCGGCGTAGCGCCGACCGTCACCAAGCACGACTATGCCAAGTGGATGCTCGACGATCCGCGCGTCAATTTCGCCATCTCGTCGGGCCACCACGCGGTGAAGGGGATCGAACATCTCGGTATCCAGGCCGAAACGACCGAAGAGCTGCAGCAGGTCTACGGGATGCTTAAGGACGCGGGCCGGCCGGTGCTGGAAGAAGGTGCCACGACCTGCTGCTATGCCAAGAGCGAGAAGAGCTGGATCAGCGACCCCGACGGCGTCGTGTGGGAAACCTTTCACACCAGCGGCGAGGCCACCGTCTATGGCGACAGCCCGGCGCTCGATGCCGTTTCGCTGAACGCCGCCGCCGGCCAGTGCTGCGCGCCGAGCTGCGGAGGCTGATCCCGTGAAGATTATCGACACGAGCGCGCTTGCCGGGCCGACCGACTGGAGCGGACCCACCTTTACCGGCATTGAAGATGCGGCGGTCAAGTTCCGCTGGATCAACTCCGCGTTTCGCTGGCATCGCAATGACGGGCCGGAACTGTTCCTCGTCCTGGCTGGCGAAGTGGACATGCATGTCCGCGCCGGGCCCGACGCGCCGGTCGAGATCGTCTCACTGACCGCCGGCAAGGGTGTGTGGATGGAGGAGGGCGACGAGCATGTTGCCCATCCCAAGGGTGAGGCCCGAATCCTGGTCGTCGAACAGGCGGCGAGCCAATGAGCCTCGCGCGGCGACTGGCGGCGGAGGCCGTGGGCAGCTTCTTCCTGTTCTCAGCAGTGATCGGGTCGGGCGTAATGGCCGAGACCCTCAGCGGCGGAAACGTTGCCGTAGCGCTGCTGGCCAACACCTTGGCGACCGGCGCGATGCTGTTCGTGCTGATCTCCATGCTCGGGCCGATCAGCGGGGCACATTTCAATCCCGCCGTAAGTGGCGTCATGGCGTCCCGCGGCGAATTGGCCTGGGGGGAGCTTGTTCCCTATGTCGCGGCGCAGCTTATCGGCGGCCTGCTAGGCGCATTTGCCGTCCACCTGATGTTCGACCTGCCGATCCTGCAGACCTCGACCAAATTGCGCGCCGGCATCGGCCAATGGAGCGGCGAGTTGGTTGCTACCTTCGGTCTTATCCTCACCATCATCGGCACCGTCAGGCACCGCAAGGAATGGGTCGCCCCGTCGGTTGCCCTGTACATCGTGTCGGCCTATTGGTTCACCAGCTCGACCAGTTTCGCCAATCCGGCGATCACGATCGTCCGCAGCCTGAGCGACAGCTTTGCCGGCATCGCGCCGATCGACGTTCCCGCGTTCATCGCTGCCCAGCTCGTCGGAGCGGCAATCGGCGCCCTGACGGCCAAATGGCTTTTCGACGAAAATCCCGACGCGCGTTAGCAACTCTTTAGGCCTTGGCGCGCAAGGCTTTCGCCCGTCCACGCCGGAGGGATGATGGCCGAGCGCCCTTCAGTCACCACGTTCGTCATGACGGCCGATGTGCCGTGGCCCGCGGATTCGCTTCCGGCGGACCGGCTCGGCGCGCTCGATCCTGTCACCGTGTACGAAGGCGGGGAGGCGCGATCCTGTGCCATCAGCAAGATTTCCCCCCTCGGCGCCACGATCAGGGGCGCCGCGTCGCGCGCTGTCGGCGGCGAGATCGCGATCGAGCTGGTGACCGGCCAACGCGCCGCCGGCACGATAGCGTGGACGGTGGGCGATGAGGCGGGCGTGCGCTTCAAGCAGCCGATCGACATGATGGCACTGCTCAATCGCAAGCTGGTCGCCCAGACCAGCGAACGGCGCAAGATGCCGCGGGTCGAGCTTCGCTGCCATGTCGGCGTGAAATGGGGTCCCAACCTAGCCGCAGCGACCCTTCGAAACATCAGTGCACAAGGCCTGCAGATCGAGGGCGACGGCCTGCCCGCGCGCGACACCTTCGTCAGCCTGTTCATCGACGGCCTGAACATGCCGAGCGGCGTGGTCGTGTGGCAGCGGGAACGACTGGCCGGGATCGAACTGATGGAAGAACTGGCCTGGTCGTCGATCATGCCTTGGATCCGGGAAACGCAGCGGCGCACGCTGGCCTGAGCATCCGCCGGGAACGCAGCGTCGCCTCAATGGTTTAGCTGTGCATGTGCTTCACCCAGTTAGACCCGCCCATCCCCGTCCACATCGTCGACCGCGGCAGCGGTATGGCCTTTGCGGTGATCGATTACGGCCCTGAGCATAACCTGCTCTGGGTAACCGGCATGGACGAAGGCGGCGAAGTGTGGTGCGTCCCCAATCCGCAGGTCAGGCTCCAGGCCAACTGGTCCATGGGTCGCAAGAAAGCGTCACCGAAGACGGCGAATATCGCGTCTATCGCGCACTAGCGACCAGATACTAGATCAGTTTGCAGAACGCCTCGGGGTTGGATCCTTCACAGACGTCCGGCCGATGGTTGGGCTGCCGCCAATATCCGAACAGATTTGCGCGTTTGGCCAGTTCCAAAAACTCGGGCCTAGACCGCAGCCCCTGCATCCCCGGCAGCCATGCGACGTCCAAGTTGTTGGCGCCGTAACGGTTCACCAGCCGCTGCACATTGGGCATCAGGTCAGCGTCGTGTCCGCTGGCCGCGAGCGCCATTGCCGTAATGCCGGGAATGAAATCGCTGTTGTTAAGGGCGGCCGCCGTGGTTTTTGCGGCACCTTCGGCGCCGGCGGTGTCACCGTTCTTCAATGCCGTCAGCAATTGGATCAATTCATTGCGACTGGGAAATTCACGTGCCTTGCCCAAAAATTCAGCGGCTTTAGCCCAGTCGCGGTCCGCGACCGCCAAGGCCGCCGTCGTCTGGACCAGTCTCTTGGAGTCCGGCCAGTTCTTCAGGGCCATGTCCAGCGCCTGCCGTCCTTCCTCCTTTCGGCCCAGCGAATAGAGAGCCACGGCCAACCGGCTCTGTGCGCGCAAATTGGACGGATCGTTGGCAATGACCTTACGGGTATAGGTCAACGAGTCTTCCACCTGACCGAACATCTCCAGCGTCTGTCCGTAAATGATCGCTTCGCAGCCGCAGTCGCTCGCCCGGACGTTGTTTGCCCGAAGCGCCAGTCGCTCGAATTCCGGGAAATTGCCCAAGGGCACGAAAAGTGACGGCTGGCCATCGCGCCCGGCGATCCCCAGCAGGTCGATGGCCTTGAGGATCAGTCCCTTCTGATTGTCGGGGTCGATGTTCAGCGCCTTTTCATAGGTCTGGCGAAACTCGCCGCGGAGGCGGTCGGCGTCCTGCGGCTTCTGGAGGATGTTGGTGATCATCTCCTCCGCCAGGTTGGACCAGCCGTTGGCGAAGTCGGGCGCCGCATCGACGGTCGCCTTGAGGTAGCCCTGGATCGTCGCGCTGTCGTAGGTGTCGCCGTAGACCATCTGGCAATATTGCGCCCAGGGCCGAATCGCCTTTTCGGGCAGGACGGTGATCTGCGAGCCGCTGCTGTCGCTGGCGGTGGCAATGCAGCGCAGCATGCCCGCGGCATTGGTCGCGAGTTGCTTGGCGGCCGTCGTCTTCTCGTCCAGCGGAACCTCGATGCGCGGGCTCAGGACCGGCGCGGTGATGCCCGGCGCAAAGACCTTCGCGACCAGGATATATTTTCCTTCGCCGGTGCGGATGTTGCCGCTCATCTGGTAGGCGTCGGCATGGCGTTGGCCGTCCCCGTCGAGCGGGGTGATCCGTGAGGCCGCGCTAAGGTGCGCGTTCATTTCGTCCGCGAAGGCCTGGGAAAAGCTGCCCGGAAGATCCTTGTCCTGCGCGACGGTGAAGGCGTCGACGTAGACGTCAGGCTGGGCCGATTTTCCAAAGCTCATCGAGCCGCCCGCAAAGAACGCACCGACTGCAATCAGGCCCACCAGCACTACTGCCAGCGCCCACATTTTCGGGCCCTTGGCGGGCCCAAGCCAGCGCTCGCCGCTCGACGTCTTGGCCGGCACCGCTGCGGCGGCCGCGACGGGGGCAGGTACCGGATTGCCTTCCGGAATGGCGTCGGCATCGCCCGCCTGCACCGCGCCGATCCAGGCGAGCAGCTTCGTCCAGTTCGGATTGCTGTCGTCGAACCGGCCGTCGCTGAGGTCCACCGCCTGGCGCAACATGAAAGCAAGCGGGATCGAGCAATGCTCGACCATGACCGGCACCATCTTGTGATGGTCCTGCGCATAATGGGCTTCGCTACGGACCCAGTCCGAATGAACCGATCGCGGGCTCCACAGGACGATGACGACGCGGGCGGCGGCGATCTGCCGTTCGATCATCGCGTCCCACGCTTCGTGCGGGGTCAGCGCATCGTCCCACCACACATCCTTGCCGGTAGCGCGCAATGCGGCGACCAGCCGTTCCGCGATCGCGCGGTCATCCTTCTTGTAGCTGACGAAAATGTCCGACACGGCCCGAGCCCCCCAACGCCGGTGACGGCAGGACATTGACGACAAACGGGAAAAGAGTCGAGGGCGCCCTTCACGTGCCTTTCTCGACGCATGCGGTCTTTTGCGGATCTGGCTTTCGGGCGTAGCATGGGCTCACTGAAGAAGGAGTCGAGTCCATGTCGCTTTCCATCGCAAAGATCGCCGTCCTCTCCGCATCGTTGCTTGCGCTTACGGCAGCATCGAGCGCACCGGTGGCGCCGGGAAATCGCAAGGCCTATTGCCGCGGAGAGGTGTCGGCCATGTATGGCACCAAGCCGATCTATGTCACCACGGGCAAGCTGCTGCGCGGCAAGGGCGGAACGACCCACGTCGACGGCACGGTCGACAAGGGCAACGAAGGCATCAAGAAATTCAGCTGCCGCTATGATGCCCGCGGGCGTTTCATCGACGTGATGGCGCTGACCAGCGACGGCGAGTAGCGGCTCGGCCTAGCGGTCGCCGTCCAGCGACGCATACCAGTCAGCATAGGGCGAATTTTTCGCCATGTGTCGGTTGTAATCGGGGGTGCCGTCGTCCCACCAAGGGTCGCCGCGCTCGCCGAGAGCAATCTTGGCGGAGTGGACGCGGGCGCGGGCCTGCCGTTCCGCCGCCTTGTCGCCACACCGCAGTGCCGTCCCAATCGCCGAGCGTGCAGCCATGAGGTCGTCGACCAGCGCCCGCCGCCGGCCTTCCGGCAACGTCGGATTGGAACAGCGCCACAGCCGCCCGCGCACGACGAAATAGCGACCGTCGGGCGTCGTGGGGTGGGTCAAGCGGGCTCGGTGGCCAACCACGCTTCAAGGTCGTCACATCCGCCGATGGGCTTGCCTTCGATTTCGATCAACGGGGTGGTCGAAAGGCCATGCGCGTCCATGAAGGCATCGACGTCTTCGCGCGTCGTGAGGTGGCGGTCGTCGACCGCATAGCCTGCTTGCTCGAGCAGCGCCTTGGCGCGGACGCCGAACGGGCAGGTATGCTCGGGCAAGATCATTCGGGTGAGGATGGCAGTGGGCATGGCATCGTCCTGAATTGAAAGCAGAATAGCGCCCGATCTATCCCAGGTTCCATGTCTTCTTCACCACACTGAGACAGAGGAAATCTTTCGCGAGGATTTTTGCGGGAACCCATGAAAGCCGGACAGGTTTAACAGTCGATATTCCAACCATTTTCGCGAAGAAGCATGACCGCCAATATCTTGATCGTCGAGGACGAGGCGCTGGTCGCCTGGAACATGAAGGATATCCTCGAGCACGAAGGATTTACCTGCGTCGACATCGCACCGGACCTCGACACCGCGGCGCAATATTTCGATTCGTCGATCGACCTCGCGCTGGTCGACCTCAACCTGCGCGACGGGTTGACCGGACCGCAAATCGGGATGCGGCTGTCGTCGAAAGGCACGCGGGTAATCTTCATCACCGCCAATCCGGGACAAATTCCGGACGGCGTCGACGGCACCATTGGGGTCCTCACCAAGCCGACCGATGACGCGACCCTGATGGCCGCCGTGCGCTACGCGATCGGCAGTGCGGCCGGCGAACCCGTTTCCCCGCCCACCGCGCTCAAGCTGTTCGCCTGATCGCTACCTTGCGAGTGATCGGAGCGGGATCTCCGCACGCGTAACGAGGCCCTCTGCCGGCCATTCGCGGCTAAGGTGGCCGCCCAGCTGCTTCACGATGCTGAGGTCGACGAGCTTCGTCCCAAAGCCTTCGTGCGTCGGTTGCTTCGCGATGGTTGGCCCGCCGCTTTCCTTCCACTCGATCGCCACCTGCTCGCCGACCAATTTGGACGTGACGTTCACCCGCCCGTCGTCGCGCGATAGGGCGCCATATTTGTGCGCATTGGTCGCAAGTTCATGGATCATGAGTGCTAGTGGCGTGGCCCCGCGATCGTCGATGCGCACATTGTCGCCGGAAATCTCGACGCGGCCCTCGGCCGTCGCGGGATAGGGCGCGAGCACTTCGTGGATAAGGCCCATGAGGCTTTCGGCCTCGATCTGCATCTGCGACCGTTCGCTGTGCGGCCTGACCAGTTCGTGCGCCCGGCCCAGCGCCGATATGCGATCCTGCAGCGCGGCGGCAAAGTCCTTGTGCTCCGGCGCGCGGCGGGCGGACAGGCCGACGAGGCCGCCGATCACCGAAAAGATGTTCTTGATTCGGTGGCTAAGCTCGCGGCTCAATATCTCGTTCTGCTCGGCGGTTTCCTTCTGCTCGTGGATGTCGGTGCAGGTCCCCATCCATCGAACGATATTCCCGTTCGCGTCGTGCATCGGCATCGCGCGGCCCAGCACCCAGCGATAGTCGCCGCTGCGGTGGCGCAGCCGATATTCGATCTCGTAAGGCTCGCCGGTCGTTAGTGAATGGCGCCAGCGCGCCCAGGCCCGGTCTTGATCGTCAGGGTGGAACATGCCGTTCCACTCTTCGCCGTCGGTCGACCCTTCGGGGACGCCGGTGAATTCGTACCAGCGCGCATTGTAATAGTCGTGGAAGCCGTCGGGCAGCGTCGACCAGACCATGTGCGGAAAGGCATCGGCGAGCGTGCGGAAGCGCAGGTCGCTTTCACGCAGCGCGTTGCGGGCAGATGTAAGGTCGCTTTCCGCTTGGTCGAGCAATCGTCTGGTTTCGGGCAACGGTCAAAAACTCCTGACCCATCCAAACGGTCGGGTGCCCAAATGTGTCCCGGCGGATTTAGCGGCGAGCGGTATCGGGCCGCACCTGGACCTGTGTGACCGTGCCCGGATCGGCGGCGCGGGGCGGAAGGTCGACCGCGGACGTCGCGGCGAAGGTCAGGATGGTGACCAAAATCCCAAGGCCGATGGCGACCGACTTGTCGAGCCGGCTCTGCTTCGCCAGTTCCTCTTCGGCCAGCGCGGCATAGGCGGCGTTGGCAGGGTGCACCGGGCGGGTCGAATGCACCCGCGACGTGGCGTGGCCGCGCCGGTGGCGACGGGCGATGCGCTGGCGATCGTACAGCGCGCGCTGTGCCGGATCGCGCAGGCAGGCATAAGCTTCGTTGATCGCGCGGCAGCGCTGTTCGGCATCGGCATCGACGGTAACGTCGGGGTGATAGCGGCGCATCAACTCGCGATAGGCGCGGCGCAGCGCCGGCCCATCGGCATCGGCCGCCACCCGAAGAGTCGCATAATAATCGCCGTACGCGTCCACGACCTATGGATAGCCCCCATGAGGCACCGAGGACAAGGGAGCGTTTCGCGACGCCAGACGGCGACGATCTAGCGGCCCTTAGTGCCGGACGGCTTGTTCCTCCCGGTTAGCACGGTGCCAGAGCCTAAGGTTCCTGCCCGGCAGGGGCCGGCTCCATGCCGAGCCCATGGCGCGGCCTTGCGGGTGCCAAAAGGACCACGCAGGCCACGGTCAGCATCGCAAGCGTAAACACGCTGCCCTCAGGCCCGTCGCCAGCACCCGTGAGCCAGGCGGGCCCGACCGGCACCATTTTGACCACCAAAGCCGGCAGGCCGCTGTCGAGGCCGGTAATCGGCACATCAAAACCAGTGCCGCCAAACCAGTTCCAGCCGGTATGCCAGCCCATCACACCCCAGATCGAAGCCGAACGACGCGCCCAAGCGCAGGCAAAGATCGAAAAGGTGAAGGTCATGACCAAGGGCAACAGCGGCGTCCTTGGCGAAAAATGGACGAAGGTGAATGCGGCGGACGTCAAGACGAAGGCGGCAGTCGGATTCCAACGCCGCATGATGGTCGAGAACATCCAGCCGCGGAAAAAGATTTCCTCGATGCTGGCTTGAATCGTGAAGCCCGCAAGCAGTAATGCAATCCAGCCAAGCGCGGCAGGACTGGCGAAAGCCGGAAAAAGGTCCTCGACGCGATATCCGCCTGAAAGCGCGATCGCTGTCACCACGGCACCCATCATGACAATGCCCAGGGCTAAACCGGTCAGGAATTTCCTTAGTCGTCCTTTTCCGCGAAGGCCGATGCTGGCCAAGCTTCGCTTTTCGACCCAGCGAACCCAGGCAAAGACGCCAAGCCCCATGGCCACGAATGACGCCAGCATCAGGCAAAAGCCCAACGGCCCGAGTGGCTCACCTCTCGAGTCGGTAAAGCCAAAATTCTCGAGCAGCAGATCGCCCGGCAACATGCTGATCACCAGGATGAAAATGCCGATAAAAGGGGCAGCGATGCTGGGCGGTATCCAGCCTTTGGCCGGCTCGTCCGAAAAAATGGTCTGGGTCATGCTGCGCGAACTTACTGCTCGCTGACGACAGCTATAGAATGATCGTGCGGAACAGGTCGGAGCGCAGCCATTCCCCTGGCGAAAGGCCGACCGCCTTGCGAAAGGTGCGGCCGAAATGGCTCTGATCCGCGAATCCGGCGCCATGGGCCGCATCCGCCAGCGTCGCGCCCCCGCGCAACAGTCGCTTGGCAAGATCGATCCGCCGGTGCTGCAGGTAACGATAGGGGCTGGTGCCAAGTATGGCCCGGAAATCACGCGAGAGTTGCCAGCGGTCAAAGCCGGTCACCTGCTCTAGCTGTTCAAGTCGCACACCGGAAACCACGGCGCCTTCGATGAATTCCTGCGCCTGGATCACGGCCAGACGGTTGGCGGCGTGAGCATTGGCCGTCTTGCCGGCTGCATCGTTCATGGCCTGCGCGAGATCGTAAAGGGCATCTTCATAGGCGGCCGCATCCTCGATGCCCGCGCACTCGACGACGATGTTTATCGCTGCCGCAATCAAGGCGGAATTGGTCGACACGCCATTACCGACAAACGGCAGCGCTGCACCGCCAAGCACGGCCTGAATATGCGTCGGCGGGACATAGGCCGCCCAATATCGAAAGCCGTTTTCGTCGCAGCTGTGCCCATCATGAATTTCATCAGGATGGAGGATCAGGACTTGGCCGGGCAATGAATGTCGCGTCGCGCCACGGTAATTGAACGCCTGGACGCCAGCGACGGTCAAGGCGACGGTGTAGGTATCGTGGCGATGCGGCGAGAAGGCGGACCCGACCAGCCGGTTTGCGACGCGCTCGATCGGATCGAAGGGCCTTGAGGGCTGCGGAGGCTTGCCGACTTGGGGCATCAATCCGGCAGCGACACAAAACTATCCAGCACCCGCTTCCGCCCTGCTTTTTCGAAGTCAATCTCCAGCTTGTTGCCTTCGATCTCGACGATTTCGCCATAGCCGAACTTGCCGTGGAACACGCGCATGCCGACGCTAAGGTCGTCGCGACCCTTATTGCCTAGCGAGACCGCGCTGGCGCGGGCTTCGATGACGCGCTGGGGCTGGGCGTTGAAGCGGCCCTGCGCGCGCTGCCACCCCGCACCCCGCGTCGAGGCGCGGTCGCCGCGGGCGGCGGCGAGGTGGGCGAAGGGGTCGCCATGTTCGCTCCACTGCGCGCGCCACAGGCTTTCGCCGCCGCTCATGGTCGTCTCGCTCTCGATATGCTCGTCGGGCAATTCGCCGACGAAGCGCGAGGGGATGGAGCTGGTCCACTGGCCGTAGATGCGGCGGTTGGCGGCGTGGAGGATGGTCGCCAGTTCGCGCGCGCGCGTGATCGCGACATAGGCGAGGCGGCGTTCCTCTTCGAGGGAAGCGAGCCCGCCTTCGTCGAGCGCGCGCTGCGAAGGGAAGACGCCTTCTTCCCAGCCGGCGAGGAACACGATCGGGAATTCCAGGCCCTTGGCGGCATGGATAGTCATGATGGTGACCTGCTCGCCGCCCTTCTGCGCGTCATTGTCCATGACCAGGCTGACATGTTCGAGGAAGTCGCCGAGCGTCTCATACTCTTCCATCGCGCGCGTCAATTCGGCGAGGTTTTCGAGGCGGCCGGCGCTTTCTGCCGAGCGATCGGCCTGGAGCATGGCGGTGTAGCCGCTTTCGTCCAAGAGGATGCGGGCGAGTTCGGGGGCGGGGAGGTCTGCGGCCATCTGCCGCCAGCGCGCCACGTCGCCGATGAAGCGGGCGAGGCTGTTGCGCGCGGCCGGGCGCAACTCGTCGCTGTCGAGCATCTGCGCGCCCGCCATCAGCAGCGACTGGCCGGTGCGGCGCGCGAAGTCGTGGATGGTGGCGAGCGCCTTGTCGCCAAGCCCGCGCTTGGGCTGGTTGACGATGCGGTCGAAGGCGAGGTCGTCGGCGGGCTGCGCGACGAGGCGGAGGTAGGCCAGCGCATCGCGGATTTCGGCGCGTTCGTAGAAGCGGTAGCCGCCGACGATCTGGTAGGCGAGGCCGATGGCGATGAAGCGCTCTTCGAACTCGCGGGTCTGGAACTGGGCGCGGACGAGGATGGCGCAATCGTTGAGCGAGCCGCCGCGGCGGACGTGGGCCTCGATTTCCTCGCCGACGCGGCGGGCTTCTTCGGGGCCGTCCCAGACGCCGATCACCTTGACCTTCTCGCCCGCGTCCAGCTCGGTCCACAGCTGCTTGCCGAGGCGGCCGCTGTTGTTGGCGATGAGGCCGCCGGCCGCGCCGAGGATGTGCGGGGTTGAGCGGTAATTCTGTTCCAGCCGGATGACCTTGGCGCCAGGGAAGTCTTTCTCGAAGCGCAGGATGTTGGCGACCTCGGCCCCGCGCCACGAATAGATCGACTGGTCGTCGTCGCCCACGACGCAGATGTTGCGGCGCGGCTCGGCGAGCAGGCGCAGCCACTCATACTGGCTGGCGTTGGTGTCCTGATATTCGTCGACCAGGATATATTTGTAGCGCTGGCGATAGTGGTCGAGGACGTCCTTGTGCGCCTTGAATATGGTCAGCATGTGCAGCAGCAGGTCGCCGAAATCACAGGCGTTGAGCGCGCGCAGGCGCTCCTGGTACTGGACGTAGAGTTCGGCGCCGCGCCCGTTGGCGAAGGCCTCGCTTTCCGCCGCGCTGATGTGGGCGGGGGTCCAGCCCTTGTTCTTCCACCCGTCGATGACGCCGGCGAGCTGGCGGGCGGGCCAGCGCTTTTCGTCGAGGTCGGCGGCCTGGATGAGCTGCTTGAGCAGCCGCAACACATCGTCGGTGTCGAGGATGGTGAAGTTCGACTGCAGCCCGACCAGCTCGGCATGCGCGCGCAGCATCCGTGCGGCGACCGAGTGGAAGGTTCCGAGCCAGGGCATTCCCTCGATCGCGCCGCCGCTGATCTGCGAAATGCGCTCCTTCATCTCACGCGCGGCCTTGTTGGTGAAGGTGACGGCGAGGATCTCGCTCGGCCAGGCGCGGCGGGTGGCGACAAGGTGGGCGAGGCGGGTGGTGAGCGCGGCCGTCTTGCCCGTACCCGCACCCGCCAGCATCAGCACCGGCCCTTCGGTCGTCAGCACGGCATCGCGCTGCGGCGGGTTCAGGCCGCGCAGATATGCGGGTTCATCAGGGATGGCAGGGGACTCGGGCACGACTCGGGAGGTAGGATCGTAGGAACGAAACGGCAACCTTCGGTTGATCGGTCCGCCCGCGCTTCGCGATTGATTTGGTGTCGATATATTGATTTAGAGACACCCGTGCCGCGTATATTGGTCGAGTATTGTAATGGCGAGTATTTCAGCCGAAGCCCTCAACTATAGTTCGTTGCCAGAGCAGGAAGGCTGCCTGCTGCGGCCCGTCCTGTGGGGCTTCATCGTCGGCCTCGCTTTGTTTACCGGTGTGGCGCTCGACCTGAGCGGTTTTTCGATCCACTGGTCGGGCTTTCGCACGGTCGCCGCGATCTGTTCCATCTTTGCGCTGTTGTCGGCGCTGCGGCCTTGGCTGAACCGGCCGCTGCAGCGCAGGATGGTAGAAGCCATCGAGCTGATGGCCATGTTCAGCCTTCTTGCGACCCTGACCTGCATCGCAACCTATCCGCTGGCAACGCTTGGCGCGGCGTTGGCCGATCCCTGGCTCGCTGCGGCGGACTCCCTCATCGGATTCGACTGGCTCGCCGGTTATCGTGCGGTCGCGGACAGGCCCTGGCTGCAGCTGATTTCTACGATCTGCTACCAATTCATCTTCTTGATACCGCTGGTCCTGTTTGTGTCCCTCGCCATGCGCGGACATGGGCGACAAGGTCGGCATTTCATTCTTGCCTACGCCATCGTCATCGTGATCGCGCTCGTCGGCTTTCTGTTCGCCCCGGCGGTCGACCCCATCGCATTCTATGGCGTGCAATCCGTGCCCTATCACCCGCTAACCGGGGGCCAGGCCGCAATCATCAATGGACTGCGGGACGGCAGCGTAAGATCCATCAGCTTCGCCACGCTGGCGGGCATGGTCAGCTTCCCCAGCGTTCACGCCGCCAGCGCTATATTGTTCACCTGGGCGGCCCGGGGCCATCGCAAGCTCCAACTCCTGGTAGGAACGATGAGCGCGCTAATGCTGGCGGCGACGCCGATCGAAGGGAACCACTACCTTATCGACCTTATTGCCGGCGCGGTGGCGGCGGCGATCGCCATCCGACTCAGCGATATTTTGGTCAATCGAGTCCGCGAAGAACAATTCGCAAATGCTTGAACGGGTAGTCGACTTGGATAATAGCGGCGCGCGAATCGACATCTTGGGTGGAATCCCGGCGAAAGAATCGCGACTTATGCGCCATATCCCCGTTATCCACAGGCAAAGACTCGGTTTTTCCCCTTTCGCGACTCACAAATTCGAGTCATCAATACACCTGTGATCGGGACGGAAGTCCCCGCCTCACCGGAAGGACCGGCAACGGGACGAAGGAGCGGCAGGAACGGAAGACCCGATCTCCACCGGATGGCGATGAGGAGGAACCTCGGTTCCAAGTCGGACCGCCGGAAGAGGCGCCGGAAGAGTTGGACTCATCCAGCGCGAAACGCGGCTCCCCCGGGAGCAGGCGGCGCGCACGGAGGGACCGACCCAAGAAGGGCCGCGGAAGGGCCGGAACCCGTCTTCGGATTGGGATCCTGTTTCGGAAGCGACGCCTGAGACGGTGAGCAAGGATCGAGGAGCAGGAGACCCCCGGGTCACCAAGCTGACGAACACCGGCAATCTGGTCTCGGCGCAGATGGGGGCTGGCAGCGATGCCGGCCCCCATTTCTTTTGTGCTCGACGGCACCATGGCGCCGACCCGCCCTCCGCCATTTTCGGACTCTCGGGCCGCTTTGTCCGGCAATTTCGTCGGGCTCGCTTTTCGCGCTGGCGCACATCTCGCGGGCAGATAGGGTGGTCGATACGGAGGACTGCCTTGACCGATCGCGCTACGCCCAACCTACCAGCTCGGGATTTCGACTCATCGGAAGATTTTTACGGGAAGCTCGGCTTTTCGCGCGTCTATCGCGACTCCGGCTGGATGATCCTGGAGCGCGGCGGATTGTGGCTCGAGTTTTTCCCTTACGCTGACCTCGATCCGCTGCAGAGCAGCTTCGGCGCTTGTCTGAGACTCGACGACCTTGACACATTTCATTCCAATTGCATCGCTGCGGGTATCCCCGACCGCGACACAGGCCAGCCGCGCGTCACGCGGCCAAAATTGCAGCATAGCGGGATGCGCATTGCCTATCTGGTCGACCCGGATGGCAGCCTGCTTCGCCTTGTCCAAAATCCGTAGCGGCTCGACACTGCCAAAGGAGAGGCTAGGGTGGAACTCGTAGCCAGGAGGCCGTCCGATGCGTTCGATGCTTTCCGCTGTTGCCGCCGTTGCCCTCGTCGCCCAACCCGCAGTGCTAACCGCGCAGCGGCCGGGCGAACTGATCGCCGCCGATCCCGTTACTGAGACGCCGGCTGGGATGCAGGCGTGGCGAATCAGATATTGGACGACGGATGGAAGCAGCCGCCCGGTCCAGGCCAGCGGCATGGTAGTTGCTCCACGCGAAGCGCTGCCCCGCGAACCGCGCAAGGTGCTGGCCTGGACCCATGGCACTTGGGGCGTCACGGAAAAATGCGCGCCCTCGCAAAGCTCCAACTTCTGGAATGCGTCCCCGGGCCTTGATGCCGTCAAGCGCGGCTATGTCGTCGTGGCGCCGGATTATGTCGGCTTGGGATCGGCGGGTGACCATCCCTTTCTGGTGGGTGCCGACACGGCACGCGCAGTGCTGGACAGTGTCCGGGCGGCTGGAGCGATCCCGGGCGCGGCCGCGGGCAAACGGTTCGCGGTGTTCGGCGAAAGTCAGGGCGGCCACGCGGCACTATGGACCGCGCAGCGCGCACACCAATATGCGCCCGACCTCGACATCGTCGGCGCATCGGCCGCAGCCCCGCCGACAACGCTGCTGGACAATATGATGCAGGCTGGAAACAAGACCGTACGGGCCTTCTTCCTGTCCTACATCGGCTATAGCTGGAACAGGCATTACGGCGCGCCGCTCGATACGTTCGGCAACCGCCAGACCCAAGGCATCATGTCCAGGCTGGCGGACAAGTGTATCGAATTGCACAGCAAGCCAAAGCTCCGGACGGTCCTCGGCATCCTGACGGTCCAGAATCGCTGGAAAAATCTGAACCTCGGCCTTCACCAGCCCTGGGCCAGTCTTGCCCGGCGCAACAGCCCGACCACCGCCAATATTGGCGTGCCGCTCATCATCTCCCAGGATCCAAAGGACGATCTGGTCGCGCCCGCCGTGACCCGCGCTTACGCGCGGCGCCTTTGCCAGAACGGCAACCGCGTTCACTGGATCGACATCAAGGGCGACGGTCATATCACCAGCGGCAAGCTGACTGCTGCAGCGACGATCGACTGGGCCGATCGCCTGTTCGCTGGCGGCAAAGCGCCTAGCGACTGCGGGCGGTTCTAACGCAAAGGGAAGGGGGCGGTCGCACGCCGTGCAACCGCCCCCCGACTCGGTACGGAAATTACTTGGCTGCGGCCTTGGCGGCCAGTTCGGCCTGATCCTTGGCCATTTCTTCCGCCAGCTTGGCGGCCTCCATCGGCTCAAGCTTCGCGGCTGCCTTGTCCCATTCTTCCTGGGTCGACGGCGACAGGTTCGGCCGGCCGACCATGATGCCCATCGAAATCTTGCACTTCACGAAGGTGGTTTCGTCCGGTTCGACCTGGACGTTGACGGTGTCGGTGGCTTCCGACTTGGCGGTGTAGGTGTGCGTGCCCGGCGCGGCGTCGATCACCCAGTAGCGGTTGCCGCTGACGCGGCCGACCATCTTGCCGTCTTCGCGGACGGTGCACTTGACCGCACCGCCCATGCCGCCGGGGCGGAAGAACACGACCTGGCCCATGCCGGGCTTCGGGGCGGGGATGGTCGCGGGGGCCTTGGCGCCACCGGCTACGGCGGCCGACGGGGCGGCCAGGACGACCGCGGCAGCGGCAAACATCAACATCGATTTCTTCATAATTACTGGTCCTTCGACTTTTCGGGTTGGACGGGTTGAGCAGATGCTGGAGTGACCGGCGCGGCCGGTTCGGCGGGCGCCAGGGTCGCCACGACGGCGGCGCCGACGGGCGTGGCCTTCTGGAGAAGGGCGGTCGGGACTTCGACGTCGGCGGCGATCTTTGCAACCGCGTCCATGCCGCTTTGCACGCGGGCTTGGCCGCCGCTGACGAACATGCCGGCGACGCCGACGGCCGCGACGAGCCCCATCGACAGGCCGGTGTTGTCCTTGCCTTGCGGACTGCCGAGTTTCATCGAGCGAAGCGGGATTTCGACATCGCCGAGCTTGAGGTAGCGCGCGCCGAGCAGCAGTTCGCCTGGCTTTCCGCCCATGCGGGCCTTGGACGCGTGGATAACCCAGCCGCGGCCCTTGGTCCCGGCCGGAACCGCGTAGCCGTTACCGAGATCGATCGGGATCGCCAGTTCGATGTCGAACTCCTGCCCGATCGTGACAGCGTTGGACGCGAGCGCCTGATCCACAGTGATGCGAACCGGGGTCAAGGCCGTCAGCTTGACGGTAGACGGTTGAACCGCGTCGACCGCCGCGGTCGTTACGGCAGCCGGCGCTGGTTCGGACTGCGGCTGGATACTGGCCGCGGCTTGCAGCGCTGCCGCGGCAATAAGCAAATTCATTGATTGTCCCCCTGACTCCCCGCCGCTTTTCTTAAGTCGATTGCAGCCACGTTCAATGCGTCTCGGACATCGCGGCCGAAATTCGTAGTGTCTGTTGCCGAAAATCCGCTTAGCAAAAGGTTAGCGGCCTTATGACGGGTCATGCGCCAGATGTGGCTTGGCACCGGACCGGTTCGCCCCCTAAGCAGGGCGGGACCAGAAAAGGACATGACGATGCGCGCATGGAATTTCGTTGCCCTCGCGGCCTTGATCGTGGCGCCGCTTCCGGCGACCGCCTCACCGGCCGACGTTGCGACCACGGTGGCAGCCGTCGCCGACCGCAGCGAAGCGAACGTAAAGCTCGACGCCAGCCGCAAGCCGGTCGAGGTGCTGACCTTCCTTGGGCTTGAGAAAGGGATGCGGGTCGCCGACCTTTTCGGCTCAAACCTCTACTGGGCCGAAATCACCGCACCGGCGGTCGGTCCCGACGGTACCATCGTCATCTGGAACCCGACCCAGTTCACCAACGACAAGCGCAAGGCGGCGGTCGCTGATTTCACCGCCAAGCATCCCAACGTGGTCTTCACCTACAGCCCGTTCGAATCGCCGGTGCTGTCGGCGGGCGCCTACGATTTCCTGCTGATGAACCTCGATTACCACGACACCTATTGGTCGAGCGAGAAGAACAAGATCCCGGTAATGGATCCGCAGCGCTGGGTCGCGGCGATCTACAATTCAATGAAGCCGGGCGGCATCGTCGGGATCATCGACCATGCGGCCAATCCGGGCGGCGACACCCGCAAGGTGGTCGACGACCTGCACCGGATCGATCCGGCGGTGGTCAGGGCGGATTTTGAGCGAGCGGGCTTCGTGCTCGAGGCCGAAAGTGACCTGCTTCGCAACCCGGCCGACGATCACAGCAAGAATGTGTTCGACGAAAGTATCCGCGGCAAGACCGACCGCTTCATCTTCAAGTTTCGCAAGCCGCGATGAGCGACGAGGTGAACGCCGGCCGTTCCGGCTCGACCCGTGCCACCTGGTGGATCCTGCTCGCCCTGATCGGCGGGCTGCTGCTTGGCGTCGTCGCAACTGGATTGGGAGACGGGCTGCGTGAGCCCGCGGTCCGCGTCGCCTCGACGGTCGGCGGGATCTGGCTCGACGCGCTGAAAATGACGGTCGTGCCGTTGATCATCGCCCTGCTCGTCACGGGGATCGGCGGCGGCGCGGATGCCGCGCGGGCAGGCGGCATCGCAGGCCGCAGCTTCCTGTGGTTCGTAGGCGTTTTGACCCTTTCGGCGATCATCGGCGCATTGGCGATGACGACATTGCTGCGACTTTTCCCGCTTCCCGACAGCGCGGCCGAAGCGTTGCGCGCGGGGCTGGCAGGGATCGATCGCAGCGGAACGGCTGCCTCCGTTCCCAAGCTGGAGGATTTCCTCGGCGGCCTGTTGCCGACCAATCCCTTTGCTGCTGCCGCCGGCGACCAGATCTTGCCGCTGGTGCTATTCACAGCGTTGTTCGCCTTTGCCCTGACCCGCATCGAAGCCGATGGGCGCACCACGGTGACGCGTTTTTTCAAGGCGATCGAACAGGCCATGCTGGTGATGATCGGCTGGGTGTTGAGCCTGGCGCCGATCGGGGTTTTCGGCCTGGCCTTTGCGGTTGGCGCAGGTGCCGGCGGTGCCGCCTTCAGCGCCCTGGCGCATTACATCGTGCTGGTGGCCAGCGTCGGCGTCATCGTCATGGCGGTCGGCTATTTGATCGCCATTTTCGGCGCGGGTTGGGGGCCGGTACAATTCTTCAGGGCGATGATCGCGCCGCAGGCCGTGGCGATTTCTACCCAGTCGAGCCTCGCATCGCTGCCGGCCATGGTCGCCGCCGCCCGCCGTCTCGGCGTGTCCGAACGCAACATCGATGTCGGCCTGCCGTTGGCCGTCGCGCTGTTTCGGGCGACCGGCCCGGCGATGAACATCGCGGTGGCCATTTACGTCGCTTACTGGACCCAGACGCCGCTGCCGCCATACGCGCTGGCGGCGGGCGTGGCGGTGGCATCGGTCGCCAGCTACTGGGCGGTCAGCCTGCCCGGCGCCCTCAGCTTCGTCACATCGATCGCGCCTATCGCATTGGTGATGGGCGTACCTATCGAACCGCTCGCGATCCTCATCGCGGTCGAGGTGCTGCCCGACATCGTCCGTACGCTGGGCAACGTCGTGCACGACGTGGCGGTGACCGGGGCGGTAGCGAAACGAACCCGAAGCTGAACGGCAGATGACCCCGGTTCGTCGACCGGTCGAGTCATCGAGCGTCTTTGTCGAGGCCGTAATGAAATCGCGGTCGCGTCGTGGCCTACAGGGGCTGCGGCGCGATGCGGTAGACCCCTGACATCCCGACCCATCGCGTCGCAACCTTGTTCAAGGCTGGCAACGGCAATGGCGGCGGCAGTCAGCGGCCGGCGATCGTCCTGACCTGATCGGAATAGAGGCGACCCACCGGCTGTTCACTGCCGTCGGCCAGGCGCGCGATCCAGCGGCCCGAGACGTTGCGGCTGAACCCCGTGATGAAGTCGCGGCGCACGATTGCGGAGCGGTGCAGGCGCACGAACAGCTCCGGGTTGAGACCTTCTTCAAGTGCGGTCATCGAATGGTGGATCAGCCAGCTGCGATGGCCGACGTGGAGGCGCATATAGTCACGTTCCGCTGTCACGCGGTCGATGTCGCGCGATGCGATGCGAACCAGGCCGCTTAGGTCGGACGCCCAGAATTCTTCCAGCCAGCCCGGCGCTTCGTCGCCTTCGGTCCTTGCCGGTTCGTCGCCGCGGCGGGCGACATGGTCGCGGGCACGCTCGATCGCGCGAGCCAGCCGGGCGGCGTCGACCGGCTTCATCAAATAATCGACCGCTTCGACGTCGAACGCGGCAACCGCGAACTGGTCGAAGGCCGTGACGAAGATCACCGACACCGCAGGCGAATGACGCGACAGGGCGCGCGCGACCTCGATCCCGTCGAGACCCGGCATGGCAATGTCGAGCAGGACCAGATCGGGCTGCAAGGCCTCCGCCATCCTGACCGCGCTCTCGCCATCATGCGCCGTGCCGACCAGATTAACCCCGTCCACTCGCGCCAGCAGCATCTGCAGCCGTTCGGCAGCCAGCGGTTCGTCGTCAGCGATGAGGATATTGAGCATGGTCTCGTCAGTCATCGTCGCTCACCGGCAATGCAAGGGAAACGGTATAGCCGCCCGGGATGGGTCCGAAACGGCAGTCGGCGTCCGCGCCGAAGTGGGCGGCAAGGCGCTGGCAGACGTTGCTGAGACCCGTGCCGGTTCCTTCATGGGTCGGTCGGGTTGGCGTCGTCGCCGGATCCGTGCCGGCGATGCGATTGGTCACGTCCAGCTGCATCCGGCCGCCGTCGAGCGGACGGGCGCGGATGATGAGGTCGACCTGTGAAGTGGTCGTCGAGACGCCATATTTGATCGCATTTTCGACCAGCGGCTGCAGGATGAGCGCGGGGACGCGCGCGTCTTCGAGCTCCTTGGGAATGTCGATGCTGACCTTCAGCCGTTCCGGAAAGCGGACCTTTTCGATGTCGAGGTACAGTCGCTGAAGGCTGATTTCCTCGGCCAGGCTGACGTCCGCGCTGGGGTCGATCGACAGCGACGTGCGGAAAAAGGTGCTGAGCGCCATCAACATGTCTTCGGCCCGATCCGACCGACCCGACATGACCAGCGACGAAAGGCTGTTCAGCGTGTTGAACAGGAAGTGCGGATTGACCTGGTACCGCAACGCGCGGACCTGCGCCGCATGGGCGGCTGTTTCGGCCGCGGCGACCCGTGCTTCCGCGGCCCGCGTGCGCTTCTGTTCGGTCATGGCGATAAAAAAGGCGCACCAGGCGGCGAACAGGAAGTACCAGGTCACCGTCCCGTCGGCGATGAGGCGCGGCATCTTGGAGCCGATGATCTGTTCGACCGGCGGCAGGTTCACTTCCAGTTCGTTGCCGTCGCCCTGGACGATGCGGACATTGTTGCCGCGTTGCACGATCGCGACCCCTTCCTGGGTCGTGATCTGCTGCTGCTCGGTCATCGGGGTGGCGATGGCCAGCTTGATCGACAGGGCCGACAGGATGACCGCAGCGGGTAGCGAGGCGAGGGCGGCGACGAACGCCATGCGCCGGATGCTGCCGTCGCGCGCAAAGGTGCGCAGCGCCAGATAGATGAGCGCGGTTAGGCCGATCCCGACGATCGCGTTGATGACACGGTCGTTCATCGCGCTGACCGCGTCGGGCCCCAGCAAACCGCGCAGCAGCACGGTCACAAGGTAGAACATCCAGAAGGCGACGATCGACTGAGCGGCAAGGCGCCAGTCGGCGAACAGCGCAGGTCGGGACGTGATGGTGGTGGTCGGCATTACCGCCCTCCATGCGAAAAATGACATTTTCGTGCAATCCGCTGCCCGGCTGTTGGCAGAGCGGTTCCATCCGCCCGTCGAACAGTTGGGCGCATCGCGCGGAACGGCAGCGTCGGCCGGGGGTTGGGACAGCACATCCTTTCAGGAGCATAAAGCCATGACGAGTGAGACCATGACCCCCGAGGCGACCCTGTCGGCCGATCCCAGCCGCGAGCTTGAGATCAAGGTTCGCAAGGAACCTCACAACGAAGATGCCAAGGCCGATCTGGGCAGCGACGAATCGATGGACGCGTCTGATCCCAGCGCGGCGGCGCAGCCGGGCAACAGCAGCGAGCCCGTCCCGTCGTCGGGCTTCCCCGAATAAGCCTTTGAAAAACAGGCGGGCACGTAACGACTAAACTGCAGCGTGCCCGCTGGGCCACAGTCGCTTCAAACAATGACGCCACTGTGAAGATTTCATGTTGCCGCGGTGACTCCCCTCTGATTCAATCTGAACGGGGGGTGGGACCGTGGTTAAGCGTTTTGCAACCAAATCAGCGGCATGATCCCATCCGAGGCAAAAGGAGTTTGGGTTCATGTCGACCAGGACTAGCCAACCCGCCGGTGGCGCGTTGCTGATATCGGAGATGAAGGAGTTCGCCTCCTTCCCGAAGGCGACGCAGCGCTATATCCGCCGTTCGCTCGATGTTGCCTATGGCCGCACCGACCCGATGGAAACCTGGGCCCGTGACGAGATCGAGGGCGCTTCAATCAGTGCGCAGGGGCGCTTCTACAAGCAGCTCGACCACCTGCGCATGCAGATCCCCGACGACAGCGGGCTCGACATGATCGATCCGTTCCTGGGGACCTTGGTCACGCTCGCCGCCTTCGATCTTGGACAGGACCGCCTGCCGAATTTCAACGCCTTCCGCTTCCTCTACGAGCGCCTGCTGGGTGCCGCCGTGCGTCCCTGGCTTCCCGCTGCATTCTGTGCAGCCGCATCGCTGCCGCATCTTCACCCGGAACAGCGGCGCCAGCTGCTGCAGTCGATCAGCGAAAGCGCGGCGACCGCGCCGGGCTGGTCGAGCCGCGAACCGGTGTTCTGGCCGGAATGGGTCGAAAAGATCGATCAGGCCGAAGCGGCTTAAGACGTTTCAGAGTTCGAAATAGTGGCGGAGCGCGGCAATGCTGCGCTCCGCTTTTTCGTGGTGGACGAAATGGCCACCCATGTCTTCCCACGCCGTCGCCAACTTAAGCGTATCGTCGACCAGCACGTCGCCGGGTGACCCATGCTTGTGCTTGTCGCGGGCGAAACCGGTGATGACCGGCGTGCCTGGGAAGTGACGATCGACCCAGGCGCGCTTCTGCGGCTCCGCCCATTTGCCCACAGGGAGCCCGGTAAGGATGATTGGCGAGAGATGTGCGACCGTGTCGAACAACAGGCGCGCGTCGGGAAGCAGGTCGAGCGAGTTGTAGAAGTCCGGCGTCTTGGCGAGGCGGCCCCAGAAGGCGCCCTTGCCGCGCCGCGCCTGATATTCTTCTGCAGACACGCCGAACAGGCGCCTCACCCCGCCGTCGAAGTCGGCGAGGACTCCGTCGAGATCGAGGAACAGGCGGCGGCTCAGGCCAGCTGACCTACCAGCTCGGCCGCGAAGTCGCTGAGCGTATCGTCGCGCGCGCCGAGAATGGCGATGCGGTCGCCCGGCAGCGCTTCGGCCAGCAGGGCCGCGCCGATGTCGGCGCGCTGGGCGATGTGCTGGACGTCGCCGCCCGCCGCCCGGATTGCCTCTGCCAGCCATTCGCTGCCGCGCGTCCGGTCGACGGTTCCGCCGTGGTAGACGGGGTCGGGCAGGTAGAGCCGATCGCCTTCGCGAAGGCCGGCGGCGAAGGTTTCCGCCAGTTCCTCGCCCATCTTGGCGATGGGGCCATATCCGTGCGGCTGGAACATGACGAGCAGCCGGCCCGGCTGCGCGGTCAGCGTCGCCAGCGTCGCGGCGATCTTGTCCGGGTTGTGCCCGAAATCGTCGATGACGGTCACGCCGCCCGCCGTGCCGACGGTTTCGAGGCGGCGCTTAAGGCCGGCAAATCGTGACAGGGCGGCGGCGGCGTCGCCCAGCGGCAGGCCGAGCGCATGGACCGCGCCCAAGGCGGCAAGCGCGTTCATCGCATTGTGGCGGCCTGGAACGGCCAATTCGACGTCATATTGGTCGCCATTGGTGGCGACGGTGAATTTCACGCCGTCGGGCAGCAATTCGAGGTTGCGGCCCTTGAGCGTCGCGCCCGGGCTGTCGAAGCCGAAGCCGATGGGATCGCGGATGACGTCGGCCATGGCGCGGACTTCGGGATCGTCGAGGTTGACCACCGCCTTGTCGGCGCGCGCGAGGAAGCCGCCGAACAGCGCGCGTAACTCATCCATCGAATGATGATCGAGGCTGATGTTGCCGAGCACCGCAACGGTCGGGCGATAGAGGGCGATCGACCCGTCGCTCTCGTCGACTTCGCTGACGAACAGCTCCGGATCGCCGACCAGCGCCGAGGCGAAGGGCGAGGCGGGGGAGACGAAATTCTTCATCACCGCGCCGTTCATCACCGTCGGCTGGCGATGAAGCGCGTGGAGGATCCAGCCGATCATGCCGGTGACCGTCGACTTTCCCGACGTGCCGCCGATGGCGACGCTCTTGTGCGCGGCGTTGAGCAGCTGGGCGAGCAATTGCGGGCGGGTGACATGCGTGAGGCCGAGTTCCCGGGCGCGGACGACATCGGGGATGATGTCCTCGACCGCCGCGGAGGTGACCAGCGTCATGCCTTCTCCAAGACCGCTGCCGTCCTGCGCATGAAGGCCGATGCCGAGCGACTTCAGATATTCGAATTTCGAGGCCAGCCGGCCGGCGTCGAGCGAGCGGTCGCTGCCCGATACGCGCGCGCCCTGGGCGCGAAGGATTGCCGCCAGCGGGAGCATGCCGCTGCCGCCGATTCCACAGAAGAAATATTGTTCGCTCATGTCCTGCTGGCGCTAGCGGGGCGGGCCGCCATGTGCAAATCTCCCACGCGATGAAGATTGCCGTTGTCGCGCCAAGCTGCACGTTGAAGCCCGAAGCCGCCGAAATGGCGCTGGCGATCGCGGCCGCCCGCGGCGATTGCACGCTGGCGATCCACGACCAATGCTTCCTGTCGGAAGGCCATTTCGCCGGTCCGGACGCGGCGCGGCTGGCAGCGCTGCGCGAGGTGATGGCCGATGGCAGCTATGACGCGGTGTGGTTCGCGCGCGGTGGCTATGGCAGCAACCGGATCGCGGAGGCGGCAGCGGCCGATCTACCGCCGGCGGCCCGCAGCAAGACCTATATGGGGTATAGCGACAGCGGCTTTCTGCTCGCAGCTTTCGACCGTGCCGGTCTGAAGGTCGCGCACGGGCCGCTGGTGCAGGACGGCCTGAGGCAGGGCGGGGACGCGGCGTTGCATCGCGCGCTCGACTGGCTGGTCCGGCGCGATCCTTCGACGCTTGAGCCGGGTCTAGAGCAGGGACGCCGCGCGCTGGCGTTTAACCTTACCGTCCTGTCGAGCCTTCTCGGAACGTCGATCGAGCCCGACTTTAGCAATGCCGACCTCCTCATCGAAGATGTCGCCGAGCATGATTATCGGATCGACCGGACGATGTTCCATGTCGTCGGCAGTGCCGCCGTGCGCAAATGCCGCCGCGTAAGGCTGGGGCGGATGAGCGATATTCCGGATAACGATCCGCCCTTCGGCCACGGTCCCGAAACGATCGTTCCCTATTGGTGCGGGAGTCGGGGAGTCGACTTTGGCGGAGCGGCGGATATCGGCCACGACGCGGCCAATAAGGTCGTCCCATTTACCCTATCTTCAAATTAACCCATTTCCTCTGCGTCGCCCTCTTGCGTGAGAGGGGGAAACGCGCTCTAGTCCCTGTCAGAACAAACAGGAGGGCCTCATGGCAAATACTACGGGTCGTAAAGCAGGTGGCGGTCTTGCCCGCCCGGTGAAGCCGTCGGCGGATCTCGCCGCCATCGTCGGTTCGGACCCGCTGCCGCGTAGCGAAGTCGTGTCCAAGGTATGGGACCATATTCGCAAGAACAATCTGCAAAACCCGCAAAACAAGCGGGAAATTCTTGCTGACGACAAGCTGAAGAAGGTCTTCGGCACCGACAAGTGCACCATGTTCGAAATGAACAAGCACCTGTCCAAGCACCTCAGCTAATCGCCTGCGTCGCGCATCGCGCGACCGGCGTAGAGAGGGGCCCCGGCATCGCCGCGGGCCCCTTTTCTTTGCGCAATCGATTCTCTCGCGATTCGTTTCAGGCGCGAAACGCCGTCGACAGCGGTTCCCACCTGACGGGATAGCCGCGATCATCGGGGATGCGGACGTGCGGCTCGCCGTCGATCTCTTCCACCCAAGGAATGATAGTGTCGGTGCTGTGCGACCGCGCATCGGCGGCGGCGTCGGCGAAGTTGCGATGCTGCGCAAGGCGTTCGAGGTTGCGCTTGGTCGGGAAAATGGCGCTGTCCTCGCCGCTTGCGACGCGTTCCACCAGCCTCGCCGGCGAGTCCCAGCGGGCCGCCACGCATTCACCCGCTTGGGGAATCGGCGTCCATTCGCCATGCAGCGCGGGCGCGAGGTAGAAATGGGTGTCGAACTTCCGCGGCTGCTTGAACGACGGCATCCAGCGCGCGAACGGCAGCATTAGGTCTAGATCAAGGGTCAATTCGTGGCTCGAAAGCAGTTCAGCGAAGTCACGCCCGCCGCTGAGTTCGGCTTGGAGGCTAGCGGCCATGTCGGGACTGCGGACACCGCTTATCCCCGTCGGGATCGCGCTTTCTTCCAGCGTCTCCCGAATGGCGGTGACCTTGGCGGCATCCTCCGGGCGGCCAAGGGCGGCGGCCAGCGCCCGGTCTGCCTCGTCGACACGCCCGCCCGGGAATACGATCGCGCCTGCAGCGAAGGCCATGGTCGCCGCGCGTTGAACGACAAGGATTTCGGGGCCTGACGGCAGGTCTCGCCAGCTGATCAGGGTTGCGGCAGGGATCGCATCGCTCATGCCTCTGGACCTAGGTCATTGCATGCCAACAAAAAAGGGCCGGCAGCCCGAAAGCGCCGACCCTTCCATGTCCACCCCCGGATCGGGTGTGGCTATGCGAATTACATCGCGGTGACGTTGCCGGCCTTGACGTCGGCGTCGTCGATCGCGTCAGCCTTCTTTTCGCCTTCTGCTTCGAGCGCGTCGGCCTGGTTTTCCAGGGCGTCGGCTTCAGCGGCGTTGGCGGTGTTGTCGGCGGCCGCTTCGAGGTTGTCGGCAGCGGCTTCGTAATTGTCTTCGACGTTGTCGGCGAGGGCGTCGTCACCCTGACCGCCACAGGCGGTGAGAGCGAGAGCGGCGGCGCCAACGAGGGCAAACGGAAGCTTTTTCATCAAAAAATCCCCTTGTTAATCCTGCCTCGCGCCAAATGGTTGGCACAGGGCATGAGCGGTTGGAACGCAACCGCCGCCGTAACGGTTCCGTCCCGACGACATTTTGTCAACGCCTTGCCCGAATCTGTCCGCGTCCCTATCTTGGGCGGGTCAGGCAACTGGCTATGTCGGTAGACTATCTGGTGGAATAGGCATTTCGGACCCGGGGGGCAGTACCCCGGCGCCTCCACCACCAGCGGCGGCTTTTCCACCGTTGCTGATGGGGGCGAAACAGGATCGACGAGTGCAATAAAGGCCGGGTTGCCGATCGGTATGGATGCCACCGTGACGGCTCATTCACACAAGTGCCAACGATAACGAGGCTCTTGCGATTGCCGCGTAACTGACGTCCTCACGGACATTAGGTTACAAAGCTTAAGCGCGGTCGGACCCCACCGGGCAACAGAAGGGGATTCCAGCGGTTTGGGAGGCACCGGGCAACAGAAGCCTCCCACTTTTCCTGATTTTCCGCCCCCGGTCGATTGGTCGAAGCCGTCCTTGCAGCGTCGCGACGGCAAGCGCAGGGTGCGCGCCTTCGAACAGGGGAGTCGCAATCCATGACCATCCGTCGTTTCCTGCTGGCGCTGAGCCTTGCCGTGTCACCTGCCGCGTTGTCAGCCGCACCCGTACCCAAAGAAAAGTTGCTGGTCCCGCCGGCCAATGCCGATCACTTCGTCATCGTCAGCCAAGCAGGCAAACATGGCGACGAATGGCGCTGGACGCTGCCCGACGGATCGCGCGCCTATCGCGAATCCATTCTCCTTCGCGGGCTGATCTTCGAGGTCGACGAGGTCGCGAAGCTCGACGCGAACGGCAACGTCGTCTCGCGCGTTATCCGCGGCGTCACGCCGAGCGGCGATGCCGCCGAAACCTATTCGCTGAGCGGCAACACCGCCAACTGGAAAAGCCCGGTCGACGAGGGTCATAGCGACCAGGCTGAAGGTAAATATTATTTCTCCAGCGGCGGGACGTTCAGCGGCAGCGATGTCGCGATCAAGGCTCTGCTGGAAAAAGGACCCTCAGGACTCGACCTTCTGCCCAGCGGGCATGGCGCCATGACCGCATCGCGCAATTTGAAAGTCAGCGGCCCGGGCGGCGACAAGACAATCCAGCTCTATTTCATCAACGGCATCGGCCAGCAGCCGCAGCCGATCTGGCTTAACCTCGACAAATCGCTGTTCGGTTCGGTTGGCGGCCTTGGCTTCATGCCGGCGGGCTATGAGAAAAACCTCGATGCGATGCAGGCGGCGCAGGACGCGGCGATCGCGGCGATGGCCCCGGCCACCGCGCGCAAGTTCCTCACTCCCGCCGCGCGCCGTCCGATCCTGTTCAGGAATGTGAAGCTGTACGACGCGGATCAGCAGCGCTTCCTGACGGGCCAAAATGTCGTCGTCCGCGCCGGCCGCATCGTCAGCGTCGGCACCGCGCTTCCCAAGCTTGCAGCAGGCGCGCGGGTCATCGACGGGACGGGTAAGACGCTGCTTCCCGGACTGTGGGACAGCCACATGCACATGAGCGACGATTTCGGCGCGCTCAATGAGTTGGCGCTGGGGGTTACCAGCTTCCGAAACCCGGGCGGCACGATCGAACTGGCACAGAGCCAGAAGCGCCGCCGCCTCAACGGCACGCTGCTGGCGCCCGAAGGCTTTACCTCGGTCATCGTCGACAAGGCGGGGCCGCTGGCGGCGCAGGGCAGCATAGCGGTCAAGAGCCTGGCCGACACGCTGGCCGCCGTCCGCAAGATCAAGGCGGCGGGCATGACCGGGGTGAAATTCTACACCTCGATGGACCCGGCGTGGATCCCGCCGGCGGCCAAGCTGGCCCACCAGCTCGGCCTCCATGTTCATGGCCATATCCCGGCGGGCATGCGCACGCTGGACGCGGTCAATGCCGGCTATGACGAGATCACGCATATCTATTTCGCGACCATGCAGGCGATGCCGGCGGATGTGGTCGCCAAGTCGAATACGACGCTGCGGATGATGGGCCCCGGCATGTATTTCAAGGATGTCGACTTCAACGCCGAGCCGATGAAGTCGACCATCGCCACGCTGGCCAAGCGCAAGATCGTCGTCGATCCGACGCTGGTGGTTGTCGAAAGCGTGCTGACCAACGAGGCGGGCAAGATCAGCCCGGCCTATACCTCCTATGTCGGGACGGTCCCGCCCGCGGTCGAGCGCGGTTTCCGTGCCGGCGGCCTGCCGCTTCCCGACGGCGTCACCCGCGATCAGGTGACGAAGAGCTTCGATCATATGGTCGATTATGTCGGCGTGCTGCGCAAGGCGGGGGTGCCGATCGTCGCCGGGACGGACGGGCAGGGCATGGAGTTGCTCCATGAGCTGGAGCTCTATGTGAAGGGCGGCATGACCCCGGCCGAGGCGCTCTACACGGCGACGCTCGGCCCGGCGAAAAACGTCAAGGCCGACCGCCGCACCGGTTCGATTGCGGTCGGCAAGGAAGCGGATCTGCTGCTGGTCGACGGCGATGTCGAAGCCGACGTCGGCAATCTTCGCCATGTCGACAAGGTGGTGCTTGACGGCGCGCTGCTCGATGGCGCGGCTTTGCGCAAGGAAGCCGGTTACAACGGGATGCCCAAGTAAGCGGACCGATTGGCAGGAAGGGGCGGCAGCGATGCCGCCCCTTTTTTGCGTTTTAGCGTTTGCGAAGTTCGTCGCGGATTTCGGTGAGCAGCTCGACTTCGCTCGGACCCGCCGGCGCTTCCTCGCGCGCGCCGATGATCTTGTTGGCCTGACGCACCAGCAGGAAGATGATGAAGGCCAGGATCAGGAAATTGATGATCTGGGTCAGGAATTCACCCCAGCCGAGCATCGCCACGCCCGCTGCCTTGAGGTCGGCATATTTGGTCGGATCGCCTTTGAAGCCTGCTGGCACCTCGCCGAGCCGGACGAAGTGGCTCGAAAAATCGACGCCCCCGAACAGCCAGCCGATCAACGGCATGATGACGTCTTCGGTAAGGCTGGTGACGATTTTTCCGAAAGCCGCGCCGATGATGACGGCGACGGCGAGGTCCAGGACATTTCCCTTGGCAATGAAGGCTTTGAATTCAGAAAGCATGCGATCCCCCGACTAATTTGGTGGGACGGTCATCCTGACTCTATCCGGATTCGATTGAAACCCCCCGCGGCCATCCCTAGATTCGCTCTTCGCGGGCAGCTTGTCCCGCTTTCTTTGGGGGTTCCCGCCGTGATGAAGTCAGTTCGTCTTGCCCTTCTCGCTCCGGTCGCTGCCGCCAGCCTTGCCGGCTGCGGCCTCAACTCGGTCCCGACGGCCGAGGAAAATGTGAACGCCAAGTGGGGCAATTTGCAGAGCGAATATCAGCGCCGCAGCGATTTGATCCCCAATCTGGTGGAAACCGTGAAGGGCTACGCCAAGCAGGAAAGCAGCGTGCTCATCCAGGTCACGCAGGCGCGCGCCGATGCCGGCAAGGTGACGCTTCGTGCCGAAGATCTCGACGATCCGGCTAAGGTCCGTGCCTTCAACGACGCGCAGAGCCGCCTTACGCAGGCTATCATCCCGCTGCAGCGTTTGCAGGAAGCCTATCCCGAGCTGAAGTCGAACCAGAATTTCCTGACGCTGCAATCGCAGATCGAAGGAACCGAAAATTCGATCCTGGTTGCCCGCCGCGACTATAACGAGGCGGTGCAGAGCTATAACACCCGCATCCGCACCTTCCCCGACGCGATCGGCGCCAAGGTGTTCTACGGGGCCAAGCCCAAGGTACCGTTCGAAGCGGCGGCGGGCGCGCAGGACGCGCCGAAGGTCGACTTCAACACCGCGAGCTGAAGTGATCCGCTACCTTGCCGGCCTGTGGCTGGCGGTGCTGTGCGCCGCCATGCCCGCGGCTGCCCAGACCTTTCCCCAGCTTACCGGGCGGGTCGTCGATCAGGCGCATCTTCTCACGCCTGCACAGGTGGTCGACATCACCTCGAAATCCGAGGCGCTGGAAGCGGCGACCGGTCGGCAGTTCGTGGTCGCGACAGTCAGCAGCCTCGAAGGGCGGCCGATTGAGGATTATGGCTACCGTCTTGGGCGGACGTGGGGCATCGGACAAAAGGATAAGGATGACGGCGTCATCCTCCTCGTCGCGCCGAACGAGAAGAAGGTGCGCATCGAGACGGGTTACGGTGCGCGCGTCTTCCTGACCGACGCGGTGTCGAGCATCATCATCCGCGAAGACATTCTGCCGCGTTTCCGTGCCGGCGATATGGGCGGGGGCATCGTCGCCGGGTCGGATCGCATCGTCGAGACGATGAAAATGTCGCCCGAAGAGGCCGCCAAGCGCGCCTCCACCGCGAGCGCAGCCGAGCGCAGCCGCGCTGACGACGTCAACCCGATCCCGGTGATTCTCATCGTCATCGTCTTCTTCGTCATCATCAGCTCGATCGCGCGCGGCGTCAGCGGGCGTCGATACCGCCGCAGCGGCGGGATCGACCCGTGGATCGTTCTGTGGGGTCTAGATGCGATCAGCCGTAGCGGTCGCCGCGGTGGCGGCGGTTTCGGTGGTGGCGGCGGCTGGGGCGGCGGTGGCGGTGGCGGTGGCTTCGGCGGCGGCGGTGGATCGTTCGGCGGCGGCGGCGCTTCGGGGGGATGGTAATGCTGAAACTGACGGCAGAGGATCATGCCAGGGTCAGCGCCGCGATTGCGGCGGCTGAAGAAAAGAGCGCCGGCGAGATCATCGCGGTCACGACCGACCTCAGCGACCGATATCATGATGTCGGGCTTCATTATGCAGTGCTGGCTATGTTCGCGGCGTTGGCGGTGTTGGCGGCTGTGCCCAATTGCCTGGTCTGGTGGTACCAAAAGCTGCTGCCATGGGCGGGCGAGCCGAGCTTGCAGCAGGCGCTGACGTGGGTCCTGTTCATCGCGCTCGCCAAGTTCCTGGTGGCGTTGTTCATCATGAAGTGGATGCCGCTCAGGCTGGCGTTGACCCCGCGCTCGACCAAGGCGCGACGCGTGCGCCGACGCGCGGTCGAACTCTTCCGTACCTCTGCCGAAAGCCGCACGGCGGGCCGCACCGGCATCCTTATCTACCTGTCGATGGGCGAGCGTCGTGCCGAGATCATCGGCGACGAGGCCATTACCAAGGTGACGACGGACGAGACTTGGGGCGAGGCGATGAAGGCGCTGCTGGTCGAGGTGAAGCAGGGTCGTCCCGGCGATGGAATCGTCGCAGCGGTGGCGATTATCGGCGATGTGCTGGCCCAGCATTTCCCGCGCGCCGACAACGACGTCAACGAAATCCCCGACAAGCTCATCGAGCTATGAGCCACCGCGACGAACATGAGCCGGTCGAGACCGTCTGGACTGGGCGCTTCATCACTGCGCTGAAGCAGGGACAGTGGGAATATGTCGCTCGTTCGCGAGGTATCCGCGCGGCGGTCATCCTGGCCGACGTCGACGATCATTGGGTGCTGGTCGAACAATATCGCGTTCCGCTGGGCCGCAATTGCATCGAACTGCCCGCCGGGCTGATCGGCGACGGCGATGGGCCCGACAGCGTCGAGCAGGCGGCGGGCCGCGAACTGGTCGAGGAAACCGGCTACCGGCCCGCGTCGGTCGAGGAACTGGGCGACTTCTACTCGTCGCCCGGCATGGTCAGCGAAAGCTTTTCGCTGGTCCGGGCGCGCGGTCTGACCAAGGTCGGCGAGGGCGGCGGGGTCGATGACGAACAGATCGTCACCCACTTGGTACCCAAGGACGGGGTCGCGGCGTTCGTGGCGGCCAAGCGTGCCGAGGGCGTCGCGATCGACGTCCGCGTGCTGATGCTGCTGGCGCCGGATTTCCTCTAGGTCTTTGGTCGAGCGCAGCCGCCCGTTGGTCGGGCGATTTGCCTTTTGCTCCGCTCGCTTCCTATGCTCCCCCCGCAAAAATCCATTCGGGTTACGGAGAAATAGCCTTGAAAAACGTTCTGCTGGGCAGCGCCGCTGCTCTTTCGCTCGCCGCCTGCACGACCACCGGGCCGGTGCCGCAAGCGACGGCCGCCGCGCCCGCCGCTGTTCCGCAGGAGGTTGTGAAGCCCGTGCCCGACAATGTGCTGCTTGCCGACTGGACCGGGCCTTATGACGGGGTGCCGCCGTGGGACAAGGTCAAGGTCGCGCATTTCCCCGAGGCGCTGCAGTTCGCCATCGATGAATATCTGGCGGAAAACGATGCGATCGCGGCCAACAAGGACACGCCGACGTTCGACAACACCATCGTCGCGATGGAAAAGACCGGTCAGCGGCTCGACCGCATCCAGAATATCCTCGGTGTCTACCAATCGAACCTCGCCACGCCCGACGTGCAGGCTCTGGTCAAGGAATGGTCGCCCAAGCTGTCGGCGGCCAACGACAAGGTGAACCTCAACGCCGACCTCTTTCAGCGGGTCGAATATCTCTACGAGCGGCGCGGCGAGCTCGGCCTGACGGCTGTCCAGGACCGTCTGCTGACCCGCACCTATGAAGGCTTCGTGCGTCGCGGCGCCAAGCTCAACCCAGACCAAAAGGCCCAGGTTACCGCGATCAACCAGAAGCTTGAGGAAGCCTTCTCCGACTTCAATGCCCATCTGCTGGCGGACGAGGCGACCTACACTACCGCTACCGAAGCCGAAATGGCGGGCGTTCCCGCCGACGTGAAGGCGGCCGCCGCGGCGCTGGCCAAGGACAAGGGGCTGCCCGCCGGCACTTATGCCATCCGCAACACCCGCTCGGCCGCCGATCCGGTACTGAGCTTCGCCAGCGATCGTGCGCTTCGCCAGAAGGTGTGGAACGCCTTCGTCAATCGCGGCGACAACGGTAACGCCAACGACAACAACGCGCTGATCGCGCAGATCGTGAAGCTGCGCGCCGACCGTGCCCACCTGCTTGGCTATGCCACCCATGCCGACCTGCGAATGCAGGACACGATGGCCAAGACCCCGGCGCGGGCGATGGACCTGATGATGAAGGTCTGGCCCTCGGCGGTCGAACGCGTCCACCAGGAAGTGGCGGACATGAAGCCGATCGCGAAGAAGGACGGCGTCACGACGGTCGAGCCGTGGGACTATCGCTATTACCAGGAGAAGGTCCGCAAGGCGAAGTACGACCTCAGCCAGGACGAGATCAAACCCTATTTCGTGCTCGACAATCTTGTGCAGGGGATGATGTGGTCGGCCGAGCAGCTCTACGACCTCAAGTTCACCGAGAATACGGGCAAGGTGCCGGTGTTCAACCCGGACGTCCGCACCTTCGAGGTGACCAACGCCAAGACCGGCAAGGTGGTCGGCCTTTATTACCTCGACACCTACGCCCGCGAGGGCAAGCGCTCGGGCGCGTGGATGACGACCTATCGCAGCCGCGCACGGCTGCTCGGCGACGACATCGTGCTGGCGTCGAACAACAACAATTTCATCAAGCCCGCGCCGGGCGAACCGGTGCTGATCACGCTCGATGACGCGTCGACGCTTTTCCACGAATTCGGTCACGCGATCCATTATCTGCTGGTCGACGTGAACTATCCCTCGCTCGGCGGGTCGCAGCGCGACTTCGTCGAATATCCGAGCCAGGTGAACGAGAATTGGCTGCTGACGCGCCCGGTGCTCGAACGATTTGCCAAGCACTACAAGACCGGCGCGCCGATGCCTGCCGCGCTGGTCAAGAAGATCGAGGCTTCGGAGACGTTCAACCAGGGGTTCGCCACGGTCGAATATCTGTCGTCCGCGCTGGTCGACATGATGCTGCACACACAGCCCGACGGCGTGGTCGATCCGGACGCGTTCGAGCGCGATGCGCTGAAGAAGCTGGGCATGCCGAAGGAAATGGTGATGCGCCATCGCCTCCCGCAGTTCGGACACTTGTTCAGTTCCGACGCCTATTCGGCAGGCTATTACAGCTACCTGTGGTCGGAAACGATGGACGCCGACACCTGGGCGGCCTTCGAGGAGACGGGCGATCCGTTCAATCGGACGATCGCCGACCGGTTCCGCATCATCCTGCTGTCGACGGGCAACGAGACCGACCGGGCCGAGGCCTATCGCCAGTTCCGCGGCCGCGACCCGGACGTCAACGCGCTGCTGAAGCGCCGCGGCTTTCCGACGAAGTAGGGGCTAGAGCCTGGCCTTCTTCGCCTGTTCGAGCGCCAGTTCCGCCAGCGGTTCGAGGCGCTCGACCATGGCGGCGGCGTGGGCGCTGCTGGCGTTGCCGCGCACCACGCGCCCCTTGATGCCGTGCAGGATCGCCGCGAGGCGGAACATCACGAACACCATCAGGTAATCGAGGTTGGGCAGATGGTCGCGGCCGGTGCGGCGGCAATAGGCGGCGACGTATTCCTCTTCGCTCGGGATGCCGAGGTCGCGGATGTCGATGCCGGCCAGCCCGGTGAAGATGCGCGCCGGCATGCGGTACATGGCAAGGTGGTAGACGAAGTCCGCCGCCGGATCGCCGAGCGTGGATAGCTCCCAGTCGAGTACGGCCTGCACGCGCGGGGCGGAAGGGGCGAAGATCATATTGTCGCAGCGATAGTCGCCATGGACGACGCGGCTTTCGCCGCTGTCGGGCGGCATATGCTTACCCAGCCAGTCGACCAGCGCGGTCATTGCCGGGATTCGACCCGCCTCGGTGTCTTCCAGATATTGCTTCGACCAGCGCTTCACCTGCCGTTCGACGAAGGCCGACGCCTTGCCGTAATCGCCGAGCCCGGCTGCGACCGGATCGACATTGTGCAGTTGCGCGATGGTCGCGTTCATCGCGTCGAAGTGGGCGGCGCGCTCCTCGGGGGCGAGGCCGGGAAAATGCGCTTCCCACACGATCCGCCCTTCGACCATGTCCATGACGAAGAAGGGGGTGCCGATGACGCTCTCGTCCTCACATAGACCGTGCACCTTGGGCACCGGGAAGCCCTCGCGGCCCAATGCGGACATGACGCGCGCCTCGCGGTCGACCGCATGGGCGCCGGGCAGCAGCTTGCCCGGCGGCTTGCGCCTGAGGACGTATGCGCGGCCGTTGCCGGCTTCCAGCTTGTAGGTCGGGTTGGATTGGCCGCCCTTGAACTGGCTGAGATTCAGCGGGCCTTCGAACCCGCCGACATGGTCGTTCATCCAGGCTTCGAGCGCGGCAACGTCGAACTTCAGGCGATCCGACACCTCGCGGGTGCCGCTATTGGCTTCGGTGCGGTCCATCGCCTTTCCATGAAAGCAGAGGGGAGCGAATGCAATGGCGGGGCGTTGAACCGGGCATGACCAAGATCATCCATCTGTCCGACCTTCACTTCGGTGCGCATGACCCGCGACTCGTCGACAAGGTCGAGGAACGCATCGACGCTGTAAAGCCCGACCTCGTCGTCATCAGCGGCGATTTCACCCAGCGCGCAAGGACCGAACAATTTCAGGAGGCCTGCGAATTCCTGACCCGGCTCGGCAAGGCGGGTCATGAAGTGCTGGGCGTGCCCGGCAACCACGACATACCCCTTTACGACGTGCTGCGCCGCTTCCTGTCGCCGCTGACCCGGTACAAACGCTATATCGACGAGACGCTTTGCCCCTATCACGACCTGCCCAAAGCCGCCGTTCTTGGCATCAACACGGCGCGGTCGCTGACCTTCAAGGACGGGCGGGTGAATGAAGAGCAGGTCGCCTACATCCGCGACACGTTTCGCCACCATCCCGACGACAAGCCCCGCGTGCTCGTCACCCACCATCCGTTGTTCGCGCTGCCGGTCGGCGATGGCCCTGAACTGGGCAAAGCGGTCGGGCGGCAGGAGATGGCACTGGCGGCCGTCGCCGATGCGGGGGTCGACCTGCTGCTGGCCGGTCACAATCACCGCGCGTCCACCCACCGGGCCGACGATTTGGTTACGGGCGCGGGCAATGCCCTTGTGATCCAGGCGGGGACGGCGACCTCGACCAGACTGCGTGACGAAGAACAGAGCTTCAACCTCATCGACATTGCGGCCAGCCATGACGTGTCGGTGGCGATCCAGGCGTGGGACGGCAGCGGCTTTGCGGATGCGCACCGCCAGCGGTTCCTGCGCCAGGCGGGCGACTGGCAGACCGAAAACGGTCGCGAATTGGCGCAGGCCGACGCCTGAAGCCTTGTGCACGCTTCCTGTCCCGGCCTAGGGCAGTGACGTCAAACAGGGGAGATGGTGGCGCGATGGATACGCCGGAAATGGTTGCGCTCGAACTTCCGCAATTCGACCTGCGCGATTTCGTCCAGCGGGTGCTGGCCGAGGATCTGGGCACCGGGGGCGATGTCACGTCAAAGGCCACCATCGGCGCCGAGCAGCGCTTCGTCGCCGAGATGAACTGCCGCGAACCGATCGTTGTGGCGGGCATCCACCTCGCCATCGCCTTTTTCCGCGCGCTCGACCGTGAAGTGCGGATCGAGAAGCGCGTGCAGGACGGCGACAAGGTCGAGGGGGGCACCGTCTTGCTCAAGCTGGAGGGCAATGCGCGGGCGATGCTGGCGGCGGAGCGATCGGCGCTCAACACGCTGCAGCACCTGTCCGGAATCGCCACGTTGACGCGGCGCTATGTCGAGACAATCGAGGGCACCGGAGCGGTGCTGCTCGATACGCGCAAGACCATCCCGGGCCTGCGCCTGCTCGAAAAATATGCGGCGCGGATGGGCGGGGCGCAGAACCACCGCATGCGGATGGATGACGGCCTGCTGATCAAGGACAATCATGTCGGCGTCGCGGGCGACGTGGCCGAGGCGGTGCGGCGCGCCAAGGCCTATGACAGCGGGTTGCAGATCCAAGTCGAGGTCGACCGGATCGCGCAGATCGAACCGGCGCTTGAGGCGGGGGCGGAACGCTTCCTGCTCGACAATATGGAACCCGACACATTGCGCGAGGCCGTTGCGCTGGTGGCAGGTCGGGTGCCGCTCGAAGCGTCGGGCGGGGTCAACCTCGACACTATCCGCGCCATCGCCGAAACCGGCGTCGATTATATCAGCGTCGGCCGCATCACCCAGTCTGCTCCGGCGGTCGACATCGGCCTCGACTATGTGCTGACGGCGTAAGCGAAATTTCTGCGAGCAAAAGCGGTTCGACCGTCCTATAGGGGCCGCAAGACAAGAACGGAGAGGCAATTGTTCAAGGGTTTGAAGCCCATCCTGTATGGCGGCCGCGAAGTCTGGCCGCTGGTCGAGGGCGGCAAGGGCGTATCGGCAACCAACCACGCGTCGAGCGGCGCCTGGGCTGCTGCGGGCGGCATCGGCACGGTCAGCGCGGTCAACGCCGACAGCTATGACCCCGACGGCCGCATCGTCCCGCAAATCTACCGCGAAATGACCCGCCGCGGTCGCCATGAAGAGCTGATCCAATATGCGATCGACGGCGCCGTCGCGCAGGTCAAGAAGGCCTTCGACATGGCCGGCGGCAAGGGCGCGATCAACATCAACGTGCTATGGGAAATGGGCGGTGCGCAGCGCGTGCTGCACGGCGTTCTGGAACGTACCAAGGGCATGGTAACCGGTGTCACCTGCGGCGCGGGCATGCCCTACAAGCTCAGCGAAATCGCGGCGCAATATAACGTCCACTACCTGCCCATCGTCAGCTCCGGCCGCGCCTTCCGCGCGCTATGGAAGCGCGCCTATTCGAAGGTCGCGCACCTGCTCGGCGCGGTGGTTTACGAAGACCCGTGGCTGGCGGGCGGGCACAACGGCCTGTCGAATGCTGAAGATCCGCGTGCACCGCAGGACCCTTATCCGCGCGTCAAGGAATTGCGCGAAACCATGCGCGAAGGCGGCATTTCGGACGAAGTGCCGATCGTCATGGCAGGCGGCGTTTGGCGGCTCGACGAATGGAACGACTGGATCGACAATCCCGAACTGGGCTCGATCATGTTCCAGTTCGGCACCCGGCCGCTGCTGACGCAGGAAAGCCCGATCCCGCCCGCATGGAAGGCGCGGCTGATGACGCTGGAGGAAGGCGACGTCCTGCTCCACCGCTTTTCGCCGACCGGTTTCTATTCGTCGGCCGTGCGCAACCCGTTCCTGCGCAACCTCGAAGCACGCAGCGAACGCCAGCTCGCCTTCACCAAGGAAGCGATCGGCGACCATGCGTTCGAACTCGACGTCGGCGTCGGCACCAAGAAGAATTTCTGGGTCACGAAGGGCGACCTTCAGCACGCCCGCGAATGGTTTGGCGCGGGCTATACCGAAGCGATGAAGACGCCGGACGACACGCTGATCTTCGTCACGCCGGAGGAATTCAAGGAGATCCGCAAGGACCAGGCCGACTGCATGGGCTGCCTGTCGCAGTGCAGCTTTTCAAGCTGGGCGGATAATGAGAAGAACAGCACCGGCCGCCTCGCCGACCCGCGCAGCTTCTGCATCCAGAAGACGCTGCAGGACATCGCCCATGGCGGCGATGTCGAGCAGAACCTCATGTTCGCCGGCCATGCCGCGTTCCGGTTCAAGCAGGATCCTTTCTATTCGAACGGGTTCGTGCCGACCGTGAAGCAGCTGGTCGACCGGATCCTGACTGGGGCCTGATCGCGGTGCGGGGGCTGATCGCTGCATCGCTGATCGTCGTCGCTGCCACCGCTGCGGCGCAAGACCGCCCGGTGCCTTATTGGGCGTCGATCGCCAGTGGCGAGGCGATGACCCGCACCGGGCCGGGGCGTAACTATCCGGGCGTCTGGCTCTACAAGCGGCGCGACCTTCCCGTCCGCGTGCTCCAGCGTCACGAAAACTGGCGCAAGATCGAGGATATGGAAGGCGCACAGGGCTGGATGCTGGTGACGCTGCTCAGCGACCGCCGCACAGCGGTCATCAAGGATGGTGACCCGCGCAACGTCCGCGTCCGTCCCAATAGCGGCGCACCGATCCGCTATCGTGTTGAAGCCGGCGCGGTCGGTCGTATCGACCATTGCGACGGCGACTGGTGTCATATCCAGTTCGGCGCCCGCGAGGGCTATGTGGCGCAGGGCGAAATCTGGGGCACCAGCGACGGCGAAACCGTCGAATAGCAAGCCGCCGGACGCGGGTTGACCCGCGCCCGACGCCTCGTCCGCTACATGGTCAGCGCTTTATATTCGACGCGCTTGACGGTCAGCTTTTCGCCCTTGTCGCTGGTGGTTTCACCCGAATTGCCGATGGCCGCCATCGGGTCCGTCCAGCAGACTTCGCCTTCCTTGGTCATGGCGCTGGTGAAGCAGGCTTTGCCGTCCTTCATTATGGCGGTCCCATGGTCGATATGCTTGGTGCCCGATACGGCGACGTAGTTGCCGTTTTCGTCGACCGATTCCTGGATTGCCTGGCCATCCTTGTCCGTGAACTCCCACGACGTCGACTTGATGTCCGCCAGCGCCGCCGGCGTGGCCGCCGCGGTCGCGTTCGCGTCCATCATTGTCGCATTGGTGTCGGCCATGTCGGAGTTGATGTCGTTGGCCGGTGCGTCGGCAGGCTTGCTGCACGCCATCAGCGCCAGCACGGCCAGTGAGGTCATCACGACACGCATATCTCTCTCCCTGTTTTCGTTGAGGCCCGCGTCATAGCAGAAATTTCATTCGTCGACGACGTCCTGTAAAGAGCTCTTGACAGTCAAGAACTCTTTACACATGATTCACGCATGGAGAATCGGATCCGCGATTATCGGGAAGCGAAAGGCTGGAGCCAGGGCGAGCTTGCCCGCCGGCTCGGCGTTTCGCGCCAGACGGTCAACGCAGTCGAGACCGACAAATATGATCCCAGCCTCCCACTGGCGCTGCGAATGGCGAAGATTTTTGCAGTGCCCGTGACCGACCTTTTCCTCGATCAATGGGAACCCAACGCATGACCGGCCTACGAACCCTCGACCCTGCCGCGCGCAAGTCGCGAACCGTGAAGATGCTGATCCAGCTGGTGCTTGGTGGGCTGGCCGGCGGGGCAGGCATGATGTTGGCCATGCGGGGCCTCGAACAAGGCCTTGGCGGGCGACCGGAAATCGACCAGGTCGTCGCGATCGGTGTAGGTCTGATTTATTCGCTGATGGCGCTGTTCGTCGGACTAGGCACGCTCAACCCGTCGACCGGGTCGAAGCTGTTGAACGTTGCCGACGAGGATGAGCTGCGTGACGACCGGGGCTATCTCACGATGTCGGCGCTGGCCTGCCTGTTGGTCGGCCTGTCCCTCGTTGCGCTGGCGGTCGGCGGCGCCAACGGCATGATTGCGCCGGCCGGTGCGTTGGCGGTACTCGTTCTGGCCACGGTCGTCATGGCCGTCGTCTGGCGCCGGATGCAGCGAACAACCGATGAATTCCGGCGCGTCGTCGGGGCGCAGGCGTCCGAGGTCGGGATGATACTGATCCTGACCGTTTTCGGTTCATGGGCCGCGCTGTCGCATCTGGCCTACGCCCCAATGTTCACGCCGCTGGCATTCCTTGCTGGATGCTACGGCCTGATCCTGGTCGCGGCCTATTGGGTGGCGTGGCGCCGGGGGATGCTGCAGCACCCCTGACGCGTCAGTCGACCAGCTCGACTGCCATCGCGGTGGCTTCGCCGCCGCCGATGCACAGGCTGGCGATGCCGCGCTTCAGGCCGCGGGTCTCGAGCGCGCCGAGCAGGGTCGCGAGGATGCGTGCGCCGCTTGCGCCGATCGGGTGGCCGAGTGCGGTCGCGCCGCCGTTGACGTTGATCTTGGCGTGATCGATGCCGAGGTCCTTCATCGCGATCATCGCGACGCAGGCGAAGGCTTCGTTGACTTCGAACAGGTCGATGTCGTCCTTGCTCCAGCCAGCCTTGGCCATCGCCTTCTGCAGCGCGGGAACGGGAGCGGTAGTGAACTTGGCAGGTTCGTGGGCGTGGGCGGCATGCGACACGATCCGCGCCACCGGCTTCACGCCCAGCCTGTCGGCGACGCTTTGGCGGGTCAGCACCAGCGCGGCGGCGCCATCCGAAATCGACGAGGCGTTCGCGGCGGTAATGGTGCCGTCCTTGGCGAAGGCGGGCTTCAGCGTCGGGATCTTGCCCGGATTGGCCTTGCCCGGCTGTTCGTCGGTGTCGACGATCTCGTCGCCCTTGCGGCCCGAAATGGTGACGGGCGCGATTTCCTTCTTGAACGCGCCCGACTGGATCGCGGCGTTGGCTCGCGAAAGGCTTTCGATCGCGTAACCGTCCTGCGCTTCGCGGGTGAACTGATATTCGGTGCTCGCTTCCTCGGCGAAGCTGCCCATCAGCCGGCCCGGCTCATAGGCGTCTTCCAGCCCGTCGAGGAACATATGGTCCTTCAGCACATCATGGCCGATGCGTGCGCCGCCGCGATGCTTGTGGCTGAGGTATGGGGCGTTGGTCATCGATTCCATGCCGCCCGCGATGACGACGTCGGCGCTGCCCGCCGCCAGCGTGTCGGCGGCCATGATCGCCGCCTGCATGCCCGATCCGCACATCTTGTTGACCGTGGTCGCTTCGACCGAACGGGGGAGGCCGGCGAACAGCGCCGCCTGACGCGCCGGGGCCTGGCCGAGGCCGGCGGGCAGGACGCAGCCCATGTAGATTTTCTCGACCAGATCGCCGTCGATGCCGGCGCGTTCGACCGCCGCCTTGACCGCCGTCGCGCCCAGCTGCGGCGCGGTGGCGCCGGACAGGCTTCCCTGGAAGCTGCCCATCGGCGTGCGGGCGTAGGACAGGATGACGATCGGATCGGCGGACATGGATGACTCCGGATGAATGAGGTTGCTGGCGACATAGGCGTGGGCGGGCCCGCGTTCAATTCGCCATTGACGAAGCCCGCTCGCGGGTGGAGGCTGCGGGGCATGAACAGGGCCCTGTCGAGCAAGCTGCTATTCGCCGCCGCGGCCGCGACGTTGGCGATCGCCGTCGGTCATGGCGCGGCCAACGCGGACGTGCCGCCACCCCCGCCGCCGTCTTCGTGGAAAGCAAGGAACCTTCAGGCGCTGCCGCCCGACATGCCGCGCGAACAACTGATCGGCATCATGCGCAACATGTCGTCCGCCCTGGGGGTGAATTGCGCTTATTGCCATGCGCCGGCGTCGAACGGAGCGGGCCTGAACTTCGCATCTGACGCCAAGCGTGAAAAGGAAATGGCGCGCTGGATGATGCGGGTGACCCACGACCTCAACCAGAAGTTCGAGGTCGACATGAACAATCCGGCGGTAACCTGCTACACCTGCCATCGGGGCGCGGCGCATCCGCTGATTGTGCCGCCGCCTGCCGACCCGGCAGCGACGGCCGCTCCCCCCAAGCCCTGACCTCATGATCCATGTCCCGACGGCCCTGTGGGCCCATTATGTCGGCGACCTTTGCGCTTGGCTGGCAGCGGCGCTGGCCGCGCGCTTGCAGCATCGGCGCTGGCCCGCCGAGGCCGAACGCTTGTCCCGGATTACCGACACCAGTTACTTCATCAGTCTTGCCGTCGGGGCGCTTGCGGGGGCGTGGCTGCTGGGCAGCGCCAATTCGCTGCGGATGCTGGTCGCCGCGCCGTCGCACAGCGTTGCCGGCGCGCTTGCGGGCGGGATTGCCGGGGTCGAGCTGTGGAAATGGCGGCGCGGCATCACGGTATCGACCGGCGGTGCCTTCGTCCTGCCGATCGCGGTGGGCATCGCGGTGGGTCGGCTGGGCTGCTTTTTCACCGGGCTCGCCGATGCGACCTATGGCGTGCCGACCGGCCTGCCGTGGGCGGTCGACCTTGGCGACGGAATCGGTCGCCATCCGGTCCAGCTATACGAAGGCGTGTCGATGGCCGTCTTCGCGATCACCTATGTCCGTGCGCGTTTGGCGGGCATGAACTGGGCCACCCATCACGCTTTCCACGCGATGATTATCTTCTATGCTGCCCAGCGGTTCGCGTGGGAGTTTCTGAAGCCCTATCCGCCGTTGGTGGGGCCGCTTAATCTCTTCCACCTGTTGATGATGGGGCTGGTTGTCTATGGACTATGTTGGTGGAACCGAAGCGGACGCGATCGACAACCCGCCTGACATAGCGGCGGAACGCAAGGCAGCGCCCTACATCTTCCATCACCAGACGACGAGCTTGTGCGAGACCTGCCTCGAACTGGTCCCCGCCAAGGTCATCGTCGAGGCGGGCGGCGTGTTCTACCTCAAGCGCTGCCGCGACCATGGCGTGCAGAAAACGCTGATCAGCGACGACGTCGCCTATTGGCGTTCGCAGCAGGATTGGCTGAAGCCGGGCGACCGACCGCTCACCGCCCAGACCCGGACCGAGGCCGGCTGCCCGTTCGATTGCGGCCTGTGCCCCGACCATGAACAGCATAGCTGCCTCGCGCTGATCGAGGTCAACCAGGCCTGTAACCTGGCCTGCCCGGTCTGTTTCGCATCCGCGCAGGACCTCCATGGCAGCCACCGCCCGCTGGCCGAGATCGAGGCGATGCTCGACGCGCTGGTCGCGAGCGAGGGCGAGCCCGACCTGCTGCAATTGTCGGGCGGCGAGCCGACCATCCACCCGCAATTCTTCGACATCCTCGACGCGGTGAAGCGGCGGCCGATCCGCCATGTCATGATCAACACCAACGGCGTCCGCATCGCGCAGGAACCCGAGTTCGTCGAGCGGCTGGCGACCTATGCGCCCCGCCTCGAAGTTTATCTCCAGTTCGACAGCCTCAACGACGACGCGCTGGTCAACCTGCGCGGCGCCAAGCTCTCGCGCATCCGCCAGGCCGCGCTCGAAGCGTTGGAACGGGTCGGCCTGTCGACCACGCTGGTCGCGGTGGTGAAGCGCGGGGTCAACGATAAGGAAGTCGCGGCCATCGTCGACCATGCCCTGACCTGGAAATGCGTGCGCGGCGTCACCTTCCAGCCGGTGCAGGATGCGGGGCGAAACGAAGGCTTCGACGCCAAGGCCAACCGCATCGTCTTGGCGCAAATCCGCCGCGAGGTGGCGAAGTCGAAAGCCTTCGCCCTCGACGACCTCATCCCGCTGCCGTGCAACCCCGACCAGATCTGTATCGCCTATGGCCTGCGCGACGGTGACAAGGTGACGCCGATCACCAGCCTGCTGCCGCGCGAACTGATGCTGAACGGGCCGAACACGATCAGCTACGAAGCCTATCCCGCCCTGCGCGAACGCATTCTGGACCTGCTGTCGCTCGCCACCGCGCAGGCCAATACCGAGGAGAAGCTGGCGGGCCTGCTCTGCTGCCTGCCGCAGGCGATGGTGCCGGAGCAATTGAGCTATGCCGACAGCTTCCGCGTCGTCATCCTGCAATTCCTCGACCGTTACAATTTCGACCTCGGCACGGTGAAGCGCAGCTGCGTCCATTTCGTCACGGGTGAGGGGCAAATCATTCCGTTCGACACCTACAACACCTTCTACCGCGATGGCGCGGAGGGGGCGGACGTGCTGCGGCGGGGCAGAGCACGGGCAGGGGTAGCCGAATGAGGAAACTCCTCGGTGGCATCCTTGTCGCGGCGGGTGTGCTGATTGCCGGTCTTAGCGGGATTTGTTCGGCGTTGTTCCTGCTGGACCTGACGGCTACCAATTTCACCATCAGGGGCCTCGTCGACATCCTCAGCGCCTTCGTGCCTTCTTTGCTAATTGGGGTTGGGCTCGTGATATTGGGTCGCCGCGTCGCCCGCGGTCCGGGCGGGCGCATCTGATCGGGAGGGAATGACGCATGAGCAAATTGCTGGGCGGCATCCTGTTCGCAATTGGACTGTTGATCGCCGGCGCAAGCGGACTTTGCTCGGCCGCCGTCTTTTTCGCCGGGGTGAGCAACGTGTCTCAGATCGATTTCAGCGTTTTTCCGATCGTCGCGCTTTTCGGTGGTATTCCCTTGGCGGGCGGCATCGGACTGATGCTTCTCGGACGGTCGCTGATCCGCTCCAGCGGGGCTTCGCCGCCGAATGATCCACCCAATCCCTAACTTGTCTGTCCGACCCCGCCGATGCTAGGCGCGCCGGCAAACAGGAGAGAGTTTCGATGAGCGATATGCCGGGCATGGATTTCAACCTGGGCGAGATGGCCGATGCCATCCGCGACACGACCCAGCGCTTCGCCACCGACAAGATCCTGCCGCTTGCTGCCGAGATCGACGAGAAGGACCGCTTCCCGGTCGAGTTGTGGCCGCAGATGGGCGAGCTTGGCCTCCACGGCATTACCGTCGAGGAAGAATGGGGCGGCCTCGGCCTCGGCTATCTCGAACATGTCGTGGCGCAGGAAGAGGTAGCGCGGGCCTCGGCTTCGGTCGGCCTCAGCTACGGCGCGCATTCGAACCTGTGCGTCAACCAGATCCGGCGTTGGGCCAATCCGGAGCAGAAGGCGAAATACCTCCCCAAGCTGATCAGCGGCGAACATGTCGGATCGCTGGCGATGAGCGAGGCGAGCGCGGGCAGCGACGTCGTGTCGATGAAGCTGAAGGCCGAGAAATCGGGCAACGGTTACGTCCTCAACGGCACCAAATTCTGGATCACCAACGCCACCCACGCCGACACGCTGGTGGTCTACGCCAAGACCGGCGAAGGCAGCCGCGGCATCACCACCTTCCTCATCGAAAAGGGCATGGAAGGCTTTTCGATCGGGCAGAAGATCGACAAGTGCGGGATGCGCGGATCGCCGACCGCCGAGCTGGTGTTCAACGACTGCTTTGTCCCCGCCGAACAGATCATGGGCCCGGAAAATGGCGGGGTCGCGGTGCTGATGAGCGGGCTGGATTATGAGCGCACCGTGCTTGCCGGCATCCAGCTCGGCATCATGCAGGCCTGCCTCGACGTCGTCATCCCTTATGTCCGCGAGCGCAAGCAATTCGGCAAGCCCATCGGCAGCTTCCAGCTGATGCAGGCCAAGATCGCCGACATGTATGTCGCGCTGAACAGCGCCCGCGCCTACGTCTACCAGGTCGCCAAGGCCTGCGACGCGGGCAAGACCACCCGCTTCGACGCGGCGGGTGCGATCCTGCTGGCATCCGAAAGCGCGTTCAAGGTCGCGGGCGAAGCCGTCCAGGCGCTGGGCGGCGCAGGCTACACCAAGGACTGGCCGGTCGAACGCTACATGCGCGACGCCAAGCTGCTCGACATCGGCGCAGGAACGAACGAAATCCGCCGCATGCTGATCGGGCGCGAGATTATCGGCGCTTAGGCCTTCAGCCAAATCCATGTTAAGCCTCCGACCCTGCGAGGACGGGGGCTTCTATGCGCGTTTTGGGTTTGCTGCTGGCGATGACCAGCCTGACGGCCTGTCATCAGCGTAAGGAAGTGGCGGCGGAAGAGCCGACCAAGCCCGCCGCGATCACCTATGACGGTGCGACCACGACCGATCCCACGGCCAAGGTGGCACATGGCGAGCGGCTGAGCTTCATCCTCGGCTGCAAGGGCTGCCACGGCGAAAATCTTCAGGGCGAAAACGTGACGCCCGGCGACAAGGCCCAAGGCGATATGTGGGCGTCCAACATCACCCTGCGCATGGCCAATTACAACGACGCCCAGTTCGCCGACTTCCTGCGCAAGGGCGAGGTGCATGACGGCCGCGCGCTGGTGTTCATGCCGATTGAGACCTTCCAGTATCTCAGCGATGCCGACGTCGCCGCGCTGACCGCTTACCTGCGCACCGTGCCCAAAGCCGGGAAAGAAACGCCGCCGGTTCGACTGGGCACCGTGTGGGCTGACAAATCACCCGATGCGGATTTCCTCCCCGCCAAGCAGATGGCCGCGCGGTTCCGCGCCAACGCGCTGTCCGATTACGGCGGCCGGCATCCGCTCGGCCATTATATCGCGCAAACGGTCTGCGCGGAGTGCCATAATAGCGAGCTTCAGGGCTATGAGGATTTCAGCCCCAACCTCGACATCGTCGGAACCTATAATGACGCCGAGCTGATGCACATGTTCATGACCGGCGAGGGAAAGACGAAGAAAGACCTCGGCCTCATGAGCGGTACTGCGAGGCATCGCACTGCCAAGATGACCCAGCATGAGCGGGAGGAGCTGATCGGCTTCCTGCGGGATCGGCTGGAGGCCGAGGAAGACCAGCCCGCACATGGCGGGGAGCGGGATTAGGGGCGATGAACCTGGCTCTGGTGGTTGGCGCTACGCTGGCGGTCGCGGTCGGCGTGTTCGCGCATGTGGTCGGCTACGACCGGGATCGTTCCTTCTACGCCGCGGTACTGACGGTCGTGGGGTCGATGTACGTCCTGTTCGCGGTAATGGGCGGGGGGAATGGGCTCAAGTTGGAGATCGCTTTCTTCGCCCTGTTTGCCGCACTGGCGGCAATCGGATTTCGAAGGAGCTTATGGTTTGTCGCGGCGGGGTTGGCGCTGCATGGCCTGTTCGACCTGCTGAGGCACGACTATCTGGCCGCGCCTGGCGCGCCCGATTGGTGGCCAGCCTTTTGTGGGGCTTACGATGTTGTCGCGGCGGCGGGGCTGGCGTGGCTAATTATAAGGAGAGGACGCCGCAATGCGCGCTAGGCCGTCACGGGAGTTAATCCCGTGACGTCGATCCGGTCGCTTCGCGCCGGTCGGCCGGCCCTCGCTGTCTCTTCGCGCTGCTAGCGGTCGGATTGCCGACCGCTTCGCTACGCTCGGCGCTCGGACTCACCACACCTTCACGCGCTTTTCCGGCGCGAGGTAGAGCTTGTCGCCGGGCTTGACGTCGAACGCCTTGTACCAGGCGTCGATGTTGCGGACGGTCAGCGCGCGGAAGTTGCCGGGCGAGTGGCCGTCGGTCGCAACGCGGCCACGCAGGGCGGCGTCGCGGAACTTCGTTGCCCAGGTTTGCGCATAGGCGATGAAGAAGCGCTGATCGCCCGTCAGCCCGTCGATCACCGGCGCTTCCTTGCCGTTCAGCGAAGCGCGATAGGCATCGTAGGCGGCAGCGAGGCCCGCAACGTCGGCGATGTTCTCGGCCAGCGTCTGGCGGCCGTTGAGCTTCAGGCCCGGCAGCGCTTCATAGCCATTATACTGATCGACCAGCGCTTGGCCCGCGGCGTTGAACTTGGTGAGGTCGGCAGGGGTCCACCAGTTGCGCATCCGGCCATCGGCATCGAAGGTCGAACCCAAATTGTCGAAACCGTGGCTGATCTCGTGCCCGATCACCGCGCCGATTGCGCCGTAATTCGCAGCGGCGTCGCTGCCCGGGGTGAAGAAGGGCGGCTGCAGGATGCCGGCGGGGAAGTTGAGCGCATTCTGCGCCGGCAGGTTCACCGCGTTGACGATCTGCGGCACCATCCACCATTCATTCTTGTCCGGCGCCTGCTCTAGCTTCGCGATCTGGTGGCGATATTCGGCCAGCTGGGCACGATGGTAGTTGCCATAGGCATCGTCGGGCTTGATCTCGAGCGACGAATAATCGCGCCAGCTGTCGGGGTAGCCGATGCCGACGTGCATCGATGTGACCTTCTTGCGCGCCTCGGCCTTGGTCGGATCCGCCATCCACGGCAGCGCGGCGATCCGCTTGTCGAAGGCGGCCTTGATATTGTCGACCATCTTCCCGATCGCTTCCTTGGACGATGCCGGGAAATATTTGGCGACGTAGAGCTGGCCCATCGCATCGCCGAGCTGTTCGTTTACCACGCGCTGCAGCTGCTTGGCCCGCGCTTGCTCGGTCGGCTGGCCATTGAGCGTGGTGCCGAAGAAGGCGAAGTCGTCGGCGTGCATCTGGGTCGGCAGGACCGGGCCCGACTGGATGATCTGGTGGAACGCCAGCCAGTCCTTCCACGCGTCGAGCGGTTCGCTGGCGACCAGCGCGGACAGCTTCTTCGCCGGCTCGACCTGCCACACGGCGATTTCGGGAACGGTCGACAGCTGGGCAGCGCCGAAGAAGGCGTTCCAGTCGAGGCCCGGCGCCTTTGCGGCGAAGTCGGATTGCTTCCAGGTCTGGACCTTGCCGGCGTCTTCGGTCTCGACGATCGACGCGTGGGCCTGTGCGATCTTGGTTTCAAGCGCAAGGATCCGCGCGGCGCGCTCGTCGGCCTTGTCCAACCCGGCGCTGGCCAGCATCTTGGCAATGAACGGTTTATAGGCGGCACGGATCTTCGCCATTTCCGGTTCGGCCGATAGATAATAGTCGCGGTCGGGAAGGCCGATGCCGCCCTGCATCAGGTAGGGGACATTCTTCGACGGGTCGGTCAGCGACGAAGTGACGAAGATGCCGAACAGATTTTCGGTCTGCAGGTCGGTCGCGTTCAGCGGATCGACGTCGGCGCGGACCGTCCCGCCGATCGCGGCGGCCAGCGCGGTCTTGTCGGCGATCGCTTCATATTTTGCGATGTCGGCCTTCAGCGACGGCAGCGAGCGCTGGTCGATGCCCGGCTGGTCGAGGAAGGCCTTGGCATAATCGGCCAGGCGGCGCTCGTCGCTGCCAGCCTTAGCGTCGCTCTTGGCGAGCCCTGCGAACAGATCGTCGCTGCGCTTTTCCAGCTCTTTCTGGGCGGTGTAGAAGGCGCCGACATTGCTGCGGTCGGCGGGAATTTCGGTGGTCTTCTGCCAGTTGCCGTTGGCGTAGGAATAGAAGTCGTCACCCGGCTTGGCGGACTTGTCCATCGCGGCGAGGTTGATGCCCGCGGGGTTCGACGCGGCCGCCACTTCGGTGTCGGTCCCGCCCTTGCTGCACGCGGCGGTGCCGAGCGCGAGGCTGACACTCGCCATCAGGGCGATCATGGTCTTGCTGGTCTTCATCGATGGTCTCCGCTGGAACGCTTTGCGGCTGGCTATTGCCGGTCCGCCTATTGATGCAGCGGATTGGCGAGGTCGCGCGCGCGGCGCACCCGACTTTCGATAAACGGCGCCGCTGGCAGGATCAAAAGCCCATCAGCATCGCAAAGCCCCAGCCGATCGCGGTCATGCCGGCCAGCTTCGCCAGCCATGATCCGTAGGGCAGCAGCTTTTCGGCCGCCACCAGCAGCGTCAGGCCTGCAACCCACAGCAGGTTCATCACCCCGCCGACGAACAGCAGCAGCATCAAAAGCCAGCAGCATCCCACGCAGATCGCACCGTGGATCAGTCCCATGCGCAGCGCGCCCGCGATCCCCGGCCGGTAAAGGCGGGACAGCAGCTGGGCCGGCTGGCGGCAGCGCGACAGGCAAGCGTCCTTGAGCGCACTGAGCTGGTAGAGGCCAGCAGCGATAAGCAGGACGCCGCTAATCCGGCCGCTGGCCAGCCGCATCGCCATCTCGTCGCTCCACCCTAATTTTGCGAGTGCGACCTGCAGGCTGGCGGCCGCCAGCGAGAAACAGAGCCATGCCAGGAGGTAGCCCGCAAAGAATGCCGCACTGTGAAGGCCCTTCACGTCGCGATCTGCCGCGGCGCGGGCGTAGAGAAGCACGACGGGCGCAGCCGATGGTGTCATCATCGCCACCATCATCACCCACCACATCGACAGCGTGAGTGCAAAGCGTGGCAGGTCCCACGAAACCGGCATCGCCATGTCGGGCATCGGTGCCGGTGTCGCGCGTTCCATTCCGGCGCCGAGCCATATCCAGACCCATGCCAACACGGTCAGGGCCGCCAAACCCGACAGCGTGACCAGACGGTGCCGCTTCAGCGCGGCTTCGGCGAGGTGGCGCATCAGGCGCGGACGATACCGTGGCTGTCGAGGTCGATATGCGCGAACTGGGCGTAGCTGTTGGCCAGTCTCAACTCCATCGGTCGGCTGGCCTCGCTCGATGCCGAACCGATTTCCGCCAGCGTATATTCGAACCCGTCGGGCAGGTCGATGCGAGCGCGGATTTCACGCCCGTCGACCGGGCTCCTGATCGGCTCGCCGGTAATTTCCAGTTGGTCGCCGAACACCGATTTGCCGCGACGGCCGTCGATGTCGACGGTCATGTCGGCCGGTACGAATTGCGGCTCGTGCATCCTTTCAATGGTGGTCGCGAAGACGGCGAAGACGGTGGCGAAGGGATCGGTGTCCTGCCCGGTCATGATCTTCAGCAGCGCTTCACGCTGGGCGTCACTGGCACGCTCGTCGACGAACGCCGCAGCCTCCCCCCTGCCCTCGTGGATCGGCCCGGGCCATTTGAACACTGCGCCGATGTGCAGGCCGGAAAGGTCGGTGTCTCCATGCTTGCCGCTGTCGATCACCATCGAAAAGGCGGCGTGGCAATGGCCCTTGTCGGGCAGACCGCCGAATTGGCAGTTGCAGCCATAATCACAACTGCAATTGACCAGTTCGCGTCCGGTCAGTCGCCAGTAGGTCATGTCGTCCTCCTAGGCTTATGTCACCGCGCAATAGCAGTGGGAGCGGAGTCGGCCCAAATCGGTGGGCGTCGTACAGGTGACGGCTTTGCAAGCGGCGCCGGGCGGGCTAGGCGGCGGGACACAACAGGGATAGCGATACAGGCATGAGCGCACCGCGGCTGGACAGCAAGATCGACCTCACCGGACCCGAGGCGAAGGCGAGGGCGGCGCACAATCGCGCGCTTGCCGAGAAACTGCGCGCCGACGTCGCGACCGCCGCGCTCGGCGGCAACGAAAAGAGCCGCGAGCGCCATGTCTCGCGCGGCAAGCTGCTGCCCCGCGACCGCGTCGAACGGCTGCTCGATCCCGGCTCGCCCTTCCTCGAAATCGGCCAGCTGGCCGCTTGCGACCTCTATGACGGCGAAGTGCCGGGCGCGGGCATGATCGCGGGGATCGGGCGCGTGTCGGGCCGCCAGGCGATGATCGTTTGCAACGACGCCACGGTGAAGGGCGGCACCTATTACCCGATGACGGTGAAGAAGCACCTCCGCGCGCAGGAAATCGCGCGGGAGAACCGGCTGCCGTGCATCTACCTGGTCGACAGCGGCGGGGCGAACCTGCCGCACCAGGCCGAGGTCTTCCCCGACCGTGAACATTTCGGCCGCATCTTCTTCAACCAGGCGCAAATGAGCTCGCTCGGCATCCCGCAGATCGCGTGCGTCATGGGCAGCTGCACCGCCGGCGGTGCTTACGTGCCGGCGATGAGCGACGAGAGCGTGATCGTCCGCAACCAGGGCACCATCTTCCTCGCCGGCCCGCCATTGGTGAAGGCGGCGACGGGCGAAGTCATCAGCGCCGAGGACCTGGGCGGCGGCGACCTCCACGCCAAGAAGTCGGGCGTGGTCGACCACCTCGCCGAGAATGACGAACATGCGCTGACCATCGTTCGCGACATCGTCTCGCATCTGGGCGGCGAAGCGGGGGCGCAAATCGAAACCCGCGAACCGCGCCCGCCGCTTTATGACGCCGAAGAGCTTTACTCGATCATCCCCGAGGACGTGCGCGCGCCCTATGACGTGCATGAGGTGATCGCCCGGCTGGTCGACGGCAGCGAGTTCCACGAATTCAAGGCGCACTATGGGCCGAGCCTGGTCTGCGGCTTCGCCCACATCTGGGGTATGCCGGTCGCGATCCTCGCCAACAACGGCGTGCTGTTCAGCGAAAGCGCGGTGAAGGGCGCGCACTTCATCGAACTGGCCTGCCAGCGCCGCATCCCGCTGCTGTTCCTGCAGAACATTTCGGGCTTCATGGTCGGCGGCAAATATGAGGCGGAAGGCATCGCCAAGCATGGCGCCAAGCTGGTTACCGCCGTTGCCACTGCGTCGGTGCCGAAGGTCACCATCCTCATCGGCGGCAGCTTCGGCGCGGGCAATTACGGCATGTGCGGCCGCGCCTATTCGCCACGCTTCCTGTTCACTTGGCCCAACAGCCGCATCAGCGTGATGGGCGGCGAGCAGGCGGCCAGCGTTCTGGCCACCGTCCACCGCGACGCCGAGACATGGACTCCCGAACAGGCCGAAGCCTTCAAGCAACCGATCCGCGAGGATTATGAAGCGCAGGGCAACCCGTGGCACGCCACCGCCCGCCTGTGGGACGACGGCATCATCGACCCGGCGCAGACGCGGGATGTGCTGGGGCTGGCGTTCGCGGCGTGTCTGAATGCACCGATACCTGAGAAGCCGCAGTTCGGCGTTTTTAGGATGTAATGACGACCATGACCCGCACCGACTGGACCCGCGCAGAGATCGCGGACCTCTTCGACCTTCCTTTCACCGACCTCGTGTTCCGCGCGGCGGAGGTGCATCGCGCGCACCATGCGCACGCGGAGGTGCAGCTTTGCACCCTGCTGTCGATCAAGACCGGCGGGTGCCCCGAGGACTGCGGCTATTGCTCGCAATCCGCGCACGCCGACAGCGGGCTGAAGGCCGAGAAGCTGATGGACGTCGACGCGGTGCTCGCGGCGGCGGCGGAGGCCAAGGCGGCGGGCTCGCAGCGTTTCTGCATGGGCGCGGCGTGGCGTAGCCCCAAGGACCGCGACATGGCCGCTGTCTGCGACATGGTCGCGGGCGTGAAGGTGATGGGCCTCGAAACCTGCATGACGCTCGGCATGCTGAGCGGCGATCAGGCGCGGGCGCTGAAGGACGCGGGCCTCGACTATTACAACCACAACATCGACACCTCGCCCGAACATTATGGCGACATCATCACCACCCGCACCTTCGCCGAGCGGCTGGATACGCTGGAGGAAGTGCGGCAGGCGGGGATCAGCGTGTGCTGCGGCGGCATCGTCGGCATGGGCGAAAGCCGCGCCGACCGGGTCGGCTTCATCCACGCGCTCGCGACCCTGCCGCGCCATCCCGAGAGCTTGCCGGTCAACGCGCTGGTGCCGGTCAAGGGCACGGTGCTGGGCGACATGTTCGCGGGCGAGCGGATGATCGACGACATCGAATTCGTCCGCACTGTCGCGGTCGCGCGCATCACCATGCCGAAATCGATGGTGCGCCTCAGCGCGGGCCGCGAAAGCATGAGCGAGGCGACCCAGGCGCTCTGCTTCCTTGCCGGCGCCAACAGCATCTTCACCGGTGACAAGCTGCTCACCACCGCCAACGCCGGCGACAGCAAGGACGCGGCGCTGTTCGCCAAGCTGGGCTTAAGGCCGATGGAAGCGGAAGAGCCGATGCGTGCTATGGAGGCCGCCCGATGACCGCCAGCCTGATCCTCGCCGCCCTTGCGCTCCAGTCGCCGGAGAAGCTTCCGCCAGCGGGCCCGATCCCCGCGCCGCAGTTCGAGGAAGCGGCGGTCCTCGCGCCGATCTACGAGGCTTTCCGCGCGTTCGAAGCGCAGGATAGCGCCGCTGTCCTGCGGCTGGTTTATCCCGATGGGCGCGTGACGGCGGTCGGCACGCTGGCGAGCGGGTTCAGCGGCGTGCGCCGGTCAAGCTGGGCGGAATGGGTCGCGCGGATGAAACCGGGCAACGGCTTCAAGGAAAGCATTACCAACCCCGCGGTCGAAATCGACGGCGACGTCGCGCTGGTGTGGGCGCCCTTCACGATCGAACAGGGCGGCAAGGTCGTCGCCTGCGGCTACGATCATTTCGACATGGTTCGGCAGGATGGGGCGTGGAAAGTCATGAACGTCACCTTTTCCTCGCGCGTGACGGGATGCCCCGGCCAATGATCCAGTCGCTGCTCATCGCCAACCGCGGCGAGATCGCCTGCCGCATCATCCGCACCGCGCGCAAGATGGGGATCCGCACCGTCGCGGTCTATTCGGATGCCGACGCCAAGGCGCTGCACGTCCGCATGGCCGACGAGGCGGTGCACATCGGCCCGTCGGCAGCACGTGAGAGCTATCTCGTCGGCGACAAGATCATCGCCGCGGCGAAGGCGACGGGCGCTGAGGCAATTCATCCGGGCTACGGCTTCCTAAGCGAAAATGCCGAGTTTGCGCAGTCGGTGATCGACGCGGCGCTCGTCTGGGTCGGGCCGAAGCCGGCCAGCATCACTGCCATGGGCCTGAAGGACGCGGCCAAGAAGTTGATGGCCGACGCCGGGGTGCCGGTGACCCCCGGCTACATGGGCGACAACCAGGACCCCGCCTACCTTGCCGAAGAGGCCGCCGGCATCGGCTATCCGGTGCTGATCAAGGCGGTCGCGGGCGGCGGCGGCAAGGGGATGCGCAAGGTCGACCGCGCCGAGGACTTCGCCGATGCGCTCGAAAGCTGCCAGCGTGAAGCCGCCTCCTCGTTCGGCAACAATGTCGTTCTCATCGAAAAATGGATCGAAAGCCCGCGCCATATTGAGGTGCAGGTGTTCGGCGACAGTCATGGCAATGTCGTGCATCTGTTCGAACGCGATTGCTCGCTGCAGCGCCGCCACCAGAAGGTGATCGAGGAAGCCCCCGCGCCGGGCATGGACGAAGCGACCCGCGAAGCCGTCTGCGGCGCCGCCGTCCGCGCCGCGCAGGCGGTGAACTACGAGGGCGCCGGCACAATCGAATTCATCGCCGACGCGAGCGAAGGCCTGCGCGCCGACCGGATCTGGTTCATGGAAATGAACACCCGCCTGCAAGTCGAACATCCGGTCACCGAAGAGATCACCGGACAGGATCTGGTCGAATGGCAGCTGCGTGTCGCGAGCGGGGAGCCGCTGCCGCTCACGCAGGACGAATTGTCCATCAACGGCCACGCCATCGAGGCGCGGCTATATGCGGAGGACCCCGCGAAGGGGTTCCTGCCGTCGACCGGTCGGCTTGAGCATTTCAACCTAGGCGGCGACGGCCGGATCGAGACCGGCGTCGAAGAAGGAGACGAAATCTCGCCCTTCTACGACCCGATGATCGCCAAGCTCGTCGCGAAAGGCGCCGACAGAGATGAGGCAATCGAAAGTCTTGGTGAGGTTCTCTCGGGGGTCTTCGTATTCCCGGTCCGCACAAACGCGTCCTTTTTATTGAACGCGCTCGGAAGCGAAGAATTTCGATCCGCGGTGCTCGATACCGGCTTCATCGGGCGGCATGAAGACGAACTGGTTTCCTCGACGCCGCCATCGGCGCGTACTCTAAGCGATGCATTGCTTTGGGCAGCACGAGCCTCGACCGGATACGATCCAAAAATGCCATTTCTGGCGGGCTTCCGAATGAATGCCCAACCTCAAGCTCATCAGCATATGGCGGTGAATGGTCGCGTCGAGGAGTTTGAATTCAAAGCGACCGCCCCGGGGGATCGGTTCGAATATGGCTTTCGCGAAGATAGCGAGCCGGATTCTCAGTTCGTGGTCATTAAGGGGCAGACTTATCGAATCTCATGGCCTCGCTTCAGCGCCACCGTCGGTGGCGGTGCGCATGACGGCGACATCATCGCGCCGATGCCGGGAAAGGTGACCAGCGTCGAAGTCGCGGCGGGCGACAAGGTCATGAAGGGCCAGCGCCTGCTCACCCTCGAAGCGATGAAGATGGAGCATGGCCTGACCGCACCCTTCGACGGCACCGTCGCCGAACTCAACGCCAGCGCAGGCGCGCAGGTCGCGGTCGACAGCGTTCTTGCGCGGATACAAGCCGAGGCCTGACCGTTGGTCGCATCGAGGAGGGTTTCCCCGATGCACAAGTTGATGACCATCATGCCGTTGGCCGCGCTGCTCGTCGCCGGTTGCGCCACCGCGCCCCACCTTACGCCCGGCACCACCCGCTCGCTGCTGATCGACACGCGCGGCGTCGAAATCGGCTATGTCGACAGCTGGGAGGCTCAAGGCAGGAGCCAGATTGCCTTGCACCTTCGCCCAGGCTTCGTCTCGGGCGGCAACCACGGCATGCATTTCCACGAAATCGGTCGCTGCGATCCGCCGGATTTCAAAAGCGCAGGCGGCCACTGGAACCCGACCCATATGAAGCACGGCCAGCTTTCGCCGGGGGGCGGGCACGTCGGCGACTGGGGCAACCTTATCGTTTTCACCGACAAGGAAACGCAGGCCGGGCTGGTGAATTCGCTTCCTTACAGTTTCAAGGACGCCGACGGCACATCGCTGGTGATCCACGCCGATGCCGACGACCTCAAAACCGATCCCAGCGGCAACAGCGGCGCGCGCGTCGCCTGCGCGGTTCTCGCGCCCCCGCAGTGACGGTTGCGCTCTGGCGCAGATTGTTGGAAGGGCACGCCAAGCAATTCGCGCGATAGGGAGAGGATTTCATGGACATCAACGGAACCCCGGCGGTCGTCACCGGTGGCGCATCGGGCCTGGGCGAAGCGACCGCTCGCGCGCTGGCCGCGAAGGGCGCCAAGGTCGCCATCTTCGACCGCGACGTCGAGCGCGGTGAGAAGGTCGCTGCCGAACTGGGCGGCATCTTCTGCGAAGTCGATGTGACCAGCGATGAAAAGGTCGCGGCCGCCTTTGAAAAGGCGCGCGCGGCGCACGGTCAGGAACGTATTCTCGTCAACTGTGCGGGCGTCGCCAATGCGGTGAAGACGGTCGGCAAGGACAAGGCCACCGGTGAGCTCAAGAAATATCCGATGCACCAGTTCGAACTGGCGATCGGCATCAACCTTGTCGGCACTTTCCGCTGCATCGCGCACTCGGCCTACGGCATGGTCGGGGCGGAGCCGATGAACGCCGATGGCGAGCGCGGCGTGATTATCAACACCGCGTCGGTCGCGGCGCAGGACGGGCAGATCGGCCAGGCCGCCTATTCGGCGTCGAAGGGCGGGGTGTTGGGCATGGCCCTGCCGATCGCGCGCGACCTGATGAACGACGGGGTGCGCGTCAACACCATCCTTCCGGGCGTGTTCAAGACGCCGATGGTGGCGATGATGCCGCCGCAGGTGCAGGATGCGCTGGGCGCGCAGGTGCCTTTCCCGAAGCGCCTCGGCATGGCCGAAGAATATGGCCGCTTGGCGGTGTTCATCGTCGAAAACGTCTATCTGAATGCCGAAGCGATCCGCCTCGACGGCGGCATCCGCATGGCCCCGCGTTGATGGACGACGCCGCGTTGCTTGAAGCCTTGGTCGTCGCCGCGCGCGACGCCGGGGCGGAAATATTGAAACTGGTCGCCAAGGGTTTCGAGGTCGAAGCCAAGGGAGATGAGTCTCCGGTCACCATCTGCGACCGAGCAGCGGAACGGTTGATCCTCGACGCGCTGGCCGCGGCCGCCCCCGCTATCCCGATCATTGCCGAGGAAGAGGTTGCGGCCGGTCGCATCCCTGAACATGGCGAAACCTATTTCCTCGTCGATCCGCTCGACGGGACGAAGGAATTCATTCGCGGCGGCGATGACTATACGGTCAACATCGGACTCATCGATGGCGGGAACCCGCGTCTGGGCGTGGTCTACCAGCCCGCTTGCGACAAGCTTTGGGGCGGTATCGTCGGTGCCGAGGCGTTCCTGGAGGAAAGCGGCAAGCGCGTAGCGATTGCCACTCGTCCTACGTCGGATCGGCCGACAGCGGTCGCATCCAAGTCGCATTTCTCGCAGCGCACGGCCGACTATCTGGCGGCCGTCCGCGCCGGCGACGACTATGTTTCCATCGGCTCCAGCCTAAAATTCTGCATCGTCGCCGAAGGGAAGGCCGACATCTATCCACGCCTGTCGCCGACCAGCGAATGGGACACGGCGGCGGGCCATGCGGTGCTGCTGGCTGCCGGCGGTCGCGTCGATGGTCTCGATGGGCAGCCGCTTCTGTACGGCAAGCCCAAATTCCTCAATTCGGGATTTTGCGCGACCGGCGGATGGCCCGCACCCGCGATCGCACCCTTCATGTCGGTCGATCGCGCCTAGCGCGAAAGCGGTCGCCGAACGCGACGATCGGTCCTTTTCGGATTTAATGGTGCCGACGATTTCGGGAGCCCGCGGCGTAGCGCGTCGACCTCAGCCATCGCTGCTAGCAATCGATTGCGAAGGGCGGCATTTTCCGCGCTGCCGGCGTCCCACTGGGCCTGTTTGACCACCAGGCGATGAGCGTCAGCAAGGGCAGCCGCCAGTTCGGCGAGCCAGATCGACCGGCTCGTCGCGCGCAAACTTTGATTATCGGGCATGGTTGAAGGTCCGATAGCGCAAGCAGGTTTCCAAGCATTTGCGAACCGGTCCGCAATGGATGCTTCAGGGGGCTGACATTGGTCCGCTTCCGTGGCTAACAACCTCCTGCTCGGTTCTATCGTCACGCCGCGAGGTGTCTGTATGACCGTGCCTTTGTCCTACCTGCCATCGTCTGCTTCGGCGTCCGACTTGCCGCCTGTTCTGGTCATCGCGTCGAGCGATCGGGCATTGAACCATGCCACAGGCGTCATCGGCGCCGCCGGCTGGCGAACCGTTCCTGTAGCGGTGGCCGACGCTGCCGATCGTCTAGCCCTGCAAGGCAGTGCGTCCGCGGTGTGGATTGAGGTGGACGCGGACAAGGCGCCCGCGTTCGAAGAATTGGTCGGCAACACGCTGTTGGAAAGCCGCTTTCCCGTCATCGTGTCCGCACCTGCGACGGCAATCGACCCGATAGTGGCGGCCATCGGCAATCGCGCGGTCGAACTGCTGGTCGAACCCGATCCGGTGGAACGTGTCGCGACGCTTTCGCTGGTTACGGCGCAGCGCAGTGGGCAAGCCACAGTACATGACGTGTCCGCCGAGCCGAGCGCGGTGCGCCTGCGCCAGTTGAGCGACGAGGTCGGCCGGATTGCCGCGACGTTGGCGCGCTTGTCGAGCGGGCCCGGTTCCTCGACCGTCGAATTGCCTACGCCGGCAAGCGGCGGCAGCGACGCGAAGGTCAGCGGCGAACAGGTGCGCGCGGTCATCCGCGCCCGTCGCCTGCGCGCCCGCTTTTTCGATGCCGAGCTTTTCGCCGATCCGGCCTGGGACATGCTGCTCGACCTCTTCCAGGCCGAAATCGCTCAGCATCGCGTGCCGGTTTCGTCCCTGTGCATTGCGGCGGCCGTTCCGCCGACGACCGCGCTGCGCTGGATCAAGACGATGACCGATTCCGGCCTGTTTCGGCGGCGGGCCGACCCGCATGACGGCCGCCGGGTGTTCGTCGAGCTTGCGCCGGCCGCCAGCGGGGCGATGCGCAGCTATTTTGCCCAAGTCGGGCCGGCGGCTCTGGGCTAGGCAAAATCACGGACGGCGTCGCAACTGCCCACAACTGGCGCCCCAATTGTGCTTGGGAAACCGGTGGGCGTTGCGCCGGCCGCTTTCAACGCGACGTCCGCTGTGGTAAACGATTTGTGAACGTTAAAGGTGCGGTCGCCGGGTTGGGACTGGCGGCAAGCCGAATCGAAGCTCCGGACGTTCAGTATTGCGGAGATGGGAAACGGAACTAGGGGGCGCTCGGTCCATGGTTCGTACGGTCATGCCATCGCAGCTGGACGTCATTGTCAGCTTTACCTTCGAACGTCAGGCCAAGCGGTCGTGCCTTGAAGACTTCAAGCTAATGTTGATGTCGCTTCCTCAGGTTCGGCACTGCGCCGAACTGGAGGGGCCGAGCGATTTCCTGATCGAGGCGGAATTACCCAACCTCGCCGCTTTCCATGACTTCGTCATCAACGTCATCGATCCCGCGCGGCGGCTGATCAGCCATTTCGAAAGCAATTTCGTGTCGCGCCATGTCGTGTGCCACGAAGAGGAGTCGCGCCAGATTTGGGCTCAGTCAGCCCATGGCATGCGCCGCGTCGACCTCGACCGTGCCCAGTGGCTGTCGGCCGAAGGCGATTACGTTCGCGTGTGCATCGACGGCGAGGCGACCCTCATTCACGCCACGCTACATTCGATCGCCGAGCGGCTTGCCGGCTTGCCGTTCGTCCAGATTCACCGGTCGACCCTGGTCAACACCCAGAGCATCCGCAGGCTATTCAGCGAAGGTCGTCGCTGGTTCGTCCAACTGGCCGACGGATCGACCCATCGGATCGCGAAAGGGCGCGCCGGCGAGATCAACCGACTCATCGGGGGCCCTGCCGACGCACCGCGTGCCATTTCGTCGAACAATGGTCCGTCCGACAGACCCGTTCGCCCGATTGACCGAAAAGAAAGCGCGTCACCACCGGTCCTTTGACATCCCCTTGCTCGCCCATCGGGGGCAATCAAAAAGGGGCCAAGGCCATGAAAATCATTACTGCATTGTGCGTCGTGTCGGCTTGCGTGAGCGGGACTGGGGTAGCGCAGGCTGCCGGCCAATCGGACGAGCCGGTCATCGTGCGGGCACAGCCGGACGAATTCCTTCCGACCCGCCGGGTCAGCTACGCCGACCTCAACCTGGCATCCAAGGCTGGTGAAAAAACGCTCTTCTATCGGGTGAGCGGTGCCGTGCGCTACGTTTGCACCGGCCACGACAGCGCGTCGATCGAGATGCAGCGTTGCCGCAGCTTCGCCTGGAGCGGCGCACGGCCGCAGATGAAGCTTGCGATCCAGCGGGCGCAGGAACTGGCGGCCAACGGAACGACGAACATCGCACCGGTCGCCATCATGATCGCCGCCCGGTGATCGATCGATGGGCAGGGCTGTCCCGCCTGTCGGGGCAGCCCGCACCTTCTAGGGGGTAATGACATGCATATTCGACTTTCGATCGCGGCGGCAGCCTTGCTGGCGTCGAGCGGATTGACGGCGGCGGAGCCGGAACGGGATCCGAACCTGGCGGTGGTCACCGCGCAACCTGATGAAAACACCATCAGTCGCCGGGTCCGGTTCGACGACCTCAACCTGACGACGGCGCAAGGTGCCAAGCAGTTCCATCAACGGGTCGGCACTGCGGTGCGCGGGGTCTGCCTTGAAGCGACCGGGCCAAACCCGCTCGATTGGGCGGAGTATAGTTGCCAACGGACAGCGTGGCGGGATGCGCGCCCTCAGATCGCCAAGGTGATCGAGGCTGCGCAGCTGGCAGCGTTGAACGGAACGGCGTCGGGGCCGATGTCGATCCGCATCGCGGTCGCGCGTCGATAGGGATAGGAGCTGGCGACAGCGCGGTCGGATGCCACCATCGTCCGGCCGCGCTTCGTCGCGTGGTGGGCGCTGACGGGCTCGAACCGCCGACCCTCTCGGTGTAAACGAGATGCTCTACCAACTGAGCTAAGCGCCCGCGCGTTCGCGGAAGGCGCGCCGATGCCACGACACGGCGCGAAGGGCAAGGTTGAGTTGGATAGCTTTTCGCGGTTTGGCTATTTGGTGCCGATGGCGATCAGCGCCGCAAGGCCCCCTACTAGCGCGCCACCCAGCAGGCCGATGATACAACCGATCCGTTGTGATCGGTGGAAACGGCCGCCACGCGGATAGGGGAAGGCCAAGATGTCCAAAATTAGATCAAGCAGCCCCATGTCGGACGACTTACAACGCCCGGACCAGTCGCACAGCCATTGCCGCCCACGCCGGGTCCGTCACGACATGCTGGCGGCCGCCTGCGCCGGGTGGAAGGATGTGGAGCTTGCCGTCTTCGCGCCCGATCAGGCGGCCGAACAGGAAGCGACCGGCGGGGCGGGGGACGAGGACGTCTCGGTTGAGAGCGCGGGCATAGGCCTCGGGCTCCAGCCGCTCGCACCAGATTTCGTCGCCGGCGCGATAGTCGCCTACGCTGGCCGACACCGTCATGGCAATGAGGCCGCCGTCAGGGCGCGGAGGAACGACGATCGCGGTCTTGCGCGGCGCGACCGCGCCGCCGCTGCCAAGGACTGCCGCGACCGGTAGCTCGGCCTTGTCGGGGTGATCGACCAAGTCGGCGGCATCGACCTTCAATGCAGCGGCGATGCGGTTAAGCCAGCCGACCGATACCGTCCTCGTCCCCGTTTCGAGTCGACCGATCGTCTGCGGCGTCGTCGGCGGGTCGCAGGCGTCGGCGACATCCTGCAAAGTCATTCCGCGCGCCCGGCGCACTTCACGAACGCGAGTAATCAACGTTGCCCCCATGAACCAAATCGGTTTTACTCTGTCCTACAGATTTCCCCATGTGGCAAGCCCTGACCGACTCGATCGGGAGAAGGACATGACGGGTGGTGCGAAGCGGTTGTTGGAAGAACGCCGGCTCGAAGATGGCGTAGTGGGCCGGAAACCGGGCCGGGCTGCCCCGCGGACGGTCACGGTCAACGCGGCCGAAAGTCCGCTCGGCTGGCTGCTTGCGCGTGGTCATGTGTCCCGCCGCCAATATGAGGCGGGCGAACGGCTTCGCGCCGATTGGGAACGGGCCCAGCTCGATCCGCGCGTCACCATGTCGTGGAGCGCGGCGCCGGTGGCCAGGTCGCGCGGCGGGGCCAGCCTCGGCCCCGACCTCGGCGGTTCGCAGATCGATGCCAAGCGCCGCTTCAACGACGCCGTGGCCGAAGCGGGCCCGGGCCTCAGCGACATACTGTGGCGCATCGTTTGCGCGGGCGAGGGGATGCGCGATGCCGAAAGCGCGCTCGGCTGGCCCGCGCGCGCCGGCAAGCTGGTCCTCACCATCGCGCTCGACCGCGTCGCCGACTATTACCGCATCCGCTAGGCGCGACGCATTTGGGTTGCTATGAGCAACGGGAAATAACAGGATAGCCGCGATGATCCTCTACGGTGTCAGCATTTCCCCCTTCGTCCGCAAGGTCGCGGCATACGCCGCCGAAAAGGGGATCGAGTTGGAGGTGCGACCGACCGGCCTGCCGGGCCCGCTGGATCCGGCGTTCGTCGCGGCCAGTCCGGCCAAGAAGATGCCGGCCCTCGTCGACGGCGATTACAGCGTCGCGGATTCGTCAGCGATCATCCACTATCTCGAAGCCAAATATCCCGAGCCCGCGCTGATCCCGTCCGACCCGCGCGAGCGCGGCACGGCGATCTGGTTCGATGAATGGTCGGACACGCTGTTCACGTCCTGCGCGGCGAAGATGTTCTTCAACCGCATCGTCGCACCGCGCTTCCTGGGTCGTGAGGGCGACCTTGCAGCCGCCGACATCGCCGAGCGCGATGAACTGCCGCCATTGCTCGACTATCTGGAGGGCGTGATCCCCGACAGCGGCTATCTCGTCGGTGGCCGGCTGACGATCGCAGACATTTCGGTGGCCAGCCCGTTCGTCAACATGAAGCATCTCGGCCTCGCGGTCGACGCGAACCGCTTTCCCAAACTTGCCGCCTACCTCGACGCCATCCTGTCGCGGCCGAGCTTTGCCAAGATGGTCGAACGCGAAACCGCCCTGTTCGCCCAGCCTGCCTGAACAAATGGCCGCGCCCGCAGCGGCGGACGCGGCCCATGTCATGTCGCGAGGTGACGCTTATTCGGCGTCGCGCTCGATCAGATCTTCGCTGCTGTCGTCGTCCGACTGGCTGCCGATGAAGCTGTCCTGCGCTTCGCCGGTTTCCGGCTGGCGCAGCGTGTCGCCGCTTTCCGAATCCTGGCGCTGTTCGACCGCCAAGTCGCCCGCGCTGCCATAATCGGCCTGGCCGGTTTCGAAGGACTGGCTTTCGCCCGTTTCGGGCTGCTGTTGCTGCTGGGCCTGTTCCGGCTGCGCCTTGGTCTGGTCGAGTTCCGGGTTCTTCTGTTCGTAATTTTCCATGGTCCGAATCCTTCTCTACTGGCCCCTTGCTCCCATGGCTTGAATGTCTTGGCGCGACTGGCGTTCCGGCGGTGCAGCGGCGTTTGCGACGAAGCGTCGTTCGCCGCCGAAACGATCGGCCAACCGAGCCGGAAATGCCATGAGGTCTTTGCGACGAGCCGTGTCACCCAAATGAAACGGGGCCGCCGAGTTTCCCCGGCGACCCCGTCCTTTGACCGTAGCGGTCGGCTTGAACGCTTAAGCGTCCTGGCCGTCGATCGCAGCTTCTTCCGCGCCTTCGTCGGCGGCGACTTCGGCCGTCGCGCCCGGTTCGGCGTTGGGATCATATTCCTCGGTGAAGCCGGCTTCGTCGCGTTCGAACATCGACGCCATTACGTCGACGCCCTGCGCCTGCAGTTCGGCTTCTTCCGGCGAACGAGCGACGTTGGCCTTGACCGTGACGCTGACTTCCGGGTGAAGGACGACCTTCACTTCGTGCATGCCGATGGTCTTGATCGGGGCCTTGATCGCGATCTGGCTCTTGGCCACCTTCACGCCGTCTTCGACCAGCGCTTCGGCGAGGTCGCGGGCCGAAACCGAACCGTAAAGCTGGCCGGTGTTCGACGCCTGGCGGATGAGGACAACGGTCTTGCCTTCGATGCCGCCCGAAGCCTTTTCAGCTTCGCTGCGCTTCGAAACGTTGTCCGCTTCGATCTTGGCGCGGTTGGCTTCGAAGACCTTCTTGTTGGCTTCGTTGGCGCGGAGAGCCTTCTTGTTGGGAAGGAGGTAGTTGCGCGCAAAGCCGTTCTTCACGGTGACGACGTCACCGATCTGGCCGAGCTTTTCGACGCGTTCGAGCAGGATGACTTCCATGGTGTCTGCTCCTTACTTCACGACGTACGGCAGAAGGCCGATGTGGCGGGCGCGCTTGATCGCCTTGGCCAGCTCGCGCTGCTTCTTCGCCGACACGGCGGTGATACGGGACGGCACGATCTTGCCGCGTTCGGACACGAAGCCCTGCAGCAGGCGCGTGTCCTTATAATCGATGCGCGGGGCATCCTTGGCCGAGAACGGGCAGCTCTTGCGGCGGCGGAAAAACGGACGGGCCATGGATTAAGCCTCCACTTCTTCGCGGCGCGAGCGACGTTCGCCACGATCGCCGCCACGGTCACCACGGTCGCCACGCTCGGCGCGTTCCGACTTGCGCATCATCACCGACGGACCCTTTTCGAGTTCGTCGACGCGGATGGTCATGTAACGGATGACGTCTTCGTTGATGCCGGTCTGGCGTTCGAGTTCCGCAAGCGCCGCGGCCGGGGCATCGATGTCCATCATGACATAATGCGCCTTGCGGTTCTTCTGGATCTTGTAGGCGAGGCTCTTGAGGCCCCAGGTTTCGGTCTTGACGACCTTACCACCGTTGTCGGTGATGATCTTCGTCGCATTTTCCGCGATCGCATCGACCTGGGCTTGGGCCAGGTCCTGACGCGCGAGGAAAATATGCTCGTAAAGCGGCATAATCCATGCACCTATGTTGGCCGATCGCTGACGCCGCACCATGCGAACGCCCCTCCGGCTATCGTCTCAAAGCAATCAAGCCGCGAGCGGAGTCCGGTCGCGGCTGGCGGCCCATTGCCGGAAAAGGCCGGAAATGGCAAGCCCTTGTCCCATGGCGACGCGATTGAAGACAGTAGCACCGATTCCTGACGAACTGGCGGGGATGAGCCTGCCCGGCTGGCTCTATCACGATCCCGAATTCTTCGAGGCGGAGAAGGCGGCCTTCCTCCGCGCGTCGCCGCAGGTGGTCTGCCATGAAAGCGAAATCGCGGAAGCCGGCGAATGGCGCAGCCTCGATTACCTCGGCGAGAGCATCATCGTCATGCGCGGGGACGATCGCGAGGTGCGCGCTTTTTCCAACGTCTGCCGCCATCGCGGGTCGCGGCTGGTCGACGGGACGGGCGGCTGCGCCAAGGTGCTGACCTGCCCCTACCATGCCTGGAGCTACGCCCGCGACGGCAAGCTGGTCGGCGTGCCGCATCGCCATGAATATCCCGACCTCCAGACCGACCAGCTCGGCCTGAAGCCGGTCGCGCTCGAACGGTGGCGCGGTTTCCTGTTCGTCAGGCTGGAAGACGGACTGCCGAGCGTCGCCGAGATGATGGCGCCCTACGACCATGAGGTCGCGCCTTATCGGTTCGAGGATCTGCGCGCGACGGGGCAGGTGGTGAACCGCCCGCGCGCGCTTAACTGGAAGACCATCGCCGACAATTACAGCGACCACCTCCACATCCCGATCGGCCATCCGGGCCTGACACGCCTGTTCGGCCGCAGCTATTCGGTCGAGGCGAACGAATGGGTCGACCGGATGGAAGGCGAACTTCGGGAAGACGAGAGCAGCAACCCCAGCGAACGCGCCTACCAGCGCCTGCTGCCCCGCGCCGACCATCTGCCCGACACGCACCAGAGAAAGTGGCTCTATTACAAGCTGTTCCCCTGCGTCGCCTTCGACATCTACCCCGACCAGGTCGATTTCATGCAGTGGCTGCCAACCGGTCCGACCACCAGCGTCATCCGCGAAATCAGCTATGCGCTACCCGACGCCCCTGATTATCCTTGGCGCCGCGAGATGAAGGTGGCGCGCTACCTCAACTGGCGCATTAACCGCCGCGTCAATGCCGAGGATACCGAGCTGATCAGCCGGGTGCAGGAAGGCATGCAGAGCCCATCCTACGAAGCCGGTCCGCTGGGCGTCAGCGAGGTCAGCCTGCGCAGCTTCGCGGCAAAGGTCCGGACCTTCATTCCCGAAGCGCGGAAGCCTAGTCCGCCGCCGCCGGGCTGGGCCAAACGCGCCGGCTGATCCAGCGGATCGGGATGGCGACGAGGGCAAGGGCGATACCCCACAGCGTCGCTTCCATCCCCGCGCCGACGAACATTGCGATCGAATAGGCGAAGGCGAGCAGCGCAACGATCAGGGCGCCCGACCGCAGCTTCAGCGCGGCACCAGCGCAGGCGAGATAGAGTATCAGGCTCGACACCGCCGACAAGAGCGAGATGAAGACGTAAATCGGAACGAAGCTTTCCGACGCACTGGCCAGCACCAGCAACGAGGCGATGGCCGCGCCGGTGCAGAGCGAGCCAACGGGCACGCCGTTGCGGTTCACCTTGGCGAACATCGGCGGCATGTCGCCAGCGGTGGCGATCGACCGTGCGACTTCGCCCGACAGCAGCAGCAGGGCGTTGCACGTGCCAAAGGCGCTGACCGCCGCGATCGCCGCGACGAGTGCACCCGCGGCATCGCCCAGCAACGGCGCGATGGCGTCGGCAAAAGGGGCGCTCGACTTGGCGGCGACAGCGCTCGGCAGCAGCCACAGGGTGGCGACGGTCGCGGCGAGGTAGATGATGGCGGTGAAACCCGTGCCGACGATGGTTGCGGTCGGCACCGTGTGGGTCGCATCTTCGGTAACGTTGGCCGTGACCGTGGCGGCTTCGAAGCCGGTCAGCGAGAATAGCATGAGCGCCGCTGCCGCCGTCACGCCGCCGATGGTGACCGGGACCGGATCGAGGCTTTCCGTCGGGGTCCCTGTCGTAAACCGGCCGAGGACCAGCAAGATGACGGCGAGCAGCGGGATCACCTTGATAAGGGTGGTCACTACCTGAAGATTGCCCGCCTTCCGAACGCCGCTGAGGTTGACCGCCAGCAGGATCGCAATGACGGCGAGCGACGTGACGATGATGCCCGATCCGCTGCTGGCCCAAGGTACGACGAAACCGATGGCCCCCGATACGGCGATGGCGACCGCGGCAACCGCGGTCCATTGCGAGACCAAGTAACTCCACATCGTCACCGACGCTGTCACGTCGCCGAACGCCTTGCCGACATAGGCGAAAGGCCCGCCAGGCATTTGCGCCGACAGTTTCGCCAGCACCAGCGCCAGGCACATCGTTCCAAAGCCCGTCAGCAGGAAGGCCCACACCAGGTTCGGCCCATAGGGCGCAAGGGTCGAGGGCAACAGGTAGATGCCCGACCCGATGACGGTGCCGACGACCATCGCCAGGCTCATGAAGCGGCCGAGGCGCTGGTTGGCGGGATTGGGCGGCGGCAAGGGTTCGTCGGTCATAAGCCAGGGGCTTTGCAGCAAAGTGCGGGCTTGGCAATCGCGGACGACGGGCCTAACCGCGCCACCAAGCAAATAGGGGAGAGCGATGCGCGCTTTTGTATTTCCGGGTCAGGGCAGCCAGTCGGTTGGCATGGGCCAGGCGCTGGCGGGCGCGAGCCGCGCCGCGCGCGACGTGTTCGGTGAAGTCGACGAGGCGCTCGGCCAGCACCTGTTCAAGCTGATGAGCGAAGGCCCGGACGAGGATCTGCGCCTCACCGCCAACGCCCAGCCAGCGATCATGGCGCATTGCATTGCTGTGCTTCGGACGCTCGGCATCGACCTGCCATCAAAGGCCGAATATGTCGCCGGACACAGCCTTGGCGAATATAGCGCGCTGGCGGCGGCGGGAACGTTCGGGCTGGCCGAAACCGCCAAGCTGCTGCGCATTCGCGGCGACGCGATGCAGGCCGCGGTGCCGGTTGGCGTCGGTGCGATGGCCGCGTTGCTGGGTGTCGATATTGCACTGGCCGAACAGATCGCTGCCGCCTGCGCCGAGGGCGAAGTGTGCGAGGTCGCCAACGACAATGACCCGACCCAGGTTGTCCTGTCGGGCCATGCGGGCGCCATCGCCCGCGTGGTCGAGCGCGCCAAGGAAATGGGTGCCAAGCGCGCCGTGTCGCTTCCGGTCTCCGCACCCTTCCACTGCAGCCTGATGCAGCCCGCCGCCGACCGCATGGCCGAGGCGTTGGCGGCGGCAGCCATGGCCGATCCGGCGGTGACGCTGTTCGCCAATGTCACCGCTGCACCGACCCGCGACGCCGCCACCATCCGCGACCAGCTGGTCGCCCAGATCATCGGCCGGGTGCGCTGGCGCGAAAGCGTCTCCGCCATGGCCAACGCGGGTGTCACTCAATTCGTCGAAGTCGGCGGCAAGGTGCTCGGGCCCATGATCAAGAAGATCGCGCCCGACGCGACGACCGTCAGCCTCGTCTCGATGGATGATATCGAAGCTTTCGCGAAGGAACTCTGATGTTTGATTTGACCGGAAAGACCGCGCTCGTGACAGGCGCTTCGGGCGGCCTTGGATCGGCCATCGCCAAGGCGCTCGCGGCGCGCGGCGCGAAGCTTGCGCTGTCGGGATCGAATGCGGCCAAGCTCGACGCCTTCGCCAAGGAACTGGGCGGCGATCATGTGACGCTGGTCTGCAACCTCAGCGATGCCGCCGACGTCGACCAGCTCGTGCCACGCGCGGTCGAGGCGTTGGGCGGCAAGCTCGACATCATCGTCAACAATGCCGGCATCACCCGCGACAACCTCGCGATGCGGATGAAGGACGAAGAATTCGCCGACGTCCTCAAGGTCAACCTCGAAGCCGCCTTCCGCATCATGCGCGCGGCGATGAAGCCGATGATGAAGGCGCGTCACGGCCGCATCATCAACGTCACCAGCGTGGTCGGCGTCACCGGCAATCCGGGCCAGGCCAATTACGTCGCGTCGAAGGCCGGCCTGATCGGCATGTCCAAGGCGTTCGCGCAGGAAGTCGCCAGCCGCAACATCACCGTCAACTGCGTCGCCCCGGGCTTCATGGTCTCGGCGATGACCGACGCGCTCACCGATGCCCAGAAGGAAGGCATTTTCGCCAAGATTCCGATGGGCGCGATGGGCACCGGCGACGACATCGGTGCGGCGGTAGTTTATCTCGCGTCGGACGAGGCCGGATATGTCACCGGCCAGACACTGCACGTCAACGGCGGGATGGTGATGCCGTAAGGGCACATTGTTGCCCTTGTCGCTGCAAAAGCGGCCCCTATATCGCCTTCATAATCGAATTTCGGGCTTGCGTTGAACGCGCGGGCCAGAGGGCATTTAGAGGGCATAAGTTATGGCAAAAGTGATCGGGATCGATCTGGGTACGACCAACAGCTGCGTCGCCGTGATGGAAGGCGGCGCGCCGAAGGTCATTGAAAATAGCGAAGGCGCGCGCACCACCCCGTCGGTCGTCGCCTTCACCAAGGATGGCGAGCGCCTGATCGGCCAGCCGGCCAAGCGCCAGGCGGTCACCAACCCCGACAACACCATTTTCGCGGTGAAGCGCCTGATCGGCCGCCGCTTCGACGATCCGATTACCAAGAAGGACACCGAATTGGTGCCCTACAAGATCGTCAAGGGCCAGAACGGCGATGCGTGGGTCGAAGCCGGCGGCAAGGATTATTCGCCGTCGCAGATCAGCGCCTTCACGCTGCAGAAGATGAAGGAAACCGCCGAGGCCTATCTCGGCGAAACCGTCACCCAGGCGGTCATCACCGTTCCGGCTTACTTCAACGACGCGCAGCGTCAGGCGACCAAGGACGCCGGCCAAATCGCGGGTCTTGAAGTGCTGCGCATCATCAACGAGCCGACTGCGGCTGCGCTCGCCTATGGCCTAGACAAGAACGACGGCAAGACCATCGCGGTTTATGACCTTGGCGGCGGCACCTTCGACGTGTCGATCCTCGAGATCGGCGACGGCGTGTTCGAAGTGAAGTCGACCAATGGCGACACCTTCCTCGGCGGCGAAGACTTCGACGCCAAGATCGTCGAATATCTCGCCGACAAGTTCAAGGCGAAGGAAGGCATCGACCTCAAGACCGATCGCCTTGCGCTGCAGCGCCTCAAGGAAGCGGCGGAAAAGGCGAAGATCGAACTGTCGAGCGCCGCGACCACCGAAATCAACCAGCCGTTCATCACCGCGCGCATGGAAGGCGGGGCGACGACGCCGCTGCACCTCGTCGAAACCATTACCCGCGCCGACCTTGAAAAGATGGTCGACGACCTCATCAAGCGCACGCTTGAGCCGTGCAAGAAGGCGCTGAAGGACGCCGGCATCGACGCGTCGAAGATCGACGATGTCGTGCTGGTCGGCGGCATGACCCGCATGCCCAAGGTGCGCGAAGTCGTGAAGTCGTTCTTCGGCAAGGACCCGCACACCGGCGTCAACCCGGACGAAGTCGTCGCCATGGGCGCGGCGATTCAGGCTGGCGTGCTGCAGGGCGATGTGAAGGACGTGCTGCTGCTCGACGTGACGCCGCTGTCGCTCGGCATCGAAACGCTGGGCGGTGTCTTCACCCGGATGATCGACCGCAACACGACCATTCCGACCAAGAAGAGCCAGACTTTCTCGACCGCGGACGACAACCAGAATGCGGTGACCATCCGCGTCTTCCAGGGCGAGCGCGAAATGGCTGCGGACAACAAGATCCTCGGCCAGTTCGACCTCGTCGGCATTCCGCCGGCGCCGCGCGGCGTGCCGCAGATCGAAGTCACCTTCGACATCGATGCCAACGGGCTCGTTAATGTCAGTGCCAAGGACAAGGGCACCGGCAAGGAACAGCAGATTCGCATCCAGGCCTCGGGCGGTCTTTCGGACGCCGACATCGACAAGATGGTCAAGGAAGCCGAGCAGTTCGCCGAAGAGGACAAGAAGCGCCGCGAGGGTGTGGAAGCCAAGAACCAGGCGCAGAGCCTGATCCACACCACCGAACAGCAGCTGAAAGAGCATGGCGACAAGATCGACGCCTCGCTGAAGAGCGAGATCGAGGGCCTGCTGGCCGAAGCCAAGACGGCGGCGGAAGGCGACGACCTCGACGCGATCAAGGCCAAGTCGGAAGCGTTGGCGCAGTCGGCGATGAAGATGGGCCAGGCGATCTACGAGAAGACGCAGGCCGAAGGTGCCGACGCGACCACGCAGAGCGCGGAAGCCGACGCCAAGCCGGCCGAGGAAGAAGTGGTCGACGCCGAATTTTCGGAAGTCGACGAAGACAAGAAGGCCTAAGGGTCATGGCAAATCGCGGCATCGGCTGGAAACGGCCGGTGCCGCTTGTCATGCGTGGGGATGACCGCTGATGGCCACTCAAACCGATTATTATGAACTGCTCGGCGTCGATCGCGGCGCCGACGACAAGACGATCAAGGCTGCCTTCCGCAAAGCCGCGATGGACTGCCATCCCGACCGGCATGGCGGCTGCACGGACAAGGAAGCCAAGTTCAAGGCGCTGAACGAGGCCTATGACTGCCTCAAGGACCCGCAGAAGCGCGCGGCGTACGACCGGTTCGGCCATGCCGCCTTCCAGCAGGGCGGGGGCGGGGGCAACCCGTTCGGGCAAGGCCAGGGCTTCGAAGGCTTTTCCGATATTTTCTCGTCGATTTTCGGCGAATTCATGGACCCGCGCGCCCAGCGCCAGAGCGCGGCCCGCGGCAGCGACCTACGTTACGACCTCGAACTGACGCTGGAAGAGGCGTTCCAGGGCGTCGAAAAGACCATCGCCGTGCAGGCGCTGGCCGGCTGTGAAAGCTGCAATGCGACGGGATCGAAGGGCAATAGCGCACCCAAGACCTGCGGCACCTGCGGCGGGGCGGGCAAGGTCCGCGCGCAGCAAGGCTTTTTCGTGGTCGAACGCGGTTGTCCGTCGTGCGGCGGGTCGGGCGAAACGGTCGCCGATCCTTGCCCGACCTGCGACGGTGAAGGGCGTGCGCTCAAGAACCGCAAGCTCAGCGTCAATATCCCGGCCGGCGTCGACGAAGGCACTCGCATCCGCGTTGCCGGTGAAGGCGAGGCCGGGGTGCGCGGCGCGGCGGCAGGCGACCTCTACCTGTTCGTTCATTTGAAGCGCCACGCCATTTTCCAGCGCGACGGCACGACGCTGATTGCGGAAGCGCCCATCAGCTTCACCGCTGCGGCGCTGGGCGGCAACATCGCCATTCCCGGCATCGACGGCGAAAAGATCGACATCAAGATCCCGGCCGGCATCCAGTCGGGCGAAACGCTGCGCCATCGCGGGGCGGGAATGAGCATCATCAATGGTCGCGGCCGCGGCGACATGATGGTGCGCATCCTGGTCGAAACGCCGACCAAGCTCAGCAAGGAGCAGAAGGCGATCCTCGAACAATTCCGCGAGACCGAGACCGGGGACGAATGCCCCGCCTCGAAGGGCTTCTTCAGTCGGCTGAAGGAATTCTTCGACGCCTAGGCGTTGTGCGTGTCGTCGAACAACTCGGGCAGGCGGCGGGTCATCGTCGCCAGCGTGTAGGGCTTCTGGATAACGATTCGTGACATGTGGCGTTCAGGCAGCTTCGACTGCTCGCCGTAACCGGTCGCGAACAGGAACGGGATTCCGAGATCGTTCAACCGATCGGCGATCGGGAAGCTGTTGGCGTCGCCCAGGTTGATATCGAGGACGGCCATCGTCGGCCGTTCCGTCTCGATGGTCGAAATTGCGCCGGCGACCGTGGCGTCGGTAAAGACGGCTTTCGCACCCAAGCGCTTCAGAATGTCCTCGGCATCCAGCGCGATAATTAGGCTGTCTTCGACCAGCAGGATCCTTTGTTCGAGCAGCAGATCGCTATTCACGGGTACGTGAGTCTGCGGCAGCGGCGCTGCGGTGATCGAGGGCATTTCGGTTAGCGGCGTATCGGCGATATGCCTTGCCGGAATGACGAAGCGGGCTTTCAGGCCTTCCGGATCGAAATCGACGTCGGCACTACCACCCAGGTCATAAGGAACGCTGTGTTCGATGATGGTAGTGCCGAAGCCCTTCCGGGTCGGCGGCTTCACCGTCGGTCCGTCATGTTCTGTCCATTCGATGACCAGGGCGCCGACGTTGTCCTTTTGCCAACTGATGTCGACCCGTCCGCTGTCGCTGAGGCCGCCATATTTGGCACTGTTCGTGACCAACTCGTGAATGACCAGCGCAATGGTCGAATAGGCCTGAGGATTGAGCAGTACCGGCTTGCCCTGCGTCGATATGCGGTCCTTCTGGGTCGTCAGGAAGGCCGCCGCTTCGGCGTCGATCAGCGCTTTCAGCGGTGCCGGGCCCCAGTGGTCGTCGGTGATCTGGTTGTGTGCTCGGGCGAGCGCATGGACGCGCTGGTCGATGGTCTTGACGAAATCCTCGATGGGCGTGCCCTCTTCGGGCCGCGACTGGCGAATGAGTCCGCGGATCAGCGACAGGATATTGCGTACGCGGTGGTTAAGTTCGGCGATCAGCAATTCCTGCCGATCGCTTGCCGCCTGCCGTTCGAGGCTGGCCTCGTCCGACATGCGCAGGACGACTTCGATAAGGGTGGCGCGCAGCGTTTCGGCGACGCGCAGTTCGGACGGCGTGAAGCGCGTCGAACGGCCCTCGACCAGCTCCTTCCACTCTTCAAAGCTCTGGCGGGGGGTAAGGCGCGGGCCGTTGGGGCCCAATTCGACGGGCTTGTGCGGATCGCCGGCCCAGCGGACCGAGCGGATGATCTCCTGCCGGAACAGCACGACATAGTCGCGCGGGGTGCGACTGATCGGGATCGCCAGCATCCCGGCCGCCTTGCTGGCATACCGGCCGGCACCCGGCACCAGATCGGCAATGCGGTCGGTGGCGAACACGCGGCCAGCAGCCGTTCCGTAAAGCTTCTGCACGAGTTCGGCGAAACCGGGGGTATCGGGCGTCTGCCCCGAAAAGGCATAATTGCCGTTGATCCAGACACCGACGCCGTCGGCGGGGATGGCATTGGTCAGGATTTCGCTCAGCCAATTGGGATCGCGGAGGAGCGTATCGTCGCTCGCGACCGCCCCGAGCAGCTGGTCCGAGATGTCACGGGCGCGTCGCTCATATTCGACCACTTCCTGCCGCTCGCGACTTTCGATCCGCATCGCGAACATCTGTGCGAACAGCTCGGCCACCGACCGCCGTTCGAAGCTGGGACAGCGCGGGCTGTAGTGGTGACAAGCGACCAGACCCCACAATTCCCCGGCGACGATGATCGATACCGACATCGACGCGCGCACGCCCATGTTGCGCAGATATTCGATGTGGATCGGAGAGACCGATCGGAGCACGGACAGTGACAGGTCGATCGGCTGTTTGAGTTCGTCGAGGACGGGAAGGATCGGCACCGGCTCCGCGTCGATATCGGTGATAACGCGCAGCAGGTTGCGCTTGTACAATTCGCGCGCTTGCTTGGGGATATCCGTGGCGGGATAATGGAGGCCAAGGAAACTGCCGATCCCGCTCTTGGCGCTTTCGGACACGACCTCGCCGCTGCCGTCCTGGTCGAACTTGTAGACCATTACCCGGTCGAACCCGGTCAATGCGCGAACCTGGCGGGCACCCTCGTTGAAAAAAGCGCTAAGGGTGGCCGCACTGTCGAGCCGACCGATCATGCCGCGGACGGTGCCGGTGGCATCGCCGTAATTATGCTCAGTCGACGGTTCGCCCTCGATGATGACATGGGCGCCAGATGTGTGGATCGCGACGTCGTAATATTTGTCGTCGCCAGCCAGTGCGCAGCGGAAAAGGCGCTCGACCGCATCGGCGCCGCGCAGGAGCGCGAGCCGATTGCGAAGCGCGTGGATGGCGTCGCCGGTGATGATTTCGGACGCCGGACGGCCGATCAGCGAGTCATGGCTGCGGCCGAAGAACTGTTCGATATTGGCCGACGCGCGGGAAATGATCCAATCGGTCGAAACGGCGAGCAGAAATCCGATCGGCTGGATTGCGCCGAGTAGGTGGATCGGTTCGCGGTCGCAATTGGTAAGGTCCACCGACTGTTGCGGATCGGTCCAATTCATCAACTCACCACCTACACTCGCGATCGGGCCGCTTCTTCGAAACATGCAAAGGTTGCGATGGCTGCCTTCCCCGCCGACTCCTGACGAACGTCCGAATAAAGAATTCGTTCAACGGCCGCAACGAATTGCGCCCAAGCGCCGTGCGCTGCAGGCGCATTTAGGAATTGCTGGGGGACATCTGGCAACAGTTGCCGCTTTAGCAGGGCACCGCCCAGCCTTGAACCCTCGAGGACGTAGGCCGCTCCCGCAATGGCCGCGTCATCGGCGAGCCGCGGCGGCAAGACCGGCTCCGGCACGTCCATGCCAAGGTTGGCGAGGTCGGCGCGAAGCAGGTCGCCGCGCCGTCGCTCCGCCCAATCGTCGATCAATCGATGCACCCCGGCCGCGTCGAGCGCGGCCTCGATGGGCAGATAGGCGGCCGCCTGGACGGTCAGGAAGCGGCGGTAATGATCTGGGTTGGACAAATCATGGTCGGTAAACAGCGCGTCTACCCGGTCGTGCGCGTCGCGCGTCAATGCGCGAAGATAGGCGCGGGCGCTCAAGCCCCGAACACGCGTCCGAAGATCGTGTCCACTCGCTTGAGGTGATAGCCGAGATCGAACAAGTCTTCGAGCTGCTCGACGCCGAGCTTGTCGGTCACCTGCGGGTCGGCCTTTAGCAGGTCGAGCAGCTGGAGTTGGCCGTCGCTCTCCCACACCTTCATGGCGTTGCGCTGGACCAGCGCATAGCTGTCTTCGCGGCTTAGACCGGCTTGAGTAAGGGCGAGGAGCACGCGCTGAGAATGGATGAGCCCGCCCATTCGATCCATGTTTCGCTGCATCCGGTCGGGATAGACCAAGAGTTTGTCGATGACGCCGGTGAGGCGGGCCAGCGCGAAGTCGAGCGTGATGCAAGCGTCGGGGCCGATGAAACGCTCGACCGACGAATGTGAAATATCGCGCTCATGCCACAGCGCGACATTCTCCATCGCCGGGACCACCGCGCTGCGCACGACGCGGGCGAGGCCGGTGAGGTTTTCGGTCAGCACAGGGTTGCGCTTGTGCGGCATCGCCGACGAGCCCTTCTGGCCAGGGGAGAAATATTCCTCGGCCTCGAGCACCTCGGTGCGCTGCAGGTGGCGCACCTCGACGGCGAGCCGCTCGATCGAACTGGCGATGACACCGAGGATGGCGAAGAAATGGGCGTGCCGGTCGCGCGGGATTACCTGCGTGCTGGTCGGTTCCGGCGTCAGGCCCAGTTCCTTGGCGACATGCTCCTCGATCGCCGGGTCGATGTTGGCGAAGGTGCCGACAGCGCCCGAGATGGCGCAAGTGGCGATGTCGTCACGCGCGGCCTTCAGGCGGGCGCGGTTGCGGTCGAACTCTGCATAGGCCTGCGCCAGCTTGAGGCCGAAGGTCACCGGTTCGGCATGGATGCCGTGGCTGCGGCCGATGGTCGGGGTCAGCTTATGTTCGTAAGCGCGGCGCTTCAACACTTCGAGCAGCGCGTCGATGTCTTCGAGCAGCAGGTCGGCGCTTTGCTTCAGCTGGACCGCAAGGCTGGTGTCGAGCACGTCGCTCGACGTCATGCCCTGGTGCAGCCAGCGCCGTTCCGGCCCCAATTTCTCGCCCGCCCAGGTAAGGAAGGCGATGACGTCATGCTTGGTCACCGCCTCGATCGCGTCGATTGCTGGGACATCGATTTCGCCCAGCACATTGGCGTCATAGGCCTTGCGGATGGTCGCGGCGTCGTCGGCCGGGATCATGCCGATCTTGCCCATCGCTTCGGCGGCAAAGACTTCGATCGCCCACCAAATGCGGTAGCGGTTTTCGGCGGACCAGATGGCGGTCATGGCGGGGCGGGAATAGCGAGGAACCATGGCCGCGCCGCTAGCAGGGGTGGGCGTCAAGGGCAATCCGACGGCATCAACGGTTCGCTAACCCATTTCGGCTAAACGAGTCGCCATGACCGAATTTCTCTCGATGCTTGGCACCTGGCTCGTGAAAGCAGGCATTTTCGCGATCGTGGCGAACGAGGTTCGCGGCTTCGTCCTTGCCGCGCCGGTGCTCTACGGCGTCTACACCTCGGGCGGTACGGCCATGGCGATCTACCTGGCGGCCTGTTCGCTCGGCGGCATCGCCCTGTCGGTGATCGTGCCGGTCTATGCAGCCCGAAAGCTCAAGCTGCTTCCGGCACGTACGGGTCGCGCTCAGCGGGCCTGACAGGCCTAGTCCAAGCCAAAAGGGAACACGTCCGTCTGGCTGCGAATCCAGCGGATCGTATCACGGCCCAAGATGATGTCGGTCGTCGGCAATTCATGCATCCGGATCGCCATTGGCTCGCGCCACAGCATCCAGTCGGTGGGTGCCAGCTCCATCTCGACGAACGGCAGGAACAGCGGCCTGCAGAAGGCGCCGAACGGCGGGATTTGGGTGAGGGCGATACCGTCATCATGCACCGACAGGATAGTTGTGGCATATTGGCGGTAGCGCAGTCTCGCGACCCAGGTCCGGTCGGCCGGGCCGCGCTCGGCAATGACAATCGTCTCCGGGACTTTACGGCCAACGCGGGCTTCCCGCGACACGCCGGAATAGCGCGCCGCCACTTGGCTCCACATGCCCGCATTGGACTTGGCCAACCAAAACAACAGCGCCCAAACGGTCGCCGCACCCACGGCCCAGCTCATCGCCTGCCCAACCGCATGTAATGCGACGTCCACTCTACCCCCCCTTAGATCAGTCCCATCGCCTTCATGCTCGACCGGCCCTGGCTGCCGACGATGACATGGTCGTGGACCATGATCTTCATATGGCGGCCCGCGTCAATCAGGTCGCGGGTCAGGCGGATGTCCTGTTGGCTCGGTGACGGGTCGCCGCTGGGGTGATTGTGGACGATGATGATCGCGGTCGCGCCAAGGGCGATCGCGCGGGCGATGACTTCGCGGACATGGACCGAAGCCTCGTCGACGCTGCCCCGCCACATTGCCTCGTTGGCGATGAGCATGTTGCGGGCATTGAGGAACAGGATGCGCACTTCCTCGACCGCCGAATGACCCATCGCCGCCTGCAGATAGTCGCCCAGCGCATCCCAGCTGGACAGTATCGGGCGCCCTTCGACGCGGGTCTCCAGCAGGCGCAGCGCGGTCGCTTCGGCGATCTTCAAGGCGCCGATCACGCCGTCGGTCAGGCCTTCGCGCCTGAGGACCTCCGCGTCCGCGCCCAGAAGCGGGCCGATGCCGCCGAACCGGGCGATTAGCTGCCTTGCCTGTTCCTTGGTGTCGCGCCGCGGGATGGCCAGCGCCAGCAGATATTCGACCAGTTCGTGATCGAGCAGCGCCGTTCCGCCGCCGTCGAACAGGCGCTGGCGCAAACGCGCGCGGTGACCGGATGCGCCGGTCGATTGGTCGGCCAAATGCCACTCCTCCCCTTGACGAGGCGTTGACCGAGCGTCGTCGAGGCTAGGCAAGGCGACGGCATCATGCAACGGCTGTTCATGTCGTTGGTGGAACGGCTTTCAACGCGACGGGTTAATCAGCCGATGGTGGCGTGGCGCAACGAGGATGGCGGACGATTATCGGCATCTCCGCCGGAAGCCGCGCGGACGCGCGCGTCGCGCACCGCCCGCGTCGTCGGCTGGGTCTTCGTCGCTTTGCTCGCCGTCATCCTTGCGGCTGCCACCGTGGCCTGGCTGTCGCGCAAGCCCATCGCCAATCGCATTCTGGCTGACGAAATGGCCAAGCGGGGCGTTCGCGCCACCTACACGCTCGACCGGGTCGGCCTCAGGACGCAGGAAATCAGCAACCTCGTCATCGGCGATCCGGCCCATCCCGACCTTACCGTCCGCAAAGCGGTGGTGCAGATCCGGATCAAGGTCGACGGCAGCGTGCAGGTCTATCGGGTCGCGGCGCGCGGTGTGCGCCTGAATGCTGCGGTGGTCGGGCGCAAGGTCACGTTCGGCGACATCGACAAGCTGCTCCCGCCGCCCAGCGGCAAGCCGTTCACGCTGCCCAACCTGTCGGTCGATCTCAAGGACTCGACCATCGCACTGCGCAGCCCCTACGGCCCCGTCGGCTTCGCGCTGGAAGGGCGGGGAAATCTTTCAGGCGGGTTCAAGGGACGGCTGGCCGCGTCGGCGCCCGCTCTGCGAATGGGCGCATGTTCGATCGACGTCGTGCGTGCCTATGTCGCGATCGGCGTTACGGCCCGGCGGCCCGACGTTAAAGGGCCTGTCGCCGCACAGCGCTTCGCTTGCCCGTCCAGCCGCCTTGCGTTCGTCCAGCCGCGGGTCGAACTCGATGCCAACTTCGCCGAGGCGTTCGACCAGGTGAAGGGCAAGGCCCGCATGTCGCTGGCCGCGGCGACTGCCGGCGACAATGGTCTGTCCGGCGTCATCTCCAACCTGACCTTTGCCGGCCGGCCGCCCGATCTAGCAGGTGGTGTCGACTTGGCAGCGCAGCAGGCGCGACTGGGCGACGTCCTGTCCCAGCGTACCCGGCTCGACGGCCGCTACCGCCTCGATGCGACAAAGGGCAGGCTGGCACTGGTCAGCGATTATCGCGTCGAGCGCGTCGCGATCCGCTCGGGCCTGGTCGCGACGATTACCGACCCGCTCCGTTCGATCGGCGGGACGCCGTTGACGCCGATCTTGCGCGCCATAGCCGTCGGCGTCGATCGCGCCGCACGCAGCGTCGATGCCAGCGGCAGCCTGCGCCTCGTCAACGGGCGCGGCGGCGGCGGTGTCCGCATCGAGCGTGCCGACGCCACGACCACGAGCGGCGCGTCCATCCGCGTCAGTGGCGGCGACGGAATCACCTATTATTGGCCCGACAGTCGCTTGCGCATTGACGGCATGGTCGAAACGCGGGGCGGCGGTCTTCCGACCGCCGGTGTGCGCCTGTCCCAATCGCGTAGCGGCGCGCCGTTGAATGGTACCGCCGACATCGCGCCCTATTCGGCCGGCAGCGCACGTCTGGCCTTGGCTCCCGTGCGCTTCGCGGGTCGCCGCGACGGCTGGACCGACGTCAGCACCGTTGCGGTCGTGGACGGGCCGTTTGACGGTGGGCGGATCACCGGGCTGCGGCTACCGATTCAGGGGCGTTTCGGGCGGGGCGGTGCGCTGCGCTTCGGTGAAGGCTGCATCGACGCGCGCTTCACAAGTTTGCAGGCCGGATCGCTGCGTCTTGGGCCCAGCCGGGTGCCGCTTTGCGCGACCGACGGAGCGATCGTCCGCAAGGGCGCAGGCGGCCAGTTGGCAGTCTCGCTCGCCTCCCGCGGGCCGGTGGCCTTGCGCGGTCGCCTCGGCAATTCGCCGTTCGCACTTGATGCGACCAGGGCGCGCTTCGCGATCGGCAGCGGCTTCCTGATCGATCGGGCCAAGGTGCGGATGGGCAAGCCCGACGCGCCCGTGCTGATCAACGCGGCCAGCGTCAGCGGCCGCTTCGCCGGGTCCGGCACCAACGGCCGGTTCAGCGGCGCCGACGCGCTGATCGGCAAGGTACCGTTGAAGGTCAGCGACGCGTCCGGGAACTGGCGGGTGCACAATGGCGACCTCGACATCGACGGCGGGCTCACCCTGTCGGACGCTGCGGATCCGCCAAAATTCTATCCGCTGCGTAGCGACAATGTCCGCTTCTCGCTGGCAAATTCCAAGATTCACGCTACCGGCGGCCTTAAGCATCCGTACAGCGGTGCATTGGTCAGCAACGTGGTAATCGACCACAATCTGCGCAGCGGCGACGGCAGCGCCCGCCTCGACGTGCCCGGCATCAATTTCGGAAAGGGCCTGCAGCCGGAAGAATTGACCCGCCTGACCGAAGGTGTGGTCGCGCTGGTCGTGGGCACTGTCAGCGGACAGGGACACATTGCGTGGAACGGAGACGGAAAGGTCGTGTCGACCGGCGACTTCACGACCGGCAACCTCAATTTCGCGGCGCCATTCGGTCCGGTGACCGGGATGAAGGGCACCATCCATTTCAGCGACCTGCTCGGTCTAACCACCGATCCGGGCCAGACGCTGACACTGGAATCGGTCAACCCGGGTATCCTCGTCGAAGACGGCGTCGTGCGTTACCAGCTGCTGCCGGAGAACCTCGTCAAGATCGAACGCGGCGAATGGCCGTTCATGGGCGGGCGCCTGATTTTGCAGGAAACCATCCTCAACTTCGGCCGCGACGCGCCCAAGCGACTGACCTTCGAAGTGGTCGGGCTCGACGCCAAGCAGTTCGTCGATTCGATGGGCTTCAAGGAAATCCAGGCGACCGGCATCTTCGACGGCGTGCTGCCGATGATCTTCGATGACGAAGGCGGTCGGATCGTCGGCGGGCGCCTCGACAGCCGCGAGGACGGGGGCACGCTGTCTTACAACGGCGTCGTCAATCGCGCGAACCTGGGCATGTTCGGAGGGCTGGCGTTCGACGCATTGCGCGACCTTCGCTTCAAGTCGATGATCATCCGCCTCGACGGCTATCTCGACGGCGAGTTCGCGACGCGGCTGACAATTGACCAGGTCGGGCTGGGCAACACCAGCACGCAGCGCTTCCTGAAGTCGGTCAACAAGATCCCGTTCAAGTTCAACGTCAGCATCAAGGGGCCCTTCCGTGCCCTGATCGCGACCGCCAAGAGCTTCAACGACGCGACCGACGTCATCAGCCCGGCGCTGCCGCGCCCGCTCGACGAGGTGCCCGGCATCGTCGTCGAAACCCGCCGCCGCGAAGAAAGCCAGCAGCAGACCCAGACCCCGGTCGACCAGAAGGTCGATGTATCCACCAAGCCGAAACCCAACCCATGAGGGAGAAGCCGATGACCCGCCAACGATTGATCGCCTTCGCCGGCGCCGCGAGCCTTGCCGTGCCGCTGGCCGGCTGCATCAGCGTCGACACGCCGGACAAGCCGATCGAAATCAACCTCAACGTCACCATCCGCCAGGAAGTGGTCGTCCGACTGCAGAAGGACGTCGAGGACCTGATCAACCAGAATCCCGACGCATTCCCGCAACAGGCGCCCAAACAGTGACGCGAATCATCTGGGTGGCGTTGGCCGCGACGGCGGCAGCGACCGCGGTATCGGGCCATGCGCAGGACCCGGTGGCGGCGGCGCGCAGCGGTGGCACGGTCGGCGAGCGGTTCGACGGCTATCTGGGGATCGTCGGCGACCCCGGCGATAGCGTCCGTCGGCAAGTCGCGGCCATCAACATCAAGCGTCGTTCGCTCTATTCGTCGCTCGCAGCACGCAAGGGCGTGTCGCCACAGGAAGTGGGACTTACGGCCGCTTGCACGACGCTCTCGCGTGTTGCGATTGGCGAGCTTTATTTCACCCAGTCGGGCGGCTGGCGCCGCCGCGACGCAGGGCAGGCGGCACCGGTCCCGGCCTATTGCACCCAATAAGCCCGTTTCAGGGCGCGACAGCGGTTGACTTGGAACCGCCCCCTTCATAAAGGGGCGGCGCCTTGGCGGGCTTGTCGGCCGCCATGTTCCACACCCTTCGCGCCCAGCTTTTCAACGGGTTGGCGCTTAGCATGAGGAGACGGACCATGGCTGAAGACGAGACCGGGCAGGTTCCGCAGTCTCCGCAGGATGCACGGCTCGATTCGCTCGAAGAGCGGCTCGCGAGAGTGCAGGCGAAGGAAGCGGAACGAAAGGGCGAAGCACCAAAGGCGGATGCGAGCGAACAGCTCGGCAACCGCGTGCTTTCGACCTTGCTCGGCGGCCTTCTGGGCGGTGCTTTGTTCGGCTGGCTGTTCGACCGCTGGCTGGGAACGGGGCATGTGCTTCTGGTGGTGATGATGGTCCTTGGGGTCGTCGGCGCCTTCTGGAGCATCTTCAAGCTGGTGAACCGGCGGCCCTGAGGCCGTCCGGGCGTTTGGACTAGAGGGACAAGATAGTGGCCGCAGAATCGGGCAAAATCGATCCGATGCACCAGTTCAAGATCGAACCGCTGTTCGGTCAGGACTGGACCGTTGCCGGTCACAATATCGCCTTCACCAACTCGGCGCTGTGGATGGCGCTGACCTTCCTTGCCATCTGGCTGTTCATGCTCGGCGGCATGAAGCGCGACCTGGTTCCGGGCCGCTGGCAGATGGCCGTCGAAGGCTTCACCGGCTTCATCACCAATTTGATGGACACCAACATCGGCCCGGCCGGACGCAAGTTCACGCCGTGGGTCTTCTCGCTGTTCATGTTCATCCTGTTCGCCAACCTGCTCGGCATGCTGCCGGTGGCGCTGGTCGGGGCGCACCCGTTTGCGGTCACCAGCCACCTCACCATCACCGGCGTCCTTGCGCTCGCGACCTTCGCGATCGTGCTGATCGTCGGCTTCGCCAAGCATGGCTTCCACTTCTTCAGCCTGTTCGTGCCGCACGGCGTGAAAGGCCCGATGGCCGCCGCGATCGCGCCGATCGAGCTCATCAGTTTCCTGATGCGCCCGTTCAGCCTCGGCCTGCGACTGTTCGTCGCCATCACCGCCGGTCACATCCTGATGGAAGTGCTTGCCGGTTTCGTCATCAACGGCGCCAATTCGGCGTCGGTGCTGGGTCCGGTCGTGTCGTTCCTCAGCTTCGCGCTGATGATCGGCATCACCCTGCTCGAAATCCTGGTGAGTGCCATCCAGGCCTATGTTTTCGCCTTGCTCACGTCGCTGTACCTCAACGACGCGATCAACCTTCACTAAGCGTTTTAACAGTTACCCAAGGGAGTTTTGAACATGGACGCAACTGCTGCGAAGCTTCTCGGTGCCGGTCTGGCTGCCATCGGTGTCGGCATGGCCGCCATCGGCGTCGGCAACGTTTTCGGCTCGTTCCTCGAAAGCGCGCTGCGCAACCCGGCGGCCGCTGACGGCCAGCAGGGCCGCCTCTTCATCGGCTTCGCCGCCGCCGAACTTCTCGGCCTGCTGGCGTTCGTCGTTGCCATGATCCTGCTGTTCGTCGCCTAACCGCTTCGAATTCGCAGATCACGAACTGACAGGACTTTAGGGGTCGGCCATGCCGCAGATTGCCCAACTGGGTGAAGTCTACGCATCGCAGCTATTCTGGCTGGCGATCTTCTTCGGCTTGATTTTCACCGTCATCGGGATGGGCATGCTGCCCAAGATCCAGAAGACGGTCGACGAGCGCGATGCCAAGATCGCAGCCGACCTCAAGGTCGCCGAAAGCGCCCGGCAGCATGCCGACGCGCTGGAGGAAGATTATCGCGCGGCGATGGACAAGGCGCGCGCCGAAGCGGCCAAGGCCGCTGCCGACGCCAAGGCCGAAGCCGCCAAGGCGACCGAAAAGTCGGTGGCCAAGGCCGACAAGGCGATCGCCACCAAGATCGACAAGGCGACCGCCAAGATCGCCGAAGCCCGCGCCGCCGCGCTGGCCGAAATCGAAGGCGTTGCTGCCGATGCTGCGCAGGCGCTGGTCGCCCGCGTGTCGGGCCTCAACGTCACCGAAGCGGCGGCCAAGGCTGCCGTGACCAAGGAACTGGCCAATGGCTGAGCCCACCACGCACGTCGAAGTGCCCGCTGAAGGGCATCACGCCGAACCGTCGATCGCCGGCTTTGCGACCGCGCCGTTCGTCGTCGCCTTCGCGATGACCTTGGTTATCGTTCTTCTCATCTGGAAGAAGGTGCCGGGCGCGATCGGCAAGAGCCTCGACAAGAAGATCGACGCCATTCGCGAGCAGCTGGCGGAAGCCGAATCGCTGCGCAAGGATGCCGAAGCGCTGAAGGCCGAATATGAAGCCAAGGCGCAGGCCGCCGGCGAGGAAGCGCAGGCGATGCTCGCCCGCGCCAAGACCGACGCCGAAGCCATCGTCGCCAAGGCCGAAGTCGACGCCAAGGCGCTGGTCGAACGCCGCCAGGCGATGGCGGAAGCCAAGATTGCGGCGGAAGAACGCGCCGCCGTCGACGAACTTCGCGCCCGTACCGCCCGCGCCGCGACCGCTGCCGCTGCGAAGCTCATCGCGGAGCAGTCCGACGCCAAATCGGATAAGGCTCTGGTCGACCAGGCCATCGCCGGGCTCTAAGCCGCGCTCATCAGCGTGCCGAACGCAACAAGGCCCGGGAATCGCTTCCCGGGCCTTTTTGTTTGCAGGTGGAATGTGGTCAGGCGTCGAGCAGCGCGTTGGTGTCGGCCGATACGCCCTGCAGCGCTTCGGACGCGGCCTGCTCCTTGCCTTCGCGGCTCAGGTCGCCGAGGCTGATCATGCCGATCAATTGCTCATTCTGGTCGACCACCGGTAGGCGACGTACCTGCGCTTCGGCCATCCGCTGCGCGATGGACTCGACGTCGTCGCTTTCATAGGCGCAGACCGGGTCGGCGCTCATCAGGTCGCGTATCGAACAATCGGGTCCGCGACCTTCGGCAACCGCCCTGATGGCGATATCGCGGTCGGTGATCAGGCCGACCACGCGATTTCCCTCGACCACCGGGATCGAGCCGGTATCGGCGCGCCGCATCGCGGTGGCCGCTTCCTGCGCCGTGGCGTCCGGGCCAAGCGTTTCAATATTGCTGGTCATCAAGTCGCGAATCTGGGCCATGCCCGCTCTCCCTTTTGAATTGGAACGGTGCATCAACGAATGGCGCTAGAGTCGCGTTCCGGTTCCTAGGGCACGTTCTCGGTCAGGAGGTCGTAGGTCGCGACCAGTTCGTCCTTCTGGTTGAAGATCTCGACCGCCCAGCGAACGACGCCGGTTTCCTCGCTCTTGAGCGATTTCGAACGGACGGTGAGTTCGACCCGCATGCTGTCGCCCGGATAAAGTGGGGTCAGGAAGCGGAGATTCTCAAGCCCGGTGTTGGCCAGGACGGGGCCGGGATCGGGATCGACGAACAGGCCGGCGGCAAAGCTCAGAATCAGGTAGCCGTGCGCGACCCGCCCTTCGAAGATCGGCGATGCCTTGGCCGCTTCCTCGTCCATATGGGCGTAGAAAGTGTCGCCGGTGAAATGGGCGAAATGCTCGATGTCCTCGATAGTGACGGTGCGGCTCTTGGTCTTGAGCGTGTCGCCGATGTTGAGCTCGCTCATCCGCTTGCGGAAGGGGTGGGCGTCGAGGAAGCATTTCGGCCCGCCAGGAATATATTGCTCGCTGATCGCGGCGATCATGGTCGGCGTCGACTGGATCGCGGTGCGCTGCATGTAATGCTTCACCCCGCGGATGCCGCCCATTTCCTCGCTGCCGCCGGCGCGGCCGGGTCCGCCGTGGACAAGGACGGGCAGGGGGCTGCCATGGCCGGTCGATTCCTTCGCGTTGTCGCGGTTGAGAACGAGCATGCGGCCGTGGAAGGCGGCGGCGCCCTGGATGAACTCACGTGCCGCGTCCGCTGAATAGGTGAACAGCGACAACGCGAGGCTGCCCATGCCGCGATTGGCGAGCGCGATGGCGTCGGCCATGTCCCTGTAGGGCATGATGGTGCTGACCGGGCCGAATGCTTCGACGTCGTGGACCGCGCTGGCGCCCCACGGATCGTCGGCGCGCAGCAGGGTGGGGGTCATGAAGGCCCCGCCTTCGATGCCGATGTCCTTGTCGGGCTCCCCAGCCACGACGCGCGCACCGGCGGCGACGAGTTTCTTGATCTGGCCGCGGACATCTTCGCGCTGACTGCATGACACCAGCGCACCGACGCGGCTGCCGTCCTCGCGCGGGTCGCCAACGGTCATGGTCGCGAGCCTGTCGCGGATCGCCGCCTCGACCGCGTCGAGATGCTGGGCGGGCGCCATGGCGCGGCGGATGGCGGTGCACTTCTGCCCCGCCTTGACCGTCATTTCATTGACCACCTCTTTCACGAAAAGGTCGAATTCGGGCGTGCCCGGCGCGGCGTCGGGGCCGAGCAGCGAGGCGTTGAGGCTGTCCTGTTCGGCGACGAAGCGGACGCTTTCGCGCAATAGGGTCGGGTGGTTGCGCAGCTTGGCGGCGGTCGAGGCGGAGCCGGTGAAGCTGACCACATCCTGCCCGGTCAGATGATCGAACAGGTCGCCGACTCCGCCGACGATCAACTGCACCGCACCGTCGGGAAGCAGCCCGGTGTCGATCATCACCCGGAATGCCGCTTCGCACAGATAAGCGGTCGAGGTCGCGGGCTTCACGATCGCCGGAACACCCGCGAGCAGCGTCGGTGCCAGCTTTTCCAGCATCCCCCAAACCGGGAAATTGAACGCGTTGATATGCACCGCCGCGCCCTGCAGCGGCGTGTAGATATGCTGGCCGACGAAGCTGCCGCCCTTGCTGAGCTGTTCGAGTTCGCCGTCGAGCAGCACATGCGCGTCGGGCAGTTCGCGACGCCCCTTGGACGAGAAGCTGAGCAGCGTCATCGCCCCGCCCTCGATATCGATCCAGCCGTCCTTGCGCGTCGCACCGGTTAGCGGGTTGAGCGCGTAAAGCTCTTCCTTGCGTTCCATGATCGCGAGGCCGAGCCCCTTCAGCATCCGCGCCCGCTCATGGAACGTCATCTTGCGCAGCGCCGGGCCGCCGACGGTCCGCGCATGGTCGAGCATCGCGCCGAAATCGAGCCCGCCGCTGCCGGTGCGGGTGACGAGCGATCCGTCGATCGCGCTATGAATGTCGGCGAGGGTTCCGCTGCCGGCGATCCATTGGTCGCGGGCATAGTTCAACAGCTGCTGGGTCTTCATGGCACGCTGCTTACGACTGCGGGCCCACTTGCCCAAGCCCTTTTGCGGTGGCAGCCATGTCGGCGGGCGAGGAGCGACCATGACCGAGCGCAAGGCGAAGGAAAAACGATCGGTCTTCGAAGTCCTCGGCCCCGGGCTGGTCACCGGCGCGGCGGACGACGACCCCAGCGGCATCGGTACCTACAGCCAGGTCGGCGCGGAGTTCGGCTACAAGCTCGGCTGGACCATGCCCTTCGCCTATCCGTTCCTGGCAGCGACGCAGCTGATCTGCGGCGAGGTGGGGGCGGTCACGGGCAAGGGCATCGCCGCCAACCTGAAAGACCATTACCCGCGCGCGGTCCTGCAGGGCGCGGTGCTGCTGCTGCTGGTCGCCAACATCATCAATCTCGGCGCCGATCTTGGCGCCATGGGGGCGGTTGTGGCAATGCTGGTGCCCGGCCCCGCGATCGCCTTCACCTTGGCGTTCGGCCTCCTTTGCGCGGGGCTGGAAATCTGGATCAGCTATGCCCGCTATGCGCACCTCCTAAAATGGGCGACGCTGTCGCTTTTCGCCTATGTCGGTGTGCTGCTGGTCGCCAAGGTCGATTGGCCGCTGGCGCTGCACGACCTCGTCGTTCCCAGCTTCTCCTTCACCCGCGAAGAGGCGATGGCGCTGGTCGCGGTGTTCGGAACGACCATCAGTCCCTATCTTTTCTTTTGGCAGGCCGGGCAAGAGGTGGAGGAACAGCACGCCCATCACACCAGCCCGCTGCGTCGCCTCGGCCTCGCCCGCTCGCAGCGCTCCTTGAAGCAGATCCGTACCGACACGCTGGTCGGCATGGCCTTTTCACACGGCGTGGCGTTGGCGATCGTGCTGGCGACGGCAGCAACGCTTCACCAGAGCGGCGTGACCGACATTCAATCGGCGGCGCAGGCAGCGGAGGCGCTGCGGCCGGTCGCGGGCGACCTCGCGTTCGCGCTGTTCGCGTGCGGCATCATCGGCACTGGCCTGCTCGCGATCCCGGTACTGGCAGGCAGCGCTGCCTATGCGGTCAGCGAAACGATGGGCTGGTGCGAGGGGCTGGACAAGAAGCCGGGGGAGGCCAAGGGTTTCTACGCCGTCATCATGGTCGCGACGATCGGCGGGGTGGCGCTAAACTTGATCGGAATCGATCCGATGAAGGCGCTCTACTGGACGGCAGTGGTCAACGGCCTGCTCGCGCCGCCGTTGATGCTGCTGCTGATGCTGCTGGCGTCGAACCCCAAGGTGATGGGCAGACTTACCATATCGCCGATTTTAAAGGCGCTCGGCTGGGCCTCGACCGCCGTCATGAGCGGGGTGGCATTGCTGTTCCTGCTGTCCTAGCGGCCCTTGAAGGTCGCGGGCCGCTTTTCGAGGAAAGCGGCGACGCCTTCGCGATAATCGTCGGTGTAGCCGAGGCGGCGCATTTCGTCGCGCTGCAGGTCGAGCTCCTCATCGAGACTGCGGTCCCAGCTGGTGCGGACCATCGACTTGATCGCGGCAAGGCCGAGCGGGGGCAGCGACGCCAGCTTGGTCGCCAGCTGGTCGACTTCGGCATCGAGCCATTCGCCGCCTACACATTTCCAGATCAGGCCCCATTCGGCAGCCTTTTCGGCGTCCAGCGGTTCGCCGGTCAGCGCCAGGCCCATCGCCCGCGCCTGGCCCAAGTGGCGGGTGAGGTGCCAGCTGCCGCCCGTATCGGGTACGAGGCCGAGTGCGGAAAAGCTCTGGATGAATTTCGCGGTCGAGGCGGCGATGACGATGTCGCAGGCCAGCGCGATGCTGGCACCAGCGCCGGCGGCGACGCCATTGACCTTGGCGATGACCGGCTGCGGCAAGGCGGCGATCGTCCGGACGAGCGGGTTCCAGCATTCTTCGACGGTCGATCCAAGGTCGGTCGGCCCCGCATCTGCACTCACCGCCCGGTCGTTAAGGTCCTGCCCCGCGCAGAAACCGCGCCCCGCGCCGGTCAGGATTACCACTCTGGCCTCACCAAGCTTGGCCAGCGCGTCGCGCAACTCCGCATGCATGGCGCGGGTGAAGCTGTTGAGTCGGTCGGGCCGGTTGAGCGTAATCCGGGCAACGCCGTCCGTCGCCTCGAACAGGATGGTCTCGTAAGTCATGCGCGCCGCCTTTCTGCCCGCGCCGCTTAGCAAGCGGGGCGCGGGCAGGCCAAGCGGCTTTAATAGGCGCGGAAGGCGTCGAGCGCCTGCTGCACGGTTCCGTCACGCTCGGCAAAGCGCAGGAATTTGACGCGCTCGACGAGAATTTCCGGCGGCGTCGGCTGCTGGGCGAACAAGTTCATCACCTCGTCAGCGAACTCGTCCAGCGGCTGGTAACCCTCGCGCGTTGCCTGGCCGGGCGTAAGATCGGTCTGCACACCGGGCGGCGCGAGCTCGATGACCTCGATCTGTCCACGCAGCTGCTCGCGCAGAGACTGGGTGTAGCTGTGCATGGCCGCTTTGGTCGCCGAATATGTCGCGGTGGCGGGCAGCGGCACGAACGCCAGCCCGGAGGTCACGTTCACGATCGCCGCGTCGGCTTGCTGCTTGAGGTGGTCGACCAGCGCGTCGGTGAGGCGGATGGGTCCGAGCAGGTTGGTGACGATGGTCGCTTCGGCATCGCCAAGGTCGCGCGCTGCCGTCGGGTCTTCGCGCCGCATGATGCCGGCGTTGTTGACCAGCACATTGAGGTCGGGATGGTCGGCAAGCAAATCGCGAGCGAATTCCTTGATCGCGTCGGGCGATTCAACGTCGAGTACGATGGCATGCATCTTGTCGCGACCCGCGATGGTTTCTTCCAGCGCGTCCAGCCGCCGGCCGGCGACGATGACGGTGTTGCCGGCGTCGTGCCATCGGCGCGCCAAGGCCCGGCCGATGCCGGACCCGCCGCCGGTGACGAGAATGGTGTTTCCGCTAGTCTTCATGTCTGTCTCCAAGGGATGCGTGGGTAAGGGGAGACAGGTGATTTAGTTCCGTGCTACCCGTTCGAAAGAAGGCACCCAAAAGATTTATACTTACCGAAAAGAGAGTGTGATGTCCGACAGCCCCGCCTACTCCCACGTCGATCCTCGCGTCGAGGCGCTCGTGCACGATCTAATTGGGCGCGTTGCCGACAAATGGACCATGCTGGTGATCGAGGAATTGTCCGAGGCCGGCACGCTGCGCTTTACCCAATTATCGCGGGCCATCCCCAAGGTTAGCCAGAAGATGCTGACCCAGACGCTGAGGGCGATGGAGCGCGACGGCCTGGTCAGGCGCACCGTTCATCCCGTTATCCCGCCACATGTCGATTACTGCCTGACCGACCTCGGCCACGGGCTCGGCGAAAGTTTCTGCGGAGTATGGCGCTGGGCGGAGCAGAACCTGGCCAAGGTCGAGCGTGCGCGCGACGATTTCGACGCTGCTCGTAGTTAACGGCTTTTTCACCATGCGGAGCTATTCCGGTCCGGATTGGATGAATTTGCCGGAGTTCAATGGTGATCCACCCCACCTTCAAGACACGCCTTGCAGCGATTGCGGCTGTTGCCGTGTTCGCGGCCCCAATGCCCGCTGCGGCGGCGACAACCAACGTAACGGTCAAGGCTACCCTGCTCAAAACGCTGACGCTTGCTGCCAAGCAGGATTTCGACTTCGGGCAGATACTGCTCCCGTCATCGGGCAGCGCTGTGACCATGTCGATCAGCACCACCGGTGTCGTCACCTGTCCGGCGCCGTTGATTTGCTCTGGAACGCCGAAGCCCGCGATTTTCAATGCCCAAGGGTCGAACCAGCAGGTCGTTCGCGTGACGGCCGCCCCGGTCAACCTGACCAACGCAGCGGGCAATGTGCTCGTCTTCACGCCGATCGTGCCGTCCAATTTCACGCTGACCAATTCCGGCTTCCCGGGATCGGACTTCGGGGTTGGCGGGTCGATCACGGTCAGCCCGACCACGGCCGACGGCGTGTACAGCGGCACTCTGCAGGTGACGGCCGACTATCAGTGACGCTCGGGGTTTGAAGCGGGGGCGTTAAATCGCTACATCGCCCCCATGTATACGACCGAGCTCAACAAGTCCGTCCAGCCTATCGAGACCGCCGAGGATCCGGCGCTCCTCGAGGCCTTCGAGGCGCGCGTTGCCGCCGACGAGTTCATCGAGCCCAAGGACTGGATGCCCGAAGCCTATCGCAAGACGCTTGTGCGGCAGATCAGCCAGCATGCGCACAGCGAAATCGTCGGCATGCTGCCCGAAGGCAATTGGATTACCCGCGCGCCGTCGCTGCGCCGCAAGGCGATCCTGCTTGCCAAGGTGCAGGACGAGGGCGGCCACGGCCTCTACCTTTATTGCGCGGCGGAAACGCTCGGTACCAGCCGCGAGGAAATGGTCGAGGCGCTGCACAGCGGCAAGGCCAAGTACAGCACCATCTTCAACTATCCGACGCTGACCTGGGCGGACATTGCCGCCATCGGCTGGCTGGTCGATGGCGCCGCCATCATGAACCAGGTGCCGCTGCAGCGCACCAGTTACGGTCCCTATGCCCGCGCCATGATCCGCGTGTGCAAGGAAGAAAGTTTCCACCAGCGCCAGGGCTATGAGGCGATGATGTTCCTTGCCCAGGGCACGCCGGAGCAGAAGCGGATGGCGCAGGACGCGCTCAACCGCTGGTGGTGGCCGTCGCTGATGATGTTCGGCCCGCCGGACGAGGATTCGCCCAACACCGCGCGCTCGATGCGCTGGCGGATCAAGCGTGAGACCAATGACGAGCTCAGGCAGAAGTTCGTCGACATCACCGTTCCGCAGGCCGAATATCTCGGCCTCACCGTCCCGGATGAGGCGCTGGCGTGGAACGAGGCCAAAGGCGGCTACGATTTCGGCGAGGTCGACTGGGAAGAATTTTACGCGGTCGTCCGCGGTGAAGGCCCGGTCGCCAAGGAACGGATGAAAGCGCGCCGCGACGCCTGGGACAATGGCGCCTGGGTCCGCGATGCCGCCGCCGCCTATGAAGAAAAGCGCAGGAAGCGCGCCGCGGCCTGACCGACGGTTGAAGAGGGGAAAGACTATGTCCGGTCACGACTGGCCGCTGTGGGAAGTGTTCGTGCGCTCCAAGGGCGGGCTCAGCCACCGCCACGCGGGTAGCGTCCATGCACCCGACCCGGAAATGGCACTGAAGCATGCGCGCGACACTTACACGCGGCGCATGGAAGGCGTGTCGCTGTGGGTGGTGAAGTCGACCGACATTGTCGCCTCCGACCCGGCCGATAGCGGCCCAACGTTCGAGCCGGCGGCCGACAAGGTCTATCGCCACCCGACCTTCTACGACATCCCGGACGTGGTGAAGCACATCTGATGCCGAGCCTTCCGACCATCGAGAAAGACGTCGAACGCAAGGCGGCGACCGCGAGCGACCATGGCGCGTTCGACGCGCCCGCCGTCCAGCACGACGACCCGCCGCTGTTCGATTATCTCTGCCGGCTTGGCGACGATGCGTTGGTCCTCGGCCAGCGGCTCAGCGAATGGTGCGGACACGCTCCGGCGCTGGAGGTTGACCTCAGCCTTGCCAATCTCGCGCTCGACCTGATCGGGCAGGGGACCAACCTGCTCGGGCTGGCGGGTGATGCCGACAAGCTGGCGTTCCACCGCGACGTGCTCGATTACAAGAACTGCATTCTTGTCGAGCAGCCCAATGGCGATTTCGCGCAAACCATCGCGCGCCAGCTGCTGTTTTCGACCTGGCAGCATATGCTTTACGAAAGACTTCAGGCGTCGAGTCATGAAGGCATCGCCGCCGTCGCGGCCAAAGGCGTCAAGGAAGTCGCCTATCACCGCGAGCTCGCCGCCGACTGGACCATCCGCCTCGGCGACGGGACGGAGGAAAGCGCGCAGCGCATGCGCGACGGGCTCGACTGGTGCTGGCGCTTCGTCCCCGAACTGTTCGAGGTCGACGAGGTGCTGTGCGGGCTGATCGAACGCGGCGTCGCGATCGATCCGATGAGCTTTTACGACGACTATCGCGCCGCGATCGGCAAGGTGCTCGACGAAGCGCAGCTGTGCGCGCCGCCGGACCAGCGACCGATCCTGGGCGGCCGTCGCGGCCACCATAGCGAGCATCTCGGGCACCTGCTGGCGGTGATGCAGTATCTGCCGCGCACTTACCCGGATGCGACCTGGTAAGATGGCCGAGCATTTCCATGCGCTGAAGGTGGCGGAAATCGTCCCCGAGACCGAGGACGCCAATTCGATCCGCTTCGAGGTTCCGGCTGAGCTTGCCGACGCCTTCAACTTCAAGGCGGGCCAGCATCTAACGCTGCGCGCCGACATCGGAGGCGAGGAAGTGCGGCGCAACTATTCGCTGTGCGTCGCGCCGTCGGACGGCGAGTTGAAAGTCACCGTGAAGCGGATCGCGGGCGGCGTATTCTCCAACTGGGTCGGCGATAGTCTGAAGTCCGGTGACACGCTCGACGTCATGACGCCGCATGGCAGCTTCACCACCGATTTCGACCCTGCCGCGTCGCGCCGCTACGTCGGCTTCGCGGGTGGCAGCGGCATCACGCCCGTGATGAGCCTCATCCGCACTGCGCTGAGCACCGAACCCGACAGCCGATTCACTTTGTTCTATGGCAACCGCGACAGTCAGTCGGTGATCTTCCTCGAGGCGCTCGCCGACCTTAAGGACCGCTACATGGGGCGGTTCGACCTCTATCATTTCCTGAGCGACGAAGAGGGCGATTTCGAGCTGTTGAACGGCATGCTCGACCGCGACACCTGCGACGCCGCGATCGACGCCTTCGTCGCCGATCCGTCCGACATCGACGGCTGGTTCATCTGTGGCCCCGGGCCGATGATGGATGCCGCGGAAGCGGCGCTGGTCGACAAGGGTGTGGCCAAGGACCGCATCCACATCGAACGCTTCACCGCGGGCCGGCCATCGGCGGCGGCAGCGGCTGCGATGCAGGCGGCACAAGAAGAGGCGAAGGGCCTGACCATGAGCGTCACCCTCGACGGCCGCACCCGCAAGGTCGAGTTCGATGGAAAGAACATCCTCGACAGCGCGCGCGAGGCGGGGCTGCCGGCCCCCTTCGCCTGCAAGGCCGGCGTCTGCGCCACCTGCCGTGCCAAGGTGATGCGCGGGAAGGTCGAGATGGCGGCGCGATATGGCCTCACCGACGAGGAAATCGCGGCGGGCTATGTGCTGACCTGCCAGTCGGTCCCGGTCGGCGACGATGTCGCGCTCGACTATGATGCGTGACTGTTGCGCCCTAATCGGCTAGTCCGGCGCCCATGCTGGATAGTCCGACCAACACCACCTCGGGCGGGGGCGCCCAACTCCTTGAAAAGCTTGGGCCGATCGAGAGCGATTCGCTGCTCGCACTGATCGCGGCGGCCAATGCCGATACGCGGCCGACCAAGATCGATGTCGGCGTCGGCGTCTATCGCGACGGCGAGGGACGCACGCCCATCTTGCGCGCGCTGAAGGCTGCCGAACTTCGGTTGTGGGAGACGCAGGAAACCAAAAGCTATTTGGGCGGTAAGGGCGATGTCCGGTTTGCCGAACTTCTGCGTCCGTGGGTGCTGGGCCATCATGCCGGCGATGATCGGATCATGGGTCTGCAGACGCCGGGCGGTTGCGGTGCGCTTAGTCTCGCGTTCAAACTAATCGCCGCCGCCAACCCGGGTGCCCGGGTGCTGGTCGGGACCCCGACCTGGCCCAACCATATCCCGGTGATCGAGACCGCCGGGCTCGAGATCGTCCGCTACGGTTTCTACGACCGCGACAGTCACCGCATCCGCTTCGACGAGATGCTGACGATGCTCGACGGTGCCAGGGCCGGCGATGTGGTGCTGCTGCATGGCTGCTGCCATAATCCGACCGGCGCCGACCTCGACATCGACCAGTGGCGCGACGTCACTCGGGTCGTCGCCCAGCGCGGGCTGCTGCCGATGGTCGACCTCGCCTATCAGGGTCTTGGCCGGGGCTGGCACGAGGATGCCGAAGGTATCCGCCTGCTGCTCGACGCCTGCGACGAAGTCATCATTGCGCACAGCAACGACAAGAATTTCGGCGTTTATCGCGACCGCGTCGGATCGCTGTGGGTCAAGACGGCGCGCGCCGCCACGACCAAGCTGGCGATGGACCATGTGTCGCAGATCGCCCGGGCGATGTGGTCGATGCCGCCCGATCATGGTGCGGCCGCGATTCGGCTGGTGCTCGAAGACGAAGCGCTTGCAGCCGACTGGCAGGCCGAGCTTGGCGAGATGCGGGACCGCGTCAATCGCGTCCGCTCCAGGATCGCAGAGGCCGATCCGCGCCTTGCCTACATTGGCCAGCAGTATGGCATGTTTTCGATGCTGCCGCTGGAAGTGAGCCAAGTGCGGGCGCTGCGCGACAGCGACGCAATCTACATGGCTGACAGCGGCCGGTTCAACGTGCTTGGCATGGCCGATCGCGACATCGACCGCTTCATCGCCGCCATCGTCTCGGTGCTCGGGGACTAATCAACGTGGCCGACGCGGACTTTAGACCGAAGGCCGATCTCGACTGGCGGGACGTTTCCAGGTTGGTGCTGACCAGCCGGGCGCTCGATGCGCTGGAAGAGCAGGTGCTCGTTCCCGAAAAGAAGGTGCTCTACCAATTTTCGGCGCGCGGCCACGACATGGCCCAGATTATCCTCGGCCTGCACCTGCGCGACGGCGATGCCGCCTGCGGCTATTATCGTTCGCGCCCGATGCTGCTGGCGCTGGGCGTGCCGCTGGCTGACGCGCTCGGTTCGGGCATGGGGCGCGAAGGCGGTTATTCCGACGGTCGCGATATCGGCGTGGTTTTCAACTACCCCAATCCCGGCGGTGCCCATGCGCTGCCGATGTGCGGCGGGGTGGGCGCGCAATATGCGCCGTCGGCCGGCTGGGCGCAGGCGATCACGTACAAGGCCAAGGTGCTGGGCGAGCGCGATGAGGGCGCTATCGCGGTGGTGCTCGGCGGCGACGCGAGCTGCGCTACCGGCGGATTTTGGTCGGCGCTAACAATTGCCACGACGCAACAATTGCCACTGTTGTTTTACATCGAGGACAATGGCTACGGCATCTCGACCACCTCGGATTACCAGACGCCGGGCCGCGACATTGCCGCCAACCTCGCCAGCTTCAAGAACCTCGCGATCTGGAATGGGGACGGCACCGAACCGGATGAAGCGGCGCGGCTGATCGGCGAAGCGGTGGCGCATGTGCGCGGGCGCAAGGGGCCGGCGCTGATCCGCCTTACCGTCCCGCGGCTCGAAGGCCATAGCTACCAGGACACCCAGACCTACAAGTCGCCCGATCAGATCGAGGCCGAATGGGCGCGCGACCCGCTGCCCAAGCTCAAGGCCTTTGTCGAGCAGCGTCAGCTGGGCGGCATGGCATGGGATGAGCTTGAAACGCGCGTCGATCATGAGGTGGAGGCCGCTCGCGCCGAAGCTGAAGCGCGCGGCGTCTCGTCTCCCGACAAGGTCACGGCCAACGTCTTTTTCGAGGGCGCCCATGCCGGTGTCGGCGGGCAGGCGGGGCTGAGCCTCGACGGCACGACCGAAGAAGCGCGGCCCGACGGCCAGCGCATCAACATGGTCACCGCCATCCGCCGCGTGCTCGACCAGGAACTGGCCGCGAACCCGAAGATGTGCGTGTTCGGCGAGGATGTCGGGCCGAAGGGCGGCGTCCATGCCGTGACGCTCGGCCTGCAGGACAAATATGGCGTCGATCGCGTGTTCGACACCTCGCTCAATGAAGAAGGCATCGTCGGCCGCGCGGTCGGCATGGCACTGGCCGGGCTGCTGCCGGTCCCCGAAATCCAGTTCCGCAAATATGCCGAGCCTGCGACCGAGCAGATCAACGATTGCGGCACGATGCGCTGGCGCACCGCTAACCGCTTCGCCGCACCGATGGTGCTGCGCGTGCCCGGCGGCTTCTTCAAATGCGGCGACCCGTGGCACAGCCAGACCAACGAGGTGCAGTTCGTCCACAATCCCGGCTGGAAGGTCGCGGTGCCGTCGAACGCCGAGGACGCGGTCGGGCTGCTGCGCATGTCCTTGCGCGGTCACGACCCGGTGCTGTTCTTCGAACATCGCGCGATGCTCGACGACAGCTGGGCGCGGCGGCCGTGGCCGGGCGACGACTTTGTCGTGCCGTTCGGCAAAGCCAAGAAGACGCGCGAAGGCGACAGGATAACCATCGTCACTTGGGGCGCGATGGTTCCGCGCTGCGAAGCGGCGGTCGACGGTATCAGCGCGGACGTCATCGACCTGCGCACGCTCAACCCGTGGGATCGCGACATGGTGCTCGACAGCGTACGCAAGACGCGGCGTTGCCTGATCGTCCACGAAGACCTTCGCACCGGAGGTTTCGGCGCGGAGATCGCGGCGGTGGTCGCGGACGAAGCCTTCCTCGACCTCGACGCGCCGGTCGCGCGCGTGACGATGCCCGATATTCCGAGCCCGCATCACCCCAAGCTGCTCGACTGGGCGGTTCCGAGCGTCGAGAAAATCCGGGCCGAAATCGACCGGCTGGTGGGGTTTTAAGAGCATGATCGACGTCCGCGTTCCCGACGAGCAGGAAGGCACCAAGGCGGTCGTCCGCGCCTGGCTGAAAAAGATCGGCGAGGCGGTCGCGGTCAACGATCCGCTGGTCGAGCTGGAAACCGACAAGGTCACGCAGGAGGTACCGTCACCCGCCGCAGGCGTGCTGGCCGAAGTGCTGCTGACGACGGACGACGAAGCCTTGCCGGGCGCAGTGTTGGCGCGGATCGACCCGCAGGGCGCCGCGCAGCGGGTGGCGGAAGCGAAGTCTGTTGCGGAAGCGCCCAAGGTCGAATCGCCGAAGGTCGATGCCGACGCAGCGCGCGAGTTGCGCCTGTCGCCGGCGGTCAAGCGCGCGATCCTGCAGCACGACATCGACCCATCGCGCATCACCGGTACCGGGCGCGACGGGCGTATCACCCGTGACGACGTCGACCGCTTCGTCGAAATGGCGACGGTGACGCATGTCGGTGAACCGACCACCGCGCAGCCGCGTCATTTCGAGGGCGCCGACATTCCGCACGACCGGATGCGGCTCAAGATCGCCGAGAATATGGTCCGCGCGGTCAGCGAGGCGCCGCACGTCACCGCGCTGTTCGAAGCCGATTTCAGCGCCATCGCCGCGCACAAGGCAGCGCTTGCGGCCAAGGGGGTGAAGCTCAGCTACACCGCCTACCTCATCAAGGCGGCGGCCGAAGCGATGGCGGTCGCCCCGGCCATCAACGGCCGCTGGGAAGACGACCGCATCGCGGTATCGCCGACGATCAACGTCGGCGTCGGCACCGCGCTTGGCGACAAGGGGTTGGTCGTCCCGGTGGTCAAGGATGCAGGTTCGCTCAGCCTCGAAGACATCGGCCGCAAGCTCGACGATCTCACCAGCCGCGCCCGGGCGGGGCAACTGACCGGCGCGGACGTCAGCGGCGGCAGCTTCACCATTTCCAACCATGGCGTGTCGGGCAGCCTGCTCGCCAGCCCCATCATCCTCCACGCGGGACAGGCGGCGATCCTCGGCGTCGGCAAGCTGGAAAAGCGCGTGGTCGTGCGGACGGTGGGCGGTCAGGACGCAATCCTCATTCGCCCGATGGCCTATGTCACGCTGACCATCGACCATCGCGTCGTCGACGGGCATCAGACCAACGCCTGGCTCAGCCGCTTCGTTGAAGTCCTCGAGACATGGCCTGCCGCCTGACGGCTGGCATTCCCATTAAACTCGGTTAACGTTGCCCGGTCCGCGGCGGAGGCGGGCGAGTCGCGTCATCACGAGACAGGGGGCTGTCGGATGCGTTACGCTCGGTTCCTGCGTGGGTCACGCGGGCAATGATTTTCAATTCGCTGACGTTCATCGTCTTCTTCGCCATCGTGCTGGCGGTGTGGCAGCTGCGGTTGCCGTGGACGGGCCGCAAGCTATTCCTGCTAGTCGCCAGCTACATTTTCTACGCGGCCTGGAATCCGCCCTTCGTCCTGCTGCTGTGGGCATCGACCGTTGTCGATTGGTGGGCCGCGCAGACTATGATCCGGTCGGAGAAAAAGTCGGTCCGCCGCTTCTGGCTCATCGCCTCGCTGGTGGTGAACCTCGGCATGCTGGCCTTCTTCAAATATGGCCAGTTCCTGCTCGACAATTTCGTCGCGCTCGCGGCCAGCATTGGCATCGAATATGTTCCGGCCAAATATAATATCGTCCTGCCGGTCGGCATCAGCTTCTACACCTTCGCGACCCTGAGCTACACCCTCGACGTCTATCTCAAGCGCGCGAAGCCGGCTGAACATTTCCTCGACTATGCGCTGTTCGTGACCTTCTTCCCGCACCTGGTGGCGGGTCCGATCATGCGCCCGACCGAACTGGTGCCGCAGTTCGCCGAAGCGAAGCGCGCGACGCGCACCATGCTGCTGTTCGGCCTGTTCCTGATGACGGTCGGGCTTTTCCAGAAGGTGGTGCTGGCCGACGGTTTCCTCGCCCCGGTGGTGGAGGCGGTGTACGATCCGCGTGGACCGATGGCGCCCCTTCCGCTCGATGCCTGGGTCGCGACGCTGGCCTTTGCGGGCCAGATCTTTTGCGACTTCGCCGGCTATTCGACGACCGCCATCGGGGTGGCGCTGACGCTCGGCTTCGCCATGCCCGACAACTTCCGCTTTCCCTATGCGGCAGCGGGCTTCTCCGACTTCTGGCGGCGTTGGCACATCACCCTGTCGGCATGGCTGCGCGATTATCTCTACATCCCGCTCGGCGGCAACCGCCACGGCCCGGCGCGCACCTACATGGCGCTGATGGGGACGATGCTGCTTGGCGGCCTGTGGCACGGTGCCAACTGGACCTTCGTCGCCTGGGGCGGGCTGCACGGCCTTTATCTGTCAGTCGAACGCTGGCTGAAGGGTCGTTTCGGCGGGTTCAAGCCGTCGGGCGCCAGCCTGATCGCCGTAATGCTGCTGACCTTCCTGCTGATCGACGTGACCTGGGTCTTTTTCCGCGCCGACAGCTTCAAGGAGGCCTGGACGATCCTCGGCGCGATGGCTGGCCATGCGCCGGGCGGAAAACCGCTGGTGGCGATGGTGCCGATGATCTGCGCTTTGCTGGTCGTCGCGGGCATCGTCGGCACGCACTGGGCAATGCGGTCGACCACCATCGAAGCCGTCGTCGAGCGCACCCCGGCCTGGGCGCTCACCACCGCATGGGCCGCGATGCTGTTCGCGGTGATCATCGAGCAGGGGCAAGGCAATGCCTTCATCTACTTCGCCTTCTGACGCCATCCACGAAGGCGCGCTGCCCGCGGGTCTTCGCCTCACCGCGTCCGACCGTCCGGGGCAAGCACAGCCGGTGCCGACGCGCGACATTCCCGACCGACCGTGGGGCATGATGGCGCTGGTCGCGGCCATCGCCGTCGTCCTGCTGACGATCGGCTGGGAAATGAAGATGCGCTCGCTCGGGCTGGTTGCGGGCGACGTCGACGACAGCATCGCCCGCTGGGAAGCGAACCGCCTGACCGCCGGGGGCAAGGACAAGGTCGTGATGGTCAGCGACAGCCGCCTGATGTTCGACACCGACCTGGCGCGGTTCAAGGCGCTCACCGGCAAGGACCCGGTGCAGCTTGGCGTCGTTGGCTCAAGCGCGCTGGTGCTGCTGCAGGATTTGGCCAAGGATCCGTCGGTCAACGGACTGGTGCTGGTCGGGATGGCCGACACGCCCTACTTCGGTCCAGCGGGGTTTGCCGGATTGTACCTTAAGGAGCCTGAAAAGACGCGGCTGCCGTCGCAGCGGACGCGGCTGTGGCTCGGCGACCTGCTCGAAAAGTCGTTAGCGTTCCCATCGAAGGATTACCGCCTGAGCGTCCTGATCCATCGCCTTGATCGAAACCAGCGCGCGGGCGCTCGTGGCCCTTACGAGGAAGTGTGGAAGATCAGCACCGAAGACCAGCGGCGCCAATATACGATGTGGGATCGGGTCGAAACCAATCCGCTGATCCAGGGGCACGCGATCCATGCATGGGGCGATTTCAAGGCCGAACCGGGCGAACCGCCATTCGATGTGCCCAAGACGTTGAAGGAAACGGTCGCGGCGGTCGCCGCGATCCGGGCGCGCGGCGGGGAAGTTATCTTTCTGCGTCCGCCATCAGCCGCACGCCTGAGGGTCAACGAGGAAGCGCGCATCCCCAAATCAAAAGGCTGGGAGCAGATCCTTGCCCAGGCAAAAGTGAAGGGCATCCATGCCGACGATTTCGGGCCGCAGCCATGGGTATTGCCCGAACTGTCCCACCTCAGCCGCGCTTGCCAGACCGTCTATACTGACATGTACCTGCGCAAGCTGGTGACGATGACCGATCGGATTGCGCTTCGGGCCGATGCGCCGCCCCCGCTCAAGGTCGCGGATTGCGTCGGGGTTGGGCCAGGCGCGCCGGCGCGGGGCAGCTAGATCGCGGCCACGACGCGCGCGCGGACGCCGGTGTGAGCCTTGTCATAGTCCAACGTCGCGGCAAGCGACTTGGCCATGGCGAGGACCAGCTTCGACCCTAAGCCGCTGCCCTTGGGCGCATCGCCGTCCTTGATTCCGCAGCCATCGTCTTCGACCAGCAGGGAAAATTGCTGGTCGTTGGCGCGGCTGAGTTCGACCCTGATCTCACCCGGAACGGCCGGGTCGTAGGCGTATTTGCACGCGTTGGAGACCAGTTCGTTGACGATCACGCCCAGCGACACCGCCTTGTCGGGATGAAGCTGCAGCGGCTCGGCTCGAAGCTGGATCGATCGCGGGGCAGTCGGGGTCGACCAGGTTTCCTGCAGTTCCTCGACGATGGCGGCCAGATATTCGTCCATCGCCACCTGCTCGACATCGCCGCTGGCATAGAGCTTGCGATGGACTTGGGCGATGGCGTCGATCCGCCGCTGGGTATCTTCGAGCGCCTCGCGGGCGCCGGCATTGTCCAGCCCGCGCGCCTGCATATGGACGAAGGTCGACACCAGCTGCAGCGAGTTGGCGACGCGGTGGTTGACCTCGCGCAGCAAGGCTTCGAGCCGCTCGTTGGCAGCCTTAAGCTTGTCCTCCGCCTCGCGCTTTTCCCGTTCCAGCCGGACGCGGGCGAGCGCGAGTGTGAAGGCCTGCTCGAGCAGGTCGACGAAATCGTCGCCAATCGTCTTGACCACATATTCGTAGGCGCCCGCCTTCAGCGCCGCGACGGCGATCTGGCTCTCTTCGGACCCGGTGACATAAACCACTGGCGGACAGTCAGGCAGCTCACGCAATGCGGCCAGCGTCTGCAGCCCGTCCATGCCCGGCATATAATGGTCGACGGCAATGATATCGAAATTGCCTTCGCGGGCCTTGGCGACGCCCGCCGCGCCGTCCTCGGCCGTGACGACCGTATGGCCGCGACGCGACAACAGCTTGTCCACCAGCCTGCGCAGGCCGGCGTCATCATCGATATACAGGATGGTACGCGGCTCTTTCATCAGGCGTCGTTGCTCGGCACCTGGATCACCGACAGGAACAGCCCCAGTTGGCGGATCGCGTCGGCGAAGCTTTCGTAATTGACCGGCTTGGTGATGTAGACGTTGCAGCCGAGGTCGTAGCAGCGCTGGATTTCATTCTTGTCGTCAGTCGTGGTGAGCACGACGACGGGAACGCGGTGCAATTTCTCGTCGCCCTTGATCTTGGCGAGGATGTCGGTCCCGCTCATGTCCGGCAGGTTGAGGTCGAGGAGCACGAGCGCGGGGCCGTTATGTGCCGGACCTTCCGGCGCGTTGAACAGATAGTCGAGACCGCTGGTGCCATCGGTAAAATGGCGCAGCGAATTCGAAATCCCCGCGCGGCGGATATTCTTTTCGATCAGCCGGGCATGGCCCTCATCGTCCTCGATCATCACGATGCTGACCGGATGCTGCGCGTTCATTCCTTGTCCTCCCCAGAAAATTCCGTCGGCAAATCAACGACAAAGGTTGAACCTTCGCTTAAGGTCGACCGAACCGTTACCGTGCCGCCAAGGCGGTAGGCCAGTGCGCGGACATTAGCGAGCCCGATTCCTTCGCCCTTCTGATCCTGCTGGCCTGACCGACGGAACAATTCGAACACGCGCTCATGATCCTCGGGCGCAATGCCACGCCCATTATCCTCGACCTCGTAGATCGCCCGCTTACCCTCGCGGCGACCGCGCACGACGATCTGGCCGGGGCGGTCGGGCGACAAATATTTGGTCGCATTTTCCATCAGGTTTTGGAAAATCTGCTCGACCGCTAGTCGATCGTGGCGAAGATCGGGCAGGGGCGTCTCGATAGTGATGGTTGCACCCCGAAGGTCGCTTTGCGTGGCAAGGCTGTCAGCGATGTCCTGCAAAATCCGCTCCATCGGCAGATGCTCCGGCGTCAGCACCCGCCGTCCCTGCCGCGACAGGTCGAGGATGGCGTTAATCAGCCGGTCCATCTTCTGCGTCGACGAACGGATGAAGCCGATTGCTTCGGGCAGGTCTTCGCGGGCGGCGTAGGTCACGTCCTGCGTCACCAGGTCGGGCTGCGCTTCCTCGACCTTGCCGATGAAGTCGCTGACGACCTTGTCGGCCCGCTCCAGTTCGGCCGTGAACCCCATCACGTTGACGAGCGGCGATCGCAGGTCGTGGCTGACGACATAGGCAAAGCGCTGGATCTCGTCGTTGGCGCGCTTGAGGTCCGAGGTTCGTTCCGCCACCGCGCCTTCAAGGTTGGTGTTGAGCAGGTGAAGCCGGGCCCGGCTGGCGAGGATGGTCGACGTGTACCGTCGTACCAGGAAGAACACCCCGATCGCGACCGCCGCGAGCAGGCCGGCAGTGATGGCGACCACCAGCGCGAAGTTGCGCAGCGCCCGGCCTTCCGCCGCCCGACGCTGAGTGAGCAATCGCCGTTCCTCGGCCCGCATCGCGTCGGTTTCGTTGCGGATTGTCGTAACGTTGAACTTGTTGGCCGTATCGAGGAAAAGCCGTAGCGCACCTTGGCGGTCGCCGCGTTCGGCAAGCGCGACGATGGCGTCGAGCGTTTCGACTTCCTCGATCAAGTCGGGCTTCAAATTCTGGATCGCGCGGACTTGCTTTCGGTTGTCGGCCACCAGAGATTCCGCCGCCTCCAGTGTCGGGGCGATGCGGGAAGAAAATTTCTTGTAGTTGGCCAGGCGTTGCGGTTCTGGCGCAAGCAACCATCCGCGAACGGCGGTTTCCGACCGCTCGATGTCCGTTTCCAGCAACGATATGGTCGATATGACTTCGAAGGTATGTTCGACCCGGTCGCCCGCCGACGTAGCGATACGCGACAGGCTGACAGCCGCCGCGAAGGCAATTGCGAGCAGAAGGAACGCCGCACCGAGCACGGCATAAGTCGCGCGATTGAAACGGCTTTCAGACACTGGAACCAAGGACGACCACCCCACACGTCCGCCAACCGGGACACTTCATGTCAGCGCCGTAACGAGGGACGCTGCTTCTCCAGCGCTCGACTGGCCGATTGGTTCCGTTGGCGCACGTCGTGCATTCTTCGTCGTTAACCGATAGACAGTGATCGACGTGCCATTATGCCTTCCTAGGTGGCCAAGCGGGCCGTAGTCGCCGCCCCCGCGCCCCTGTAGAAGCAGTTCATTGCCTATCGGGATCGCAAGCTTGAGATGACCAGGACCAACGGACCGAAATTGTCGGTGATCGGCCAGCCGGACTATTCGATCGTCCCGGTCGGTCAGGAACGCCTGAGGCTCGCCAAGCAATCTTTCGCAACGCGACGTGCTGACCTGCGCAAGGCGCGCACGCTGATCGTCGATCGCCGGCCGCGGTCTGGCGACCTGTTGCTGGCCGAGGTCAGCGCCATCGGTCATCACACCAAGCTGGAATCGCCGGAGGGAAATGGCGCGCCCGGCAGGATTCGAACCTGCGGCCTCATGCTTAGAAGGCACGTGCTCTATCCAGCTGAGCTACGGGCGCGCACAGGCCTGCCCTATTGATCGTCATTGGTTGCCGCAAGGCTGAACCGCTGGCCGGGAAAGGGCGCGAAGGCCGTTGCCCGGACCATCGCGTCCGGCGTAGTTGCGGGGCAGGGGGTTTCCGATGATGTTGCGTCCAGTCCTGCTGCTCCTGCTCGCCGCGCTTTTGTCGTCAGAGGCGCCATATGCCGCCGACGGCCGGTGCGACGGCTATCCCAGGGTTTCACTGCTGACGTCGAAGGGTAGCTGCGTCGGACTGGTCGCCGCTGGCCTGGGCTTTCCGCGCGGCGTCGCCGCGGTAGGGGAGGACCTCTTCATCACCGATCTGGGGTCGTGGGAGCCGGGCCATGGTCGGCTGCTGCGGCTTAGTCCCGGCGAGCGGGTCGCCAGCGTGGTGATCGACCGGCTGGACCGGCCGGGCGCAATCGTCGCCGACGCGCGGGGCAGGCTGATCGTGGCATTGGCGGGAAAGGTGGTGCGGATCGATCCCAAGGCCGCAGATCCCGCGGCCGCCATGGTAACGCTGATGACCGGCATTCCCAGCGACGGCCGCCACAACCTCCCGGGCCTGCTCCTCGACCGGAAGGGCGGCCTGCTGGTCAGCATCGGCTCGGCCAGCGACAATTGCGAGGGCAGGGGCGGCGCGCGTCCGCCTCCCGACAGGCCCTGCGCCGAGTTGTCTGGGCGGCCGCCACGCGCGAGCCATCTGTACATTGCCAAAGGCCAGCCCCTGCCGGTCGATGCCCCAAGCGCCGCCGTCTTCGCGACCGGCATGCGGAATACGCTCGCGCTGGCCGAGGCCCCCTACGGCACGATCCTGGCGGCGAGCAACGGGCGCGACGCGATCGACCAGGCGGACCCGAAGCTGGCGGACGCGCGCTTTCCCCACGACGTCCTGCTCCGCGTGCATCGCGGCAGCCGGTTCGACTGGCCTTATTGCTTTGACCTAGGCCGGCCCAGCCCCGAATTCCCGAAGGCGGACTGCAAGCGGTTCGATGCGCCCGCGATGCTGCTTCCGCCCCATGCCGCGCCGCTTTCGATGCTGGTCTATCGCGGCGAGCGGCTACGCGGCCTGAAGGGCAAATTGCTGATCGCCTTCCATGGATATCGCGCCGCGGGGCATCGACTGGTCAGCCTGCCGATCGATCGCAGCGGCCGTCCGATCGGCGCCCTGCGCGACATCGTCAGCGGCTGGAAGGCAGTGACCGGCCTACGTCCCCAGGGGGCGCCGGTGGCATTGCTGGAGCTGGCCGATGGATCGGTCCTGATCGTCGAAGATCACAATGGCACGCTGCTTCGCCTGTCGAGCGACCGCCCGGCACGGACCGCCCGTTAGGCGACGGCTTCGAGCAAACCTTCGAACAGGCGGCGGCCGTCAGTCGATCCGTGCGCATTTTCGATCACCCGTTCGGGGTGCGGCATCATGCCCAGCACATTGCCCTGTGCATTGAGCACGCCGGCAATGTCGCGGGCCGATCCGTTGACCTGTTCGGTGTAGCGGAACGCGACCCGGCCGTCGCCTTCCAGCCGGTCAAGCGTTTCGGCGTCGGCCTGGAAATTGCCGTCGTGGTGCGCGACCGGGATGCCGATCTGTTCGCCCGATTGGTAGCGCGCGGTGAAAATCGACTGGCTGTTTTCGACCTTCAGGCCGACCGTGCGGCAGACGAAATGCAGCCCCGCATTGCGCATCAGCGCGCCGGGCAGCAGGCCGGTTTCGGTCAGCACCTGGAAGCCGTTGCAGATGCCCAGCACGGGAACGCCCTTGCCGGCCGCTTCGACCACCGCCTTCATGATCGGCGATCGCGCGGCCATCGCGCCAGACCGAAGATAGTCGCCGTAGGAAAATCCGCCGGGAATAGCGATGAGGTCGGTGCCCGCGGGAAGCTCGCTCTCGCGATGCCAGACCATTGCCGGCGCCTTGCCGGTTACGTCTCGGATGGCGACGGCAAGGTCGCGGTCGCAGTTGGAACCGGGGAAGACGATGACCGCGGCCTGCATCAGGCGGCCCGTTCGATCTTGAAATTTTCGATGACCGTGTTGGCCAGCAGCTTGCGGCACATTTCTTCGATGTCGCTGTCGCTGGTTCCGTCGGCGAGGTCGAGCTCGATCAGCTTGCCTGCGCGGACGTCATTCACGCCGCCGAATCCAAGGCCTTCCAGCGCGTGATGGATCGCCTTTCCCTGCGGGTCGAGGACGCCGTTCTTGAGGGTCACGAACACACGCGCTTTCATGGGTCGGCCTTTCGCTGGGGCAGGTTTGGCGCCCCTATGGCGACCAATTGCCCGGCGGGCAAGCTTCACGCTTTATTTACCATCGGCTGCCAGCATGCGTCCCGGTCGAATCTCGTTCGGCCGGAGTGGGGGTTTCGATGGTCGCACTGGCCGCAATGATGTTTGTCGCCCTGTTCGGATGGGGGGCGGACTATTTCCACTGGTCGGACCCGAACGGCCGGGTGTCGCTTGCCCTGTTCACGTCCTTCGTCCTCGGCATCATCTGCGGCTACAAGACCAAGGGCTGACGCGCCGCCCATCGTCCGCTAGGGCGGTGGCGTGACTGACCTTCCGCCCTATGCCCGCCTGCTCGACCTCCGGATCGAAGACCTGGGCAATTCCGTTCGCTACCTGATGCCGTTTCACGACGATGTGGTCGGCCGTCCCGGCTTCCTCCACGGCGGCGCGATCGCGGGCTTGCTGGAATTCGCCGCCTTCAGTTCGCTCGAACGGGCGATCGGCGACCCGGCGGTGGTCAAGAAACCGACGACCGTCACCGTCGACTATATGCGCGGCGGGACCCCGACCGACACTTATGCCGAAGCGATTGTCGAACGGCTGGGCAACCGCATCGCCAATGTCGAGGCCGTCGCCTGGCAGCGCGACCGCGCCAAGCCGATCGCCGCCGCGCGCATCAATTTCCTGCTCGAACGGCCTTAATAGCCGCTGAGCCTCGCCACCTCGGCGGAATGGAAGCGCGGGCTGCCGAACAGTTCGTCCAGCACCGCCTGCCGCTTCATGTAGAAGCCGATGTCATGTTCGTCGGTCATGCCGATGCCGCCGTGCATCTGCACGCCTTCCTGCACCGACAGGCGCGCGACCTTGCCCGCCTTGGCCTTGGCCACCGCGACCATTAACTCGGCCTTGGTGTCGCCTGCGTCGAGCAGCTGCGCCGCCTTCAGCGCCGCCGCCCGGGCGATCTCGATTTCGCCATACAGGTGCGCGGCGCGGTGCTGCAGCGCTTGGAACTCGCCGATCAGCCGGCCGAACTGCTTGCGCTGCTTCAAATAGTCGAAGGTCATCTCGGCCGATCCCGCCGCGACGCCGACCAACTCCGCCGCCGCGCCTGCGCGCCCGGCATTGAGCGCGCGCGACAGCGGCGCCCAGCCGCCATCGACCTCGCCCACGACCGCGTCGGCATCGACCGCACAGCCGTCGAATGTCAGGCGCGCGGCCTTGCTCGCGTCGGTCAACGCAACATTCTCTACCGTCATGCCCGCCGCGTCCTTCGGAACGGCGAACAGCGTGATCCCGTCGGTCTCACCGGCCGACCCGGCCGTGCGGGCGGCAACCAGGATGACGTCGGCGCTGGCGCCATGGACGACGAACTGCTTGGCACCGCTGAGCGAAAAGCCGTTGCCCGACCGCTTGGCTTCCAGCGCCACCGCCGCCGGGGCATGGTGCGGACCTTCGTCGATCGCCAGCGCCGCGACCGTGTCGCCCGCGACGATGCCCGGGAACCAGCGGTCGGCCTGCGCCGAGCCTTCGAGCGCCCGCACCGCTGCAACCGCGGTCGTCAAAAACGGCGAGGGGGTGAGGTTCCTGCCAATCTCTTCGAGCACGAGGTTGGCCTCGACCTGGCCCAGCCCCGCGCCGCCTTGCGCTTCCGGAACGATGATCCCGGTCAGGCCGAGTTCGGCCAGCTGCTTCCACAGCCCATGACCAAAGCCGTCCTTGCAGCCGATGTCGCGCCAGTGGCGCAGCTGCTTTGAAATCGCGCCTTCGTCGGCCATGAAGGGGGCGACGGTATCGGCCAGCATCCGCTGGTCGTCGGTCAGGGTCATCATATCTTACGCTCCCGGCAGGCGAAGGATGTGCTTGGCGACGATGCCGAGCTGGACTTCGCTCGTCCCGCCCTCAATCGAATTGGCCTTGGTGCGCAGCCAGTCGCGCGCCGCCTTGCCGCCGCGCGAGCGTTCGCTGTCCCACTCCAGCGCGTTCGACCCGCCGCCGGCCATCACCAGCTCGTGCCGCTTCTTGTTCAGCTCGGTCCCGGCATATTTCATCATCGAAGGGAGGGCGGGGTGCGCCTCGCCCGCCTTCAGCTGGTCGATGAAGCGCTCGCTCATCGCCGCGAAGGCCAGGGCATCGACATCGAACGCGGCGATCTCGGCCTTGAGATAGGGGTCGTCGACCCCGCCAAGCGCGGTGCCCAGCGTCGAACTGCCCGCGCCGCCGCCAAGGCCCATTTCGCTGATCATCTCGCGTTCGTGGCCGAGGAGATATTTGGCGACGTCCCAGCCCTTGTTTTCTTCATGGACCAACTGGTCCTTGGGCACCTTCACATCGTCGAAGAAGGTCTCGCAGAAGGGGCTGTAGCCGCTGATCAGCAGGATCGGCTTGGTCGAAACCCCTTCGCTTTCCATGTCGAAAAGCAGGAAACTGATGCCGCCATGCTTGGACTCGGTCGAGGTGCGGACGAGGCAGAAGATCCAGTCGGCCTGGTCGGCATAGCTGGTCCACACCTTCTGGCCGTTGACGAGGTAATGGTCGCCCTTGTCTTCCGCCTTGGTCGCAAGGCCGGCAAGGTCGCTGCCCGCGCCGGGTTCCGAATAGCCCTGGCACCAGCGGATCTCACCGCGCGCGATCTCGGTGAGATACTTCTTCTTCTGCGCTTCGTTGCCGTACTTCAGCAGCGCCGGGCCGAGCATCGAGATGCCGAAGCTGGTCAGCGGCGGGCGACAGCCGAGCGACGCCATCTCTTCTTTGAGGATCTTCGATTCCGCCGGCGAAAGTCCGCCGCCGCCATATTTCTTCGGCCAGTCGGGGACGGTCCAGCCGCGCTCCGCCATCACCTCCATCCAGCGCTTCTGCGCTTCGTTCTGGAAGGTGAAGTGACGGCCGCCCCAGCAAATGTCCTTTTCGCCCTTCATCGGCTCGCGCATTTCGGGCGGGCAGTTGGCGTCCAGCCAGGCGCGGGTGTTGGCGCGGAATGCCTCAAGATCGCTCATCGAATCCTCTCCTCAGGCGCCAATGTTGGCCCGTCGGGAAAGGTCGTCAATGGCAACTGGAAAAGCGCGGCTTTCCCTAGCGTCCTTACAGGTTGGGGAATTCGGCCCGGGCGATATGCCATCGCCGTTGCTCGGCCGTCGACCCATCCACGTCGTTGACGCGGCGCAGGATGATCGGCCCTTCGATGCGGAGCGGCCGGCCGGCCTTGGTCGTACCGCGAATGGTGGTCGGGACTTCGATGTAGATCGACCCAGCCGCGCCTTCCATGGGTCCGGTCTCGCCGAACTGACAGTCACTGACCTTCACATCGGCGGACTTGGCGGTGAATTCGGCCTCGGTCAGCCCGCTCGCCCGTCCGTTATCGCTCCACAGCCGATACGCATCGCCGAAGCGCCGGGTGGCCAGCGCGTCGCAATATTCCAACGCTCTCCGCACCGCACCCTGAGCCGTATTCTCGGCGGCGGGGGGCGGGGCATCCGGGTCCATGTGCGGTGGGGGAGGGACGTTGGGGTCGACGAAATTGGCTGACGCCATGGCGTCGTTTGCGGGCAGCGCGTTGCCGCCCTCCGTGTCTTCGACCACCATATTGTCGTTGGCCTGCTGGTTTACCTGGCAGGCGCTGGTCATCAGGAAGGCGGCGAGGATCGGGATTTGGCGGCGCATCATCCTTCAACCGTCGTTTGCCAAACCCGTTCCACCCGCCTTGCCCTTGCCCTTCGCGCGCCGCCGTCCTAGCCGGTTTTCAAGCGAGACCGATCGCAGCCGCAAACAGGGAGTGGATGGTTGGACTTTGACCTTACGGAACGGCAGGCTTTTTTCAAAAGCCGCGTGAAGGCCTTCATCGACGAGCATGTCCGCCCGCGAGTCGCGGACTATAAAAAGCAGATCGACGAGGGCGACCGCTGGCAGCCGATTTCGCTGATCGAGGATTTGAAGCCGGTCGCCAAGAAGGCCGGCCTGTGGAACCTGTTCATGCCGCCCGGCGGCGCACTCCAGCATGTAGACGAAAGCTTTCCGTTCGAGGGCGAGCAGCTCACCAATCTCGAATATGCGCTGTGCGCCGAGGAAATGGGCCGCATCCTGTGGTCGGCGGAGGTCTTCAACTGCTCCGCGCCCGACACCGGCAATATGGAAGTGCTGCATCGCTATGGCACCCGCGAGCAAAAGGACCAGTGGCTCGCGCCGCTGATGCGCGGTGAGATCCGCTCGGCCTTCCTGATGACCGAGCCGGGCGTGGCCAGCTCGGACGCGACCAACATCGAATGCCGCATCGACCGCGACGGCGACGACTATGTCATCAACGGGCGCAAATGGTGGTCGTCGGGCGCGGGCGATCCGCGCTGCAAGGTCGCCATCCTGATGGGCAAGACCGATACCGAAGCGCGCAAGCACCAGCAGCAATCGATGGTGTTGATGCCGATGGACGCCAAGGGCATCACCATCAAGCGCTTCCTCAGCGTCTATGGCTACGACGACGCGCCGCACGGTCACATGGAAATCGAATTGAAGGACGTCCGTATCCCGGTCTCGAACATGTTGCTCGGCGAAGGCCGCGGGTTCGAAATCGCGCAGGGCCGCCTGGGTCCGGGCCGCATCCACCATTGCATGCGCACCATCGGCGCGGCGGAGGAAGCGCTGGAACTGATGGTCAAGCGCCTGCAATCGCGCGTCGCCTTCGGCAAGCGCATCGCCGACCATAGCGTGTGGGAACAGCGCGTCGCCGAAGCGCGGATCGAAATCGATTGCACGCGGCTGCTGTGCCTCAAGGCCGCCGACATGATGGACAAGGTCGGCAACAAGGCGGCCAAGGCCGAGATCGCGATGATCAAGGTCAAGGCGCCGCGCATGGCGCTGCAGGTGATCGACGACGCGATCCAGTCGTTCGGCGGCGCGGGCGTTTCGCAGGACACGCCGCTGGCGGCGAGCTGGGCCGGCATCCGAACCCTGCGTTTCGCCGATGGCCCGGACGAAGTGCATAACCGCGCCATCGCGCTGATCGAATATGCCAAGCACGCCGAGGCGCTGGCATGAGCCTGTTCGACCTCACCGGCCGCGTCGCCATCATCACCGGCTCCTCGCGCGGGATCGGCAAGGCGATCGCCGAGGCGATGGCCGAACAGGGCGCGAAGGTGGTTATATCCAGCCGCAAGCAGGACGCCTGCGACGAAACGGCGGCAGAGATCAACGCGAAGCATGGCGAAGGCACCGCCGTCGCCATCGCCGCCAACATCTCGGCCAAGGAAGCGCTACAGCATCTCGTCGACGAAACCCGCCGTCAACTGGGGCGCATCGACATCCTCGTCTGCAACGCCGCGTCCAACCCCTATTATGGCCCGATGGCGGGGATCGAGGACGACCAGTTCCGCAAGATCCTGGAAAACAACGTCATCGCCAATCACTGGCTGATTTCGATGGTCGCGCCGGAAATGCTGGAGCGCGAGAAGGGCTCGATCGTCATCGTGTCGTCGATCGGCGGGCTGACCAGTTCGACCGTGATCGGCGCGTACAACATCTCCAAGGCCGCCGACTTTCAGCTGGCGCGCAACCTCGCCGCTGAATTCGGGCCGAAGGGCGTGCGCGTGAATTGCATCGCGCCGGGGCTGGTGAAGACCGACTTCGCCCGCGCGCTATGGGAAAATCCCGACACGCTGAAGATGGTCACGCGCGGCACCCCGCTTCGCCGCATCGGCGAACCGCGCGAGATCGCCGGCGCGGCGGTCTACCTCGCCAGCGATGCGTCGACCTTCATGACCGGCCAGGCGATGATCGTCGACGGCGGCAGCACCATCGGGGTCGGCCTGTGAGGTTGGCGGGCAAGATCGCCATCGTCACCGGCGCCGGTAGCGGCATCGGCAAGGCCACCGTCGACCTGTTCCGCCGCGAAGGCGCGGCTGTGGTGGGCGCGGACCTGAAGGGCGCCGACGTCACCTGCGACGCCGCGCGCGAGGCCGACATCGAACAGCTGGTCGCCGACACGGTGGCGCAGCACGGCGGCCTCGATATCTTTTACGCCAATGCCGGGATCAGCGGCGGCCTCGCTTCTATCTTCGAGCAGACCGAGGAAGACTGGGCGGAAATCCTGCGTGTCAACGTCACCAGCGTCGGCCTCGCCATCAAGCACGCTGCCCCCGCCATCAAACCGCGTGGTGGCGGCTCGATCATCGCCACCGCCAGCGTCGCCGGCCTGCGCAGCGGCGCGGGCGGCCCGGCCTACACCGCGTCCAAGGCGGCGGTGATCAACCTCGTCCGCTTGGGCGCGCAGCAGCTCACCGGCAGCAACATCCGCGTCAACGCCATCTGCCCCGGCCTCATCGAAACCGGCATGACCGAATTCGTCTACGACCGCGCCCGCGCCAAGGGGCAGGAGGACAAGCTCGGCCACCTCAATCCTTTGAAACGCGGCGGACAGCCGATCGAAATCGCCAACGCCGCCCTGTTCCTCGCGTCGGACGAGTCCAGCTACGTCAACGGCCATGCGTTGGTCGTCGACGGCGGCCTGTCCTCGACGCACCCCGTCAACCTTCAAGCCTATGGCCGCACGGCTATCTGATTTTTCGGAGAGTAATATGACCGACAGCCCCATCTCCACCCAGCTTCACCACGACATCCTGGTCGTGACCAGCAACAACCCGCCGGTGAACGCGCTCGGCCTGGCGGTGCGCCAGGGCCTGGTCGCCGCTATCGCGGAGGCGGAGGCCAATGACGCGGTCAAGGCGGTGGTAATCACCTGCGTCGGCCAGACCTTCTTCGCCGGCGCCGACGTCAGCGAATTCGGCACGCCCAAGGCGTTTGAACAGATGCTTCCGACCGTCGTCGACATCATCGAAGGCTGCTCGAAGCCGGTCGTTTCGGCGATCCACGGCACCGCGCTCGGCGGCGGGCTCGAAGTGGCGCTGGCCTCGCACTACCGCGTCGCCGTGCCGACCGCGAAATTCGGCGTTCCGGAAGTGAAGCTCGGCATCCTCCCCGGCGCAGGCGGCACGCAGCGCCTGCCGCGCGTCGCGGGCGTCCCGCTGGCGCTCGAAATGGCCACCACCGGCAAGATGATTAGCGCCAAGGAAGCGTCGGCCGCGGGCCTTATCGACCGCATCATCGAAGGCGACCTGCTGCAGCATGCCGTCGCTTTTGCTGAAGAGGTGAAGGACATCCGCCCGCTGCCGATTTCGTCAGCCAAGCAGGACAAGGTCAGCAGCGTTGATCCTTCGGTGTTCGACGATTTCCGCAAGGCCAACGCGCGCAAGTTCAAGGGTTTCGACGCCCCGGAAGCCAACATCCAGTGCATCGAGGCCGCTACCAAGCTGCCGTACGCTGAGGGCGTCAACGTCGAACGCACCAAGTTCATGGAACTGATGAGCGGTATCCAGGCCAAGGCGCAGCAATATTTCTTCTTCGCCGAGCGCAAGGCGTCGAAGATCGACGGCATCGCCGACGACGTGAAGCCGCGCGCCATCAACAAGGTGGGTGTGCTCGGCGCGGGCACGATGGGCGGCGGCATCGCCATGAACTTCCTGTCGGCCGGCATCCCCGTGACCATCGTCGAAATGGCGCAGGAAGCCTTGGATCGCGGCACCGGCGTCATCCGCAAGAATTACGAAGCGAGCGCTGCCAAGGGCCGCTTCACGACCGAGCAGGTCGAAGGCGCGATGGGACTGCTGTCGCCCACGCTCGACTTCGGCGCGCTCGCGGACTGCGACCTCGTCATCGAAGCGGTCTATGAAAATATGGATGTGAAGAAGGAAATCTTCACCAAGCTCGACGCCACGGTGAAGCAGGGCGCGATCCTTGCCTCCAACACCAGCTACCTCAACATCGACGAGATCGCAGCGGTCACCAGCCGCCCACAGGACGTGGTCGGCCTGCACTTCTTCTCGCCCGCCAACGTGATGAAGCTGCTGGAAGTCGTCCGCGGCGCCAAGACCGCCGACGACGTGCTGGTCACCGCGATGCAGCTCGCCAAGCGGATCAAGAAGGTCGCCGTGGTCGCGGGCGTTTGCTACGGCTTCATCGGCAACCGCATGCTGATCCCGCGCCACCGCGAGGCGGAAAAGCTGCTGCTGGAAGGCGCGACCCCGGCGCAGATCGACAAGGTTCATGTCGATTTCGGCATGCCGATGGGCCCGTTCCAGATGGGCGATCTGGCCGGTGTCGACATCGGCTGGCATCGCGACCCGACCCGCATCGAAACGCTGCGCGACGCGCTTTGCGCGATCGACCGCTGGGGCCAGAAGAAGGGCGCTGGCTTCTACGATTATGACGACAAGCGTCGCCCGACGCCCTCGCCGGTCGTACAGCAGATCATCGAGGACTTCTCGGCCAAGAAGGGGATCGAGCGCCGCGAGATCAGCGACGAGGAAATCGTCCAGCGCACGCTCTACACCATGGTCAACGAGGGCGCGAAAATCCTCGAAGAGGGCATGGCCCAGCGCGCGTCCGACATCGATGTCGTCTGGATCTACGGCTATGGCTGGCCGGTCTACCGCGGCGGCCCGATGTTCTGGGCCGACACCGAAGGGCTGCAGAAGATCGTCGACGGCCTGAAGGCGCAGGAAGCGCGCATGGGCAGCGACTTCAGCTTCAGCCAGCTGTTGCTCGACAAGGCCGCCAAGGGCGAGAAGTTCACCCGCTAACCGATGCCGCGCTGGCTTCGCATCCTGCTAACCGCCCTGGCCGCCGGGATTGGCGGCTGGGCGGGGCTGATCACCTTTGGCGGCGGCGCGGCGGGGGTCGCTTGGCTGTTCCTGTTCGGCGATGACCCATGGCCGCAATGGGGTGAGTGGCTCATCCTCGCGGTGGCCTTCGCGGGTGCCGTTGCCGGGGCTGCCGGGCTGGGACTTGCGGCGTGGCGCGCGACAGGTAACAAATGGGATTGATCCCGATCCCAGTGGAGTGACCAAATATGGCCGACGACATCCTGACCGCCGACGACAAGATGGGGCGCTACTCAACCGCGACGGCCGCTATCCACTGGCTCAGTGCCGCGCTGATCATCTGGCAGGTCTACCTTGGGTTCGAATTCGGCGACTATCCGAAGGGCAGCCCGGAACGGGCGCAATTGTTCACGCTCCACAAGTCGGTGGGCGTCGCGCTGCTGCTGCTGGCAATCGTGCGGCTGGCGGTGCGGTTGAAGAACCCGCCGCCCGCTTATCCGGCGACGATGCCGCAGTGGGAACAGACGGTGTCGACTTGGACGCACCGCCTGTTCTACGTCCTGCTGTTCGCGCTTCCGCTCACCGGCCTGATGCTGGTGTCGAAGGGCGGCGCGATGACCGACCTCGTCGGCGGCCTCAAATTCCCGACCATTCCGACCCCGGACATCGGCGAGGTGCACGAACCGCTGGCCTTCGCCATGATCGGCCTGTTCGTGCTTCACGTCGGCGGGGCGCTCAAGCATATGTTCGTCGACCGCGACGCAACTGCGGGACGGATGCCGCCCTTCCGACGCTAGTCGGTCTTCAGCGCCTTGTCGGGCAGCAGGAACAGCATCGCGCCTGCGATCGCTGCCGCGCCGCTCGACGCCATGAAGGTCATCGCGGGCCCGTCTCGATCCCACAACAGGCCCGCGGCCAGGCTCGCGATCAGCGCGGCAATGCCGCTGACGAAAAAGAATGCGCCGAAACTCGTCGCGCGCTGATCGTCAGGGGCGGCGTCGGCGATCATCCGGCTGAAGATGCCCTGGGTCAGCGCCATGTGCGCGCCCCATAGCACCACGCCGATCGCGACCACCCAGATGCTGGTCGCTTCGGCCAGCAACATATTGGCCCCGATCAGGACACCGATCCCCGCCAGCAGCAGGGTGCGCGGCGATACCTTGTCGCTAAGCGCGCCTGCCGGATAAGCGAGCAGTAGGTAGGCGAGGCTGAACAGCGCCAGCACCAGCGGCGACCATTGTGCGCTCAGGCCCACGTCCATCGCCTTCAGAATGAGGAAGCTTTCCGAAAAGCGCGCGACCCCGAACAGGAAGCCGATGCCGAGCAGCCGCTTGACCGGTTCGCTTAAGCGCCGAAATCCGGCGAACGCCATTTTCGCCTTCGGCATGGGCTGCCCGGTCGCGGTTTCGTGCAGCATCGTCGCGGCGAACAGGAAGGACAGGATCGCCGGCACCACCGCGATCCAGAACACCGTCCGGATGTCGTTCGCCAGCCAGATCATCAGCCCGACCGCCAGGATCGGCGCCAGGAATCCGCCGACGGTGTCGAGCGATTGCCTGAGGCCATAGGCCGCGCCGCGCAGTTCGGGCGGCGTTTCGTCGGCGATCATGGCGTCGCGCGGTGCTCCCCTGATCCCTTTGCCGATCCGGTCCACGAACCGCGCGCCGAGCACCGGGATGACGCCCTGCGCCAGCGGGAACAGCGGCTTCGACAGCGCTGCCATGCCATAGCCCAGCAGGACCCACGGCTTTCGCTTGGCCTGCCGGTCGCTCAGCCGCCCGCTGACCAGCTTGGCCATGTTGGCGGTCGCTTCGGCAACCCCGTCCAGCGCGCCCATCGCCGCCACCGGCAGGCCCAGCGTGACCGTCAGGAACGCCGGCAACAGCGCGTGATAAATCTCGCTCGACAGGTCCATCAGCAGGCTGACGATCCCCAGGATCCAGACGGTACGGGGCAGGGCGGTGCGCTGGCTCATGACTCTTGCTAGCTCACAAATTTGCCAAATGCGAAAACTTTGATAGCTTCAACTTCATGTGGGGGAACGCAACACCGGCGACCATAGCGTCGCGCTTCGCAAGACTGGTCGAACAGCTCGGCGGCGACACCGCGGCCGCCAAGGCGATGGGCCAGCAGCGCGACCTCCTCGCCGCCGTCGACGCCAGGGCGCCGGCAACGCTCAACCAGGTCGCCGACCATGTCGGGCGCGGCGCACCCGCGGTCAGCCGCGCAATCGACGCGCTGGTGCGACAGGGTCTGGTCGAACGACAGGCAGACCCCGAAAACCGCCGCCGCCTCCAGCTGCGCCTGACGGACGAGGGACGCCGCCTGATGCAGCAGCCAGCCGCCGCCGACGGCAGCCTCCAGGGCCGCCTCGCAAAACTGGCGTCGAGCGAGCTGCGCGCGCTGGAACGCGGGATCGAAATATTGGAACGCCTGCCGCGCTAATCGGCCGTCGCTGCATTGCAGCATCGCGCGCTTTGCTGTAGGGGCGCGCCAACTCTAATTCACGGACATCGATAATGAACCTGCGTAACGTCGCGATCATCGCGCACGTCGATCATGGCAAAACCACGCTCGTCGACCAGCTTTTCCGCCAATCGGGCACCTTCCGCGAAAACCAGCGCGTCGAAGAACGCGCGATGGATTCGAACGATCTCGAAAAGGAACGCGGGATCACGATTCTCGCAAAGTGCACCAGCGTCGAATGGAACGGCACGCACATCAACATCGTGGATACCCCCGGCCACGCCGACTTCGGCGCGGAGGTGGAGCGCATCCTCAGCATGGTCGACGGCGTCATCCTGCTGGTCGACGCCGCCGAAGGCCCGATGCCGCAGACCAAGTTCGTGACCGGTAAGGCGCTTGGCCTCGGCCTGCGTCCGATCGTCGTCGTCAACAAGATCGACCGCCCCGACGCGCGCCCGGCCGAAGTGCTGGACGAAGTGTTCGAACTGTTCCTCAACCTCGACGCCAACGACGACCAGCTCGATTTCCCGGTGCTCTACGCCTCGGGCCGCGCGGGCTATGCCGGCAAGGAAGACACGGTCCGCGACGGCGACCTCACCCCGCTGTTCGAAACCATCGTCGGCCATGTGCCCGATCCCGGCCTCGACACCGAAGCCGAGTTCAAGATGCTGGCGACTTTGCTCGATCGCGACAACTTCCTCGGCCGTATCCTGACCGGCCGCATCGAAAGCGGCACGCTCAACGTCAACGATCCCATCCGCGCGATGGACGTCAACGGCAAGGTCGTCGAAGACGGCCGCGTGTCGAAGCTGTTCGCGTTCGAAGGCCTTGAGCGCGTGCCGGTGCAGTCGGCCAAGGCGGGTGACATCGTCGCCATCGCCGGCCTGATAAAGGCGACCGTGTCGAACACCATCGGCACCCCGCAGATCAGCGAACCGCTCCACGCCCGCGAAATCGACCCGCCGACGCTGTCGATGACCTTCGCGGTCAACGATTCGCCCTTCGCCGGCAAGGACGGCGACAAGGTGCAGAGCCGCGTGATCCGCGAACGCCTGGAGCGTGAAGCCGAAGGCAATGTCGCGATCCGCGTCAGCGAAACCGCCGGCGGCGAAGCGTTCGAAGTCGCCGGTCGCGGTGAACTCCAGCTTGGCGTGCTTATCGAAACGCTGCGCCGCGAAGGGTTCGAACTCGGCATCTCGCGTCCGCGCGTGCTGTTCCGCGACGGTCCCGACGGCCGCGAAGAGCCCTATGAAACCGTCGTCGTCGACGTCGATGACGAATTTTCGGGCACGGTCATCGACAAGATGGCGATGCGCAAGGCGGAAATGACCGACATGCGCCCGTCGGGCGGCGGCAAGACCCGCCTGACCTTCAGCGCCCCGTCGCGCGGCCTGATCGGCTATCACGGCGAATTCCTGTCGGACACTCGCGGCACCGGCATCATGAACCGGCTGTTCGAAAAATACGGTCCGCACAAGGGCAAGATCGACGGTCGCCAGAATGGCGCGCTGATCTCGATGGAGCAGGGCGCGGCGGTCGCCTATGCGCTCAACGCGCTGGAAGATCGCGGCGTGCTGTTCATCTCGCCCGGCGACATGCTCTACCAGGGCATGATCATCGGCGAAAATGCCAAGCCGCAGGATCTTGAGGTCAATCCGCTCAAGTCCAAGCAGCTGACCAACTTCCGCGCGTCGGGCAAGGACGAAGGCATTCGCCTGACCCCGCCGCGCAAGATGAGCCTGGAACAGGCCATCGCTTATATTCAGGACGACGAGCTTGTCGAAGTGACCCCGAAGGTCGTTCGCCTGCGCAAGCGTCACCTTGATCCGCACGAGCGTAAGCGGGAATCGCGCAAGCTCGAGAACGCGTAAGCCGTAGCGCGCCGAGCGTAGCGACGCCGGCACGAAGGGCCGCCGGAGCAGCGCGAAGAGACGCGCAAGGCCGGACGACGGCCGAGTGAAACGAGAACCGATCGACGTCACGGGGATTTACTCCCCGTGGCGGCAACGCCATTTGAAGAAATGAATTTTATGACCAACCCCAACGTCCACCCGACCCTTGCCGCCGCCCTCGACGAGCGCGGCTATGACACGCTCACCACCGTCCAGTCGGCGGTGGTCGAGGAAGAGGCGCACGGCCGTGATCTCGTCGTGTCGGCCAAGACCGGGTCGGGCAAGACGGTCGCCTTCGGCCTCGCCATGGCGGGCCAGCTGATCGAGGGCGAGCGGGTGCCGTGGAGCCATCTGCCGCTGGGCCTGGTCATCGCCCCGACGCGAGAACTGGCGCTGCAGGTCGGCAAGGAACTGCAATGGCTTTACGCCAAGGCCGGCGCGCGCATCGTCACCTGCGTCGGCGGCATGGACCCGATGAAGGAACGCCGCGCGCTGCAGGGCGGGGCGCATATCGTCGTCGGCACCCCGGGGCGCCTGCGCGACCATCTTGAGCGCGGCGCGCTCGATCTTAGCGAGCTGCGCGTGGTTGTGCTCGATGAAGCCGACGAGATGCTCGACATGGGCTTCCGCGAAGAGCTGGAGGAAATCCTCGATGCGACGCCGGAAGGCCGCCGCACCTTGCTGTTCTCGGCGACCATGCCGCGCCCGATCCAGGCGCTGGCCAAGCGCTACCAGAAGGATTCGCTGCGCATCGAAACCATCGCGCAGGGCGAAAGCCACGCCGACATCGCCTACCAATGCGTGAGCGTGAACCCGACCGACATCGAACATGCGGTCGTCAACCTGCTGCGCTTCCACGAAGCCGAAACCGCGATCCTGTTCTGCGCCACCCGCGACGCGGTCCGCCGCCTTCACGCGCTGCTTAACGAGCGCGGCTTCCAGGTCGTCGCGCTGTCGGGCGAACATAGCCAGTCGGAACGCAACAATGCGCTGCAGGCGCTCCGCGACGGTCGTGCCCGCGTCTGCGTCGCCACCGACGTCGCTGCGCGCGGCATCGACCTTCCCTCGGTCGGCCTCGTCATCCACGTCGAACTGCCGCGCGATCCGGAAGCGCTGCAGCACCGCTCGGGCCGCACCGGCCGCGCGGGCCGCAAGGGCACCGCCGTCCTGCTGGTGCCGTTCCGCCGTCGTCGCAATGTCGAAGCGCTGCTGCGCCAGGCCAAGATCACGCCCGAATGGATCGACCCGCCGCTGCCCGAGGAAATCCGCAGCCGCGACCGCGCCCGCCTGCTCGAACAGCTGACCCAGCCGGTCGAGATGGACGATGACGATCGCGCCTTCGCCGACCAGCTGATGGCGACGCTGACCCCGGCGGAAATCGCCGCCGCGCTCGTCCGCACCTTGAAGACCGACCTGCCCGCGCCCGAAGACATCCTGGTCAGCGGTGGCCGCGACGCGCCGCAGCGCGACGCCGGTCCGCGTCCGGGCTTCGAAGGGTCGACCTGGTTCCGCATCAACGCCGGCCGCCGCCACCGCGCCGAAGCGCGCTGGCTGCTGCCGCTGATCTGCCGCTACGGCCACCTGACGCGCCAGGACATCGGCGCCATCCGCATCGCGGCGAGCGAAAGCTATTTCGAAGTCGCGGCGCGCTCGGTCCCGGCGTTCAGGAAAGCGCTCAGCAAGGCCGTCATCGCGCCTGAGGACGAAGGCCTGATGATCGACCAGACCGACGGCCCGCCGCCCGCCGACCAGGGCGGCGATCGCCCCCGCGGCCCGCGCCCCCACCCGATGAAGAACCGCCCGCCGATCCGCAAAGGCCCCCGCAAGGGCCCGCCGCGGCGCTAAGGCTGATCAGGACTTGGTGGGCCGCCCCTTTTGGACATTCCCACTGGACGGTAAGCCGAGATCAACGTCGGCAAACGACCCATTGCGGCCATTCGATAGCGCCCGTAGCATCGGGCTATGACAGCCCTTCTGATAGTTGCTTGGCTCTTGCTTGCGTGGAACGTCGTCTACTGTTTTCTAAAGGCAAAGGCCGACTTCCAAAGCGCCTTACCCGCTAAGGGTCTATTGGGGATACCTGCCCTAGCAGGTTCTCTTTCGATGTTCGGACTTCTGCTCATAGGTCTAGCCGGAGGCATGTAACCCGCCGGGCTGCATGTGGGCATTTGCTAATGTCCGATTTCCACCCATAGCGGACTGTCCGCTTTTCGCTGTCCTACAGCGCTGATCTTGTGTCACCGTCATCGACGGCTCCTTTGAACCCGTCGAACTTTCCCGATGTCGCTCGCGCGATCGACGTCACGACCGTGAAAAGTCGCGGTGTCCATGCTCGCCTATCCTCCGGACAGGCTGCGCGTGGACTAAGTTCACGCAAACGGCCGAAAAAGGCGCATTTCGTGAGCCGATAGTGAAGTTAAACGGCTGCGGTCAACGTCCCGCCATGTCGAGGATCACCGCCCACTCGTCGGAACGCACCGGCGTCACGCTGAGCCGCGACTGGCGCAGCATTTCCAGCTTTTCGAGACGTGGTTCGGCCTTGATCGCTTCCAGCGTCACCGGCTTCGCCAGCGGGTCGCGCGGTTCGACGCGGACGCTGGCCCAGATGCGCTCGCCCTTGGCGTTGGGTTCGCCGTCGGGTTGCCATTCCCGCACCACTTCCATCACCCCGACCGCCGCCTTTTCGGTGTTCGAGTGGTAGAAGAAGGCGAGGTCTCCGGCCTTCATCTCTTTCAGGAAATTGCGCGCGGTATAGTTGCGCACCCCGTCCCATTCGGTCCCGCCGTCCTTCACCAGGTCGTTCCAGCCATAAACGTCTGGCTCGGAGCGCATCAGCCAATAGGCCATCGATCATCCCTTTTGCGTTGCGAAGTGGCGATATGGCGCAGCGCGGCAATTAGCTCAAGCACGTGGTGAAGGGCGGCCAATATTGCGGAAAATCAATCGGTTCCCGTCGTTCGTCCCGCGATGGGTTCGGTTCGTCCCTGCTTTACTTGCACGATTGTCAGTCCCTTTTATGTGCACCGCAGCAATTTAAACGAGCGAGCGGATCGACGAGCGTTCCAGGAGGTGGGATGGCCCGATCCCGGGGCTAGACGGACGTACTCTGCCGCAGACGGTGCAGGCGCCATTGATGGCGCCTCCCCCTGTCGGTCGGTCGGCCGCCTTGGTTAGAGAGAAGATTGAACAATTTGTTGCGTGCCGGCGCGAAGTCGCTGGCTGCCGTTGCCCTTGTGGTCGGCCTGGGCTCGAGCGCTGCGATGGGACAGACGCTGGCCAACAACCTGCCGATCGTCCGCGCGGTCGCGACGTCGGTCAACCAGACCGTGGATTCGGTCGCCGACGCGGTGAGCGCACCGGCACCGACGCTCGACCAGCTGGTCGAAGCCAACAAGCAGGGCGATCCGCTGGACGAGCAGGCACAGTGCCTTGCGACCGCGGTCTATTTCGAAGCGATGGGCGAAAGCCTTCAGGGCCAGCTGGCGGTCGCCAATGTGGTGATGAACCGCGCCAGCAGCGCCCAATATCCGACCAGCTGGTGCGGGGTGGTCAAGCAGAAGGCGCAGTTCAGTTTCGTGCGCGCGGGCCGCTTCCCGCGCATCGACCCCAATTGCGAAGCGTGGGCCCGGGCGCAGGCGGTCGCGCGGATCGCGTCGAAGAAACTTATGGCCGCGCTGCCGTCGGACGTGATGTGGTACCACGCCGACTATGTCGCGCCGAAATGGCGCCGCAACCTGACCAAGGTCGAGAAAATCGGCGCGCATATCTTTTACCGCGCCTGATTTCCTTCCGTTCACCGCAGTCGCCGCTCCCTTGAACGTTAACCACGTTCAAGGGGGATTCGCGCCGACTTCTTTTGGGCGCAGCATCCCTTTGCGAATGTTGGATTATCCGCATGAGGTGAGGGGAGGCCTTTTGTCGTGTTGAAGATCCTGATCGTCGAAGACGACAGCCAACTGGCGACGACTCTGAAATATCTGGTCGAAGACAATCCGCGCTACCGCGTCGTCGCGACGGTCGAAGACCTGGAAGGCGCGGTCGAGGCGGCCGAAACCAACAAGCCCGATCTCGCGCTGGTTGACCTCAAGCTGTCGCGCGGTACGACCGGCTTTTCGGTGGCGGTCCGCCTCGGCGATTTCGACATCCCCTGCTTCTTCGTCACGGGCCGCGCGCCGGACTTCCCGATGCCCGACCTCGCGCTCGGCTGCCTGATGAAGCCGTTCACCGCCGACGATATCCACCGCAGCCTGGCGGCCGCGGAAGACATCATGCGCGGCCGCGAGGCGCTCCGCCCGAAGATGCCGCTCAACCTCACGCTCTACGACCAGCCCGACCATATGCCGGGCGACGACGAGCCGGGTTTCATTCCCTCAAAGAGGTCGTTGAAGACGCGGTTCGAACATTGGATCGCGGGTACCCAGTCGGTCCAGTGATCAAAGCCTCATGACGCCCTTCGCGGGTGTGCGCTGGGCCATCGTGTTCGCGGTCAGTCGGACGCCCGCATCGATCAAGGCCTGCCGCCGACCCGAAATCGTGGTCGACAGCTGGATTTTTTCGTAGCCGCCGAGCTTCTCCATCACCGGATGGGCCAGCGCACTTTCGACGAAAGCGTGCACCGTCGGCCAGCGCGCGGCATCGACCGTGAAGCCCGCATAGGCCGCGTTGCGGAAGAAACTGGCGACCGCGATGTCGGCGAGGCCGTAATCGCCGCAGATCCACCCGGCTGACGGCAATTCGCGCTCGAGATAGTCGAGCTCACGGGGAATTTCGACGGCGAGGCTATGGTCGATCCGCGCCTGGTCGCACGGTTCACCCCACACCATCGGATGGACGAAGCGAGGGTAGAACAGGCCCCAGATGAAGACGTCGCCGAGGCGCGTGTCGGCATATTCCTCGAACCACCGGGCGCGTGCCCGCGCTGCGATATCGGCGGGGAGAGTCGCGGGGTTCGGCTGGACGTCCTCCAGATAGGCGCAGATCACCGAGCTGTCGGAAAGAACGAGGTCGCCGTCGATCAGGACGGGGATGCGGCGAAGCGGGCTCAGGCGTTCGAATTCGTCGTTGCCGAAAAAGGGCGTGATGGGATCGACCTCATAGTCGATGCCCTTCAATTCCATCACCGCCAGCACCTTGCGGACATAGGGGCTGACGAAACTGCCGATGACCTTCATGGCGCGCTTTCGATCGTTGGTGCCGCCCCCTGATGCGCCCCGGAACGCGGCGAGGCAAGCGGCATGCGCGACAGCCGCCACCCTGCGGCTACGCCGTAGGCGAGGGCTAGCGCTGCGAGGCCCATCAGCGGTTTGGCGACTTCGGCCAGGCTGGCACCCATCTGGTTGAGGCCGACGAACAGTGGCACGCCGTGCGTGGCGGGTGACAGCGTGGCGACGACCTGGACCCATGCCGGCATCATCTGGGTCGGCCAGGCGGTTCCGGTCAGGAAGAACAGCACGACCGACGTCGGCACCAGCAGTTCCATCGCCCGGTCCCCTTCATCGAGGAAACTGCCGATCAGCAGCCCCAGCGCGGCGACCGCGACCGAAAAAACGGGCACCGCCACGAACAGCGCCGGAACGTTTCCGCCGCGCGGCATATCCTCGATCCAGAACACCAGACCGAAGTAGAAGAGGCTGGCGAAACAGCCGATCAGCGCCAATGCGGCCAGCGTGCCCGAATAGCAGCTCCAGCGCTGCTGCAATCTGCCGTCCGCACGCCGGCGACCCGCGAGCATCGCCGCGCCGAACAACAGCGTCTGCTGCAGGATGATCACCGACACGGCCGGGAAGATATAGTCGGCATAGCCGGTGGTAGGATTGAACAGCGGCCGCACCTCGATTTTCGGCAGGTTGCGATCGGCGAGCGATTTGAGCGCCGGGCCAAGCTGGTCGTCGGCGACATTTTCGACCGCCTTCTGGACCGCCACCGCGATGCCGCGTGCGCGCAGCAGGTAGGAGCCGTTGACGGTGACCGCCACGCCCCCGGTTCCGCTGCCTGTGAGCAGTCGGCGCGTCAGCCCATCGTCGATATGGACGATGCCTTCCGCGCGGCGATCGCGCACCGCCTGTTCGGCGGCGGCCGTGTCGGCAAGCCGGGCCACCACCGCGACCTCGCGGCTGTCGTCGAGCGCCCGGACGAGCGTTCGGGTGGCTGCGCTGTCTTCATCGTCGACCACCACCACGGGAATGTCGACCACGCCTTGGTGACGGTAGGGCGCGGGATAGTAGAAGCCGTAAAAAAGCACGGCGACGACCATCGTCGATAACAGCGAGCGGGTCGTGAAGACCTCGGTCATCGCATCGCGAAATCCGGTCAGGAAGCCGTTCATGAGACCCGCTCCCGGCGCATCAGCAGGGCGCTCAACGCTAGCGGAATGACGATGTAAACCGACAGGATCAGCAATTGGCGGATCGCCACTTGGACGGGCGCGCCGAGCCATTGGTCCATCTGCAGGTCGAGATAATGGGTGAAGGGCAGGAACCCGCTCCACCCGCGCGCGAACAGCGAGCCGCCTTGGACGGGCAGGCTGCCGCCCGAATAGGCAAGGGCTGACCCCGCATAGACCGCGCAGACCGCGAGGGCATTGCTGGTTTCGCGGCTAGCGATGACCAGCAGGGCGGAAATCGCCGCCGTCGCGGCCATCAATACGGCCTGCCCGAACAGGATGAGGGCAAGGCTGCCGACCGGTTGCCAGCCGCGAATGCCGGCGATCCAGATCAGCCACGCAGCGCCCCATGCCGTGCCGATCGCGACATAAGGTGCCATTTTCCCGGCCAGCGCACCGACCCCGCCGCCGGTCTGCGCGCGCCATTCGCTCAGCGACTTGCCGGTCAGGGCCCGGCCCATCGCCATCGCAGTCGCACAGGCGATCAGCAAATGCAGCACGGCCGGGTCGACGAGCGCCTGCAGGTACCATTCGAAGCTGGCTTCGGGATTGGCCAGGATCGAGATCGAGACCGGAGCGTCGGGCAGGCGAAGCGCGGTCACGCCGCCGACCCCGCCAGCGTCGGCGATGGCCTGGACGGCGGCCGATCCCAGCGCTTTGGAAATGGCGGATTCGGCAATCCCGCCGGTCGACAGATAGGCCGCATTGTAGCTGATCCGGACCGTCGCCGACTTATTGGGTCGAATGTCGTCAGGCAGTTCGACGAAAGCGACGATCCGCCCCTGCCGCACGAGGGACAACCCCGCGGCCTCGCTTGGCGACCGGGCGACGACGGCGACCGCGGAGGAATCGTTGATGGCTTGGACGAAGCGTCGGGCGAGGGGCGTTTCGCCGCCGCCGACGATCGCGATGGGAAGGTCGCGCGGAACCCCGCTGAGCAGCATCGCCGCCATCAGGCCGAGCAGGATCAGCGGCATCAAAACCAGCAGTGCCTGGTCCCACCGGTCGCGAGCGAGATGGTCGATCTCGGCCGACAGGGCCCGGCCAAATGCGCTCATCGGATGCGGTCGAACAGGACGCTCATGCCGGGCCGCAGCCCCTTGACGGGTCGCGCCGGCTCCAGCTTCAGTTCGAAGCTGCGCTCGTCGAAGCCGCTCGATTGGCGGGTTGCCTTGCGGGTCGCATATTCGCCCTGCGCGGCGATGCTCTTCACCATGAACGGCACGCCATCAAGGCCGAGCGCCGGGATGCTGCCATTGATGGTGCTGCCCTGGCGCAGCGCCGTCATGTCGCTTTCGCCGACCGACAAGCGGACCCACGGACGGTCGACGTCGACGATCTGGAACAGGGGGATGGCGGGCGCGACGACTTCGCCCGGCTCGATCAGCGCCTTGGCGATTTCGCCCGCGACCGGCGCACGTATCTCGCGGTCGGCCTGCATTGCGGCGCTCAGCTTGGTGCCGCCACCGGCAAATTCCACCTGTGCAGCCGCCGCACGCCGGGTCTCGTCGCGCGCGCCGGCGGCAGCTTTTTGATATTGCAGCCGCGCGGCCGTCGCCTGCGCCGCGGTGCTTGCCGCCAGCGCTCGTGCCTCGTCGCGCCGCTGCGCGGCGATCACGCCTTCCGCATAGAGATTGTCCGCGCGCCGGGCCGACACCGCAGCCAACCGCGCCTGCGCATCGGCGGACTTCGAGATTGCGCTGAGCGAGGCAATGTCTTCCGGCCGTACGCCGCTGTTGGCAGCCTGTTCGATCGCCCGCGCCGTTTCCAGCGTGGCATTGGTCTGTTGCTGCAGCGCGTCGACCGCCGGGGCGGTCAGGGTCAGCAGCAGCTGGCCCGCGGCGACGCGATCGCCTTCCTTGACCGTAGGTTGGCCTGCGGTGCCCGCAATACGGCTGGCAACGTTGACTTCGCGCGCCTCGACCTCACCCTGCAGCCGCGGGGTCGACGGGCGGCTGGAAAGCCACAATCCGACCGCCAGCAAGGCAGCCACCGCGGCGACCACCACCCACAACCAGCGCCGTTGGCCCGTAGCCGCCGCAACCTCTTCGCTCATCCCCCGATCCTCCGGTCCGCGGTTGCCACCGCTGCGTCATAGTCCTGCATCCGCCCGCTGGCCGCCATCAACGCTGCCAGTGCGACGTCATATTCGTACGCGGCGGCGAGGCGCTGGGTTTCCACCGCGGTCAAGGCAGCGCGCGCGTCGATCACTGAAGCGGCGGTGCCTTCGCCTTCGCGGAATGCAATTTCCGCCACGCGCAGATTTTCCTGCGCGGCCGCGGTCGAGCTTTCGAGCGACAGGAAACTGCGCCGCGCGGTTTCGGCCAGGGCCCAGGCGTCGCTGACTTCGGTCGCCACCAGCTTTTTCGCGACCTCGGTGCCGTCGCGGGCGGCGTTTTCACGCTCTTTCGCGGCCGCCAGCGCCTTGCGCCGGTCGACCGACGACAACAGCGTCCAGCGCACGCCAATGCCCGCGATCCAGTCCGGTTCGGTCGGCGCGGCGGATTTTCGGTCGAGCGAATATTCGCCGAAGGCATAGGCCTGCGGCAACAGCCTGGAACGGGTGAGTCCGACTCCCGCCTTGGCGACCTTGGCGGTCGCTTCCGCTTCCTTGACGCGCGGGCTGCCGCCCGTCGCGCTGGCAACGTAGTCGGCGACGGGAAGCAGGGGCTTGCTGTGGACGAACATCGGCGTCGCGGCTTCGACCGGGGCATCCATTTCAAGGATGCGTTGCAGCGCGTCGTCGGCCCGCTGCCGGTCGATCCGCGCGCGCTCAAGGTTGCGGGCGGCGGCATCGCGCGCGACCTGGACTTCCAGCACGCGGGCCTTGGGCAGCACGCCGTTGCGATAGAAAGCGTCGGCGTTGAACAGATGGCGGTCCATCGCCGCCAGGCTGGATTCGGCGGTGCGTTCCAGCCCCTCGGCCAGCGTTTGTCCGAAATAGGCGCGGGCCAGATTTACGCGGGCCAGATTGACGTCAGCATCGGCCTTGGCGCGCGCCGCCACAGCGGCAGCACCGGCACCTTTCTGCAGCGCCGGGATCGCGCCGCCGGTGTATAGCGGCATGAAGGCCGTGATCGTCGGGCGGAACAGCGTTTCGCGCGCCTGATATTTCAGCGTGTCGGGGATCGGCAGCAGCAGGCCCGGCAGCGCCTGCTCGATCCGGTCGGTGACCTGCTGGACGATGCCCTGCAAATCTGCCGGAAACTGGCCCGGCAGGCCGCCGAGATAGGCGTCGAGATTGCCCTGCGTCTGGTCTTTCAAGGAGCTGACGTCGACCGACAGCGTCTTTTGATAGCGGACCAGTTGCGCCGACAGGTCGATGTTCGGGCGGCGCAGTGTGGCCAGCGATTGGGCGGTGAGGTCTGCCGCCGCGGCCTGGTGCTCGGCCGCGCGCGCCTCGGCCGACGATTTGGTGAAACGCAGGTCGGCGGCGGACCAGCTGATCGCCACAGGCTGTTCGGCAAGGGCGGGCGTAGACCAGCCCATCGCACCCGCCATCAGCAGAATTATCGGCCGCTTGCCCATGCCACCCCACCAGCTTTCGGAAAAAGTACCGATCCGCGCGACGCGACAGGCGAACCCGTCCGGCTTAACGGCACCGGACGCGACTTGCCAACTCGCTTCGTCGGCAAAGGTTCAAAATCTGGGAAATTGGATGCCCGACGTGGATTCGAACCACGATTGACGGAGTCAGAGTCCGTAGTCTTACCATTAGACGATCGGGCACCGATCGGACGGGTGGGCCATTAGAAAGCCCTGCGTGCCCTGTCAACGCCGCCGGTCGCTTTATGCTCCCATCGGTCAAGGTTGCGCCGTCGGGTCCATTCAGGCTAAGTTCGACCCAAGTCAGCCGCTCGCTATGGCGCGGACGGTGAAGGATAGAATGGAATTTGGGGATATGGCGCAGGATGTCGCCAATGTCCCGGGCCAGAAGTCGTCAGGGCCCGCGGACCGGGGTAAGGCCCCCATCGGCCGGAATGGCCCTCGCGACGTTTACGGCGCGCTCGATCTTGGCACCAACAATTGCCGCCTGCTCATCGCTCGCCCGTCCGACGGGGGGTTCACGGTCATCGATGCCTTTTCCCGTATCGTCCGGTTGGGCGAGGGCCTGTCGACCAGCGGCAAGCTCAGCGAAGGGTCGATGGACCGGGCGGTTGAGGCGCTCGGCATCTGCGCGGACAAGTTGCGCCGTCGGCACGTCACGTTGGCCCGGTCGGTTGCGACCGAAGCCTGCCGCCGCGCGGTGAATGGCCGCAAATTTGCCGAACGTGTCCGCCGCGAGACGGGCATCGCCTTGGAAATCATCTCGCCGCAGGAAGAAGCGCGGCTGGCGGTTCTCGGCTGCCACAAGCTGCTGGAGCCGGGCGACGGACCGGCGCTGATCTTCGACATCGGCGGGGGATCGACCGAACTGGTGCTGATCGAGCAGGGCGAGGTCGCGCCGCGCATCCGCGCCTGGTGGTCGGCGCCCTGGGGCGTGGTGTCGCTGACCGAAAGCGAAGGCAAGGACGCGATCGAGGGCAAGGACCGGGTCGCGGCCTACCACCGGATGCGCGAACGAGTCTTCCGCAGCTTCGCCCGGTTCGTCGAAATGCTGCCGCCCGAGCGCGACAACATCCGGCTGCTTGGCACCAGCGGGACGGTGACGACCCTGGCGAGCGTTCACCTAGCGCTGCCGACCTACGACCGCAGGCTGGTCGACGGCCTGCATGTCCCGGTCCACGACATGCGCTCGATCGCGACGATGATTGCGGAGATGGACTATGGCGAACGGACGCGCCTGCCGTGCATCGGGGCGGATCGCGCCGACATGGTGGTGGCGGGCTGCGCGATCCTGGAAGCGATCCTCGACATCTGGCCCGCCGAAACGCTGGGCATCGCCGACCGCGGCATCCGCGAAGGCATTTTACGCTCGCTGATGGCGCGCGACGGGTACCAGCTGTGAGCGGCGGGAGCGGCCCGCGCCAGCGCGTGCGCACCGCCAAGGGGCGCAAGGTCAGCTCAACCCGCTGGCTCGAACGGCAGCTCAACGATCCTTATGTGAAGAAGGCAAAGGCCGAAGGCTATCGCAGCCGCGCGGCCTACAAGCTGATCGAACTCGACGAGAAATACGGCTTCCTCAAGGGCGTGAAGGGGGTCGTCGATCTCGGCATCGCGCCGGGCGGGTGGAGCCAGGTGGTACGCCGCAAGTCACCGTCGGCGAAGATCGCGGGAATCGACCTGTTGCCAACCGACCCGATCGACGGCGTCGAAATCCTGCAGATGGACTTCATGGACGACGATGCGCCCGACCGGTTGCGCGCGGCGCTCGGCCTCGATCATGCCGATCTCGTCATGTCGGATATGGCGGCGAACACGGTCGGCCACCAGCAGACCGATCACCTGCGGACGATGGCGCTGGTCGAGGCAGGCATGCTGTTCGCAACCGAAGTGCTGCGCCCGGGTGGATCCTATGTCGCCAAGGTACTGGCGGGGGGCGCGGACAACAATCTCGTTGCCGAGCTCAAACGCCACTTCACGACCGTCAAGCACGCCAAGCCGCCCGCCAGCCGCAAGGATTCAAGCGAATGGTATGTGATCGCGCAGGGCTTCAAGGGCCGCAGCGAAGGTTAGGTCGCCCAAGCCGCGCGCTGATCAGCTGCGCTTGCGCGCTTCCTCGACCGCTTTCTTGAGCCCGTCGTAACCGATCGCGGCGTTATGGACCTGGTTGCCGATGACGAACAGCGGCGTGCCGGTCGCGCCGAGCTGCTGGGCCATGGCGTAGTTGCCGCGGATTTCTGCATCGACGCCGGGATCGGCGGTCGGCATGGGCGCGACACCGGCAGCCTTGGCGGCGGCGGCGATATTTTCGGGGGTCAGCTGGCCGGCGGCGTACAGCGCATCATGATATTGGGCGAAGCGACCGGCCTTCGACGCTTCCAGCGATACGCGCGCGGCATATTCACTGGCCTGGCTGAGGATCGGCCATTCGCGGTAGACGACGCGCAGGTCGCTGTTTTCCTTCAGCAGCCGTTCGATATCCGGGTTGCTCTGCCGGCAGTAACCGCAGGCATAATCGTAGAAATAGGTCATCACGACCTTGGGCTGCGCACTGCCCTTCCAGCTCGAAAAATAGGGCTTTTCGAGCGACGCGCGGATGGGCGCCAGCGATTGGGCGAACTGCTGCGATCGCAGCGCCTCGCCGCCTTCCATCAGCAGTTCGGGATGGTCGGTCAGCGCGCTGCGGACGATACGTTCGCCAACCAGCTTCGGTGCGGCCACCAGAACGAGTGCGCCGCCCAGGACCGCCCCGACGATGCCCGACAGCAGGGCGGGGGCGAACGACGGCTTAGTGGTTGTCGTCTCGGTCACGGTGCTTCTTGTCCTTTTTAACGGCTTCTTCCGACACCATGGCGATATCTTGCGCGCGGATAAAGTCCGGCGATCCGGCTGGTAACCCGGCCATTGCCATGCGCGCGCTGGTGAGGGCGATCTTGTCATTGCCTTCCAGGTTGCTGCGCTCGGCGGTGGCCAGCGCCGCGCGGGCCGCGTCGCCTTCGCGGTCGTAGACGATGCCAAGCTGCAGCCAGGCGAACGGATTGTCGTTGTCGCGGTTGACGGCGGCCTTCAAAACCTTCTTGGCCTCGGCGAAATTGGATCGATCCTCGGTCGCGATCAGGGCATGGCCCAGCATCACCGCGATCATCGGCTGGTCGGGCGCATGGGCCACCGCCTTGCGCAGCGGCGCAATCGCCTCTGCCGGATGCCCGCCTTCGAGCAGGATCTGGCCCTTCAGCTCAAGGAAGAAGGGATCGTCGGGCGCGACCTTCAGCAAGGCATCCGCCTCGGCATTGGCTTTGTCGGGATAGGCACCGAGGTGGTAGGCATAGGCGCGCGCATAATGGGCCGGCACGGTCTGGTCGGTTTGAGGGTAGCGCAGCACGGCCTGGTCGGGCGTGACATAGCCGACCAGCTTGGCCTTCACCCGCTGGAAACGCGTGTCCAGCGCCGCGTCGATCGGCTTGTTCCAGGCCGGGTCCTTCTTGTAGATTTCGGTCAGCGTCGAAATACGCTCCGACGACAAAGGGTGGGTGCGGTCGTAGCTGTCCTTGGCATAGACGGCGAGGCGGAATTCCTGGTTCTGCAGCTTCTTGAAAAATTCCAGGCTGCCGCGACCGGTGATCCCGGCTTTCGAAAGATAGGATGCGCCGGCAAGGTCGGCGCTTGATTCCTGCGCCCGGCTGAAGGCGAGGAGGCTGCCGAGCGCGGCCTGCTGGCCGGCCTGCATGATGCCGACCCCGGCATCGCCCGCCCCGGCCGCCATCGCCGCCGCGCCGAGCACCAGGCTGAGGATGGAAATCGCCGTGGCGCGGCCGGTGCCTTCGTAGATGCGGATCGAATGGCCGCCGGCGACGTGGCCCAGTTCGTGTGCGATCACCGCCTGCAACTGATTGACGTTGTCGGCGGCGGCGACGAGGCCGCTGTGGATGTAGACCGTCTGGCCCTGCGACACGAAGGCGTTGATGCTGGGATCGTTGAGCAGGACGACCCGGACGCTGTTGGGATCGAGGCCCGCGGCTTCGATCAGCGGCTTGCTGACGTCGCGAAACAGCAGTTCGGTTTCGCTATCGCGCAACAGCGACTGGGCCATCGCTGGCCTTGCCATGGCCACGAACAGCAGAAGGAAGGCCGCAGCAAGGCGCGCGCCACGCATCAATTGGCGGGTCATGCCCCGCTGTCCCACCAAATGGCTGAACGACAGATGAAAGGCGGCGTGTCCGTCGCTGGCCACGCCGCCATCATCGCTTAACCGAAGGTCCGCTGCCACCAACCCCGACGCGGCTCACCGCCGTCTGCTTCGGCGGTCTCGTCGGACGCGGACGTAGCCGTCGCAAGATCGGCACCCGGCGATTCGTCCGCGGGGGCGGAAACAGCCGTTTCAGTCTTCTTGGCGCGTGACCGGGTCTTGGCCTTCGGCTTTTCAGCCGCCGGCGTCTCGGTTTCCGGGGCCGCAGCCTCGACAACGGGTTCTTCGGTCGCCGCTGCCTTCTTCGCGCGGGTCCGGCGCTTCGGCTTTTCCTCTGCATCCGCAGCAGGTGCCGGCACTTCTTCGACCGGTGCCGCCGCAGCAGGCTCGGTGCCCTCCTCGGCGGTCTTGCGGGCGCGGGGGCGGCGGCGGGCCTTGGGCTTTTCCTCCTCGGCAGGGGCGGCTTCGACCGGTGCTTCCTCCACAACCGGCCCAGCCGGGATCTCGGCGTCTACCGCGTCGGTCGCCTGCTCGGCGCGGTCCTCGCCACGACGCCGGTTGCGACCACCGCGACGACCGCGACGGGAACGTGATTTTTCACCGTCCTCGCGGGATTCGTCAGCCTCGCCAGTCTCCGTAGCAGTATCACTGCCTTCGTCGGAATCGGCGGCATCAGTCGCGTCACGCTGATCGGTGCCTTCCTCATCGCGACGGTTGCGACCGCGACCGCCGCGCCGACGCCGACGCCGACGCCTCGATCCGCGGTCATCGTCGCCCTCGGCACGGTCGCCGCGCGGGGCGCGCTGCTCGCGCTGGTCTTCCTGCTCTTCGTCTTCGTCTTCGATTTCGTCGTCGACGTCGGCGATGTCATCATCTTCCTCGATCGGAGCGATAGCCGGACGAATCTTGGGAACCGGACGGCCGCCGCTGCTGTCGACGCTCATCTTGGCGCCTTCGAACGCCTCGTCGATCAGGATTTCGACCGACACGCCGTACATTTCCTCGATCTCCGCGAGTTCGCCGCGCTTTTTGTTGAGGACGTAGATGGCAGCTTCGCGGCCGGCGCGCAGCGTGATGCGATCGCCGCGACCGCGCGCAGCTTCCTGTTCGATGATGCGCAGCGCGCTGAGGCCCGACGAGGATGCGGTGCGCATCAGGCCGGTGCCTTCGCAATGGGGGCAGGCCTTGGTCGACGCTTCGAGCACGCCGGTTCGCAGGCGCTGGCGGCTCATTTCCATCAGGCCAAAGCTGGAGATGCGGCCGACCTGGATGCGGGCGCGGTCGTTCTTCAGCGCCTCCTTCATCGCTTTTTCGACCTTCCGAACATGGCTGTTCTGTTCCATGTCGATGAAGTCGATGACGACGAGGCCTGCCATGTCGCGCAGACGCAGCTGGCGGGCGATTTCATGCGCCGCTTCGATGTTGGTCGCGAAGGCGGTCTGCTCGATATTATGCTCGCGGGTCGAACGACCCGAGTTGATGTCGATGCTGACCAACGCCTCGGTCGGGTTGATGACGAGGTAGCCGCCGCTCTTCAACTGGACGACCGGCTGGTACATGGCCGACAACTGGTCCTCGACCCCGAACCGCTGGAACAGCGGGGTGGCGTCGGCATAATGGGTCACGCGCTTCACATGGCTGGGCATCAGCAGCTTCATAAAGCCGCGCGCGGCCTTGTAGCCGTCCTCGCCTTCCACGATCACTTCGTCGATATCGCGGTTATAGAGGTCGCGGATGGCGCGCTTCACCAGGTCGCTGTCGCGATAGACTAGGGCCGGGGCGGCGCTCGCCAGCGTCTTTTCGCGGATTTCGTCCCACAGGCGGGCAAGATAGTCGAAATCGCGCTTGATCTCGGTCTTGGTGCGCTGGAGGCCCGCGGTGCGGACGATCAGGCCCATCGTCGACGGCAGGTTAAGATCGCCGATGATCGACTTCAGCCGCTTACGGTCGGCACCGTTGGAAATCTTGCGGCTGATCCCGCCGCCGTGCGACGTGTTGGGCATCAGTACGCAGTAACGCCCGGCCAGCGACAGGTAGGTGGTCAGCGCGGCGCCCTTGTTGCCGCGCTCTTCCTTGACGACCTGGACCAGCAGCACCTGGCGGCGCTGGATGACGTCCTGGATCTTGTAGCGGCGACGCAGCGCCTGACGCTTCTTGCGAAGCTCTTCGGCGGCGCTTTCGTCGACCGGCGAGCGCGACGAGCCGGTGCCGACCTCGGTCGCACCACCATTGCCGTTTTCGCCGTCCTCGTCGTCGCCTTCGGGTTCTTCGGGGCGATCGTCGGTGCCGTCGTCGTCGTGATGCGGGTCGAGGACCGCGTCCTCGGCCTCGGCGCGAAGCCGTTCTTCCTCGGCCGCATGTTCGGCCTCTTCGCGAAGCAGCGCCTCACGATCGGCCTTGGGGATCTGGTAATAATCCGGGTGGATTTCGCTGAAGGCGAGGAAGCCGTGACGATTGCCGCCATATTCGACGAACGCCGCCTGAAGCGACGGTTCGACACGGGTTACCTTGGCGAGATAGATATTGCCTTTGAGCTGTTTGTGCTCCGAGGATTCGAAATCAAATTCCTCGATCCGTGTTCCCTTGGCGACGGCGACCCGGGTTTCCTCCGGGTGGCGCGCGTCGATCAGCATGCGCATGGACATTGAAAATTCTCCGGGCGCGCAGGCCCTTCGTGGGGCGGGTGCGCGCGACATAGATGGCCGCCGCTTGTCGGGCGGTGGCGGATTGTGCGGAAATTGCGTCTGCTGCTCGAGCCGTCGCGATCATCGTCGCGAGGGACACGCGATCACGCTCGATAATGAGCGTCGATCGGGCGTCTTGTGACATCATGCAGCATCAACCTGTTGGACCGCCTTTCCTTGCTAATGGATGGCGGCGTCGTGACCGACCGATGACCGGACGGACAGGTCCGGTTAGCACCGCCATGAACGGCCCGCAACCGCTTTGGCGGCCACCACCGGCGCATTTCGATCGGCATGGCGGATGGCGCGAAGGCTCGCTAGGCTGGCTCCGATGGAACGAAGGACGCGCGTCGCAGTCATGGTGTTGCTGGCTACCACGCTGGTCGTGGCGGGCCTTGCGCTGGCGCTTTGGCCGCGTTCGAGCTCGACCGGCCGGCAGGACCGGGTTCTGGTCGGCGAAGCGCGCACCGGTGGACTGGCCATCGATGTCGAGGCCCCGGTAGCCAATGTCCGCATACGGGAAGCCAAAATGCCCGGTCGTCCGATCGTCGTCATCGACGCCGGCCATGGCGGCAAGGATCCTGGCGCGGCCGGCCAGTCCGGGTCGGTCGTAGAGAAGCAATTGACGCTGGCCATGGCGCGGGAAGTGGCGGACCTGCTGGAGCAACGCGGCCGCCTGCGGGTGGCGATGACCCGCGAGGACGATCGCTATCTCACCCTCGAACAGCGGGCGGAAATTGCGCGGCGACTCCAGGCTGGCCTCTTCGTGTCCATCCACATGGACAGCGCCCCCAATCCCGCCGCCAAGGGCGTAACCGTCTATTCCCTGTCCGACATCGCTTCGAGCACCGAGGCGGCGCGCTTCGCGAAAAGCGAAAATGGCGTCGACGGTGCGTTGACGAGCGAAGGCAATGACGTCGTGCGATCCTTGCTGTCGGACCTTGCCTTGCGCGAACAGATGGAGGCGTCGGCCGGCCTGGCGGAGCGGGTCGTGCGGCAAGCCAAGGGGCCGGTCGACCTTCGCCCGCGACCGCACCAGTTTGCGGGCTTCTGGGTGTTGAGACGCAGTGAGGTTCCGGGCGTGCTGGTCGAAGCGGGCTATATCAGCAATGCTGCGGACGAGGCGCGACTGCGCACTGCGGAAGGTCGAAAGCCGCTCGTCCTTGCCCTTGCACAGGCTATCGAAGCCGACCTCGCCGCCCGCGCCAATCGGCGATGAGCCGCTTTCCCTGTCGCGCCGAAGCGTCTAGACGCAGGGTCGAACCATGAATGTGTCCGCAGTCCAGATTCCCGACTTCGTCGCGCTGAACGAGCGCATCCGCCAGCGCTACGGCCATTGGTTCGAGCGTAAGTGGGTGCGGGTAATGATCTATGTTGCCGCGGCGGGCCTTGCCCTGTTCGCGGTCGTGTGGACCGCATTTTCGTGGGGACTGCCTAGCAACGACAAGCTGCTGTCCTACCAGTTGCCCCTGCCGACCAACGTTCGCGGTTATGACGGCAATCCGGTGCAGACCTTCGCCCGCGAACGGCGCGTCGAGCTGGCCTATGACGAATATCCGCCGCTGGTCGTCCAGGCGTTCGTGTCGGCCGAGGACAAGACGTTTTTCAGCCATGGCGGCATCGACTATCCGGGCCTTGTCGGCGCGGTTTTCGACTATTCGCGAAAATCGGTGACGGGTGGCCGCGCGCGCGGCGGTTCGACCATCACCCAGCAGGTCGCCAAGGGCCTGCTGCAGGATGACAGCTACGCCATCAGCCGCAAGATTCGCGAGGCGATTCTCGCGTTCCGGCTCGAAGAGGCATTGAGCAAGGAGCAGATTCTCGAGCTCTACCTCAACAGCATATTCCTCGGACGCAATGCTTATGGCGTCCAGGCGGCCAGCCGCGCCTATTTCGACAAGGACGTCGACGAACTGACCCTGCCGGAAGCGGCCTATCTTGCGGTGCTGCCAAAGGCGCCGAGCAATTACGATCCGTTGCGCGCGACGGCCAAGGCATTGGCACGGCGCAACTATGTGCTGCGGGAAATGGCCAACAACGGCTACATCACCGCGGCACAACGCGATCAGGCGACCGCTGCGCCGCTTGGCACCATTCGCTATGGCGCCAGCACCAAGTTCCGCGACCAGGGCGGCTATTTCATGGAAGAGGTCCGCCGCGACCTGATGAAGCGCTTCGGCGAAAATCCCGACGCGGGTCCCAACAGCGTCTATGGCGGCGGCTTGTGGGTCCGCTCGTCGATGAACCCCGTGATGCAGGATGCCGCGGCAGAGGCGCTGCGTGAAGGCCTCGCCCAGTTCGACGGCGGACGCGGCTGGCGCGACACCGGCCTCACGATCCCGGTCGACGGCGACTGGGCCAACCGTCTGCGCATCGCAGCGTTGGGCACTGGCTTCAAGGACTGGAAGAAGGCTGTCGTCCTGTCCAAGGCGGGAAATGAAGCCCAAATCGGTTTCCCCGACGGCAAGACGGGCGTGCTGCCGGCTTCGGCGGCCGTCCAGCCCAAGCGGGGGGTCGGCGGCGCGGCCTTCGGCTTCCTGAAGCCCGGCATGATCATCATCGTCAAGCAGTTGGGCACCAACAGCTATGCGCTGCGCTCAATTCCGGAAATCGGCGGAGGATTCGTCGCGGAAGAAGTGAATACCGGCCGCGTGCTGGCGATGCAGGGCGGTTTCGACGTCATCGGTTCGTCCTACAACCGCACGACCCAGGCGCTGCGCCAGCCGGGCTCTGCCTTCAAGCCGGTCGTTTATGTCACGGCGCTGGAAAACGGCCTGACACCGGCGACGATCCTGGTCGACGAGCCTTTCTGCGTCTGGCAGGGCGCGTCGCTGGGCAACAAATGCTTCAAGAACTTCGACGGCAAATATAGCGGTCCCAAGACGATGCGCTGGGGTGTCGAACAGTCCCGCAACCTGATGACCATCCGCGCCGCCAGCCAGACCGGCATGGACAAGGTCGTCGCGACCGCCAAGGAGCTGGGGGTCGGCGATTATCCCAATTATCTGTCGATCGCGCTTGGCGCCGGTGAAACCACCGTCCAGCGGCTGACCAACGCCTATGCCATCCTGGCCAACCACGGCCGCTCCGTGGCGCCGACGCTGATCGATTTCGTCCAGGACCGTGCGGGCAAGGTCATCTATCGCACCGACAATCGCTGCCAGGTGATGCGCGCCGACAATGGCGGTGCGTGCAACGCGGCCGACTGGGACGGCAAGGCCATGCCGCGTCCGCCGTCGCGCTCCAAGCAGCTGCTCGACCCGCAGGCGGCCTACCAGATGGTCCACATCATGGAAGGCGTCATCGAACGCGGCACCGCGGTTGTGCTTCGCGATCTTGACCGCCCGCTGTTCGGGAAGACCGGCACCACCAGCGGCCCGACCAACGTCTGGTTCGTTGGCGGGACCCCCGAAGTCGTCGCTGGCGTATACATGGGCTATGACCAGCCGCGATCGATGGGCGGCTATGCGCAGGGCGGGCGTATTGCTGCGCCGATCTTCAAGCAGTTCGCGCAGGTCGCCTTCAAGGACATGCCCAAAATCCCGTTCGTCGCGCCGCCCGGCATCCGCATGGTGCGCATCGACCGCGTGACCGGAAAACGGGTGTTCGGCAGCTTCCCGACCACGGTCGATCCCAAGTCGTCGGTGATCTGGGAGGCGTTCCAGCCGGAAACCGAGCCGCGGCGCAGCTTCCGCCAGGGCGTGGAGGAGGAGTTGGACGCGGCCGCCAAGACCGCTACCGTCGCGACGGCCAAGCCGAAGCGCGCACCGTCCGCGCCGAAGCCGCAGCAACCGGCCGACAGCGGGGAATTCTTGCAAAAGCAGGGCGGGATTTACTAGGCGGGGTCGCGAAGCACCTGCCTGAACCATCTTTCGAAAGTCATCGTCATGCGCGCCGAAGCGCAAGCACATATCGACCAGATCAACGCGGCGACCCAACTGCTCCGCCGGTTCCTCGATTGGGACAAGGCGCATCGGCGGCTGGCTGAGCTGAACGCCAAGGTGGAAGACCCGACGCTGTGGGACGATCCCAAGGGCGCGCAGGAAGTGATGCGCGAGCGCCGTCGGCTGGAAGAAGCGATCGGCGCGACGCAGAAGATCGAGACCGAGCTGAAGGACACCGTCGAGCTCATCGAAATGGCCGAGATGGAGGGCGATGAGGGCCTGGTCGACGACGGCGTCGCCAGTCTGGCCGAGCTCGCCGATCGGGCCGAGCGCGACAAGGTCGCGGCGCTTCTGGCGGGCGAGGCCGACGCCAACAACAGTTATGTCGAAATTAACGCCGGCGCAGGCGGCACCGAGTCAAACGACTGGGCCGGCATGTTGATGCGCATGTACAGTCGCTGGGGCGAACGCCATGGGATGAAGGTCGAAATGATCGACCATCATGCCGGCGAACAAGCGGGCATCAAGTCCGCGACGCTGCTGATCAAGGGCGAGAATGCCTATGGCAATCTGAAGGTCGAAGGCGGCGTCCACCGGCTCGTCCGCATCTCGCCCTACGACAGTTCAGCGCGGCGGCACACCAGCTTTGCGTCGGTCTGGGTCTATCCCGAAGTCGACGACGACATCGACATCGAAATCGTCGAAAGCGACCTGCGCATCGACACCTACCGCGCGTCGGGTGCCGGTGGGCAGCACATCAACACCACCGACAGCGCGGTGCGCATCACCCACTTGCCGACCAACATCGTCGTCCAGTCGCAAAGCCAGCGTTCACAGCACAAGAACAAGGCCGAGGCGATGAAGCAGCTGAAGGCGCGTCTCTACGAGGCCGAATTGCAGCGCCGCGAAGCCGAAGCCAATGCCACGGCGGCCACCAAGACGGACATCGGCTGGGGCCACCAGATCCGCAGCTACGTCCTGCAGCCCTACCAGCTGGTCAAGGACCTGCGCACCGGGGTCACGTCGACCGCGCCGGGCGACGTACTCGACGGCGATCTCGACCGCTTCATGGCCGCGGCCCTGTCGCAGCGCGTGACGGGCGAGAAGGTGGACGTCGAGGATGTCGACTAGGGCGATCGCGGCCTTGTCGCTGCTCGCGCTCGCGTCGTGTGACGCGGCGGCGCCGGACAGCGGTTTTCCCGATGCGAAGCGCGACGTCGCGCCGATCGTGTCCGATCGCTTTTCAACCGAAGACGCCCGCGACCGGGCCGGCGAGGCCGAAGAGGTCATGCGCCTGGCCGGGATCCAACCGGGCATGTCGGTCGCCGACATCGGCGCCGGCGAAGGCTATTACACGGTTCGCCTGTCGCCTCTGGTAGGCGCCAAGGGGCGCGTGCTGGCGCAGGATATCGTGCCGGAAACCCGGGACCGCCTGGCGCAACGGGTCCAGCGTGAAGGACTCGACAATGTCACGGTGCGGCTGGGGCGACCGGCGGATCCCTTGCTGCCGCCGAACAGCTTCGACCGCATCTTCATGGTCCACATGTATCATGAGGTGACCCAGCCTTATGAATTCCTTTGGCACCTGCGCGATGGGTTGAAACCGCACGGGCTGGTGATCGTGGTCGACGCCGACCGCCCGGTACGTCGCCATGGAATGCCGCCGGCAGAGCTCCGCTGCGAACTGGCCGCGCTCGGACTTGAGGAAGTCAGCTTCCAGCCGATGGAAGGCCTTGAGGCCTATTTCAGCGCCTTCCGCATCGCCAAGCCGAAGCCGTCGGCGAAGGACATCAAGCCCTGCCGCGACGGAAAAACGGCCTAGAGCAGGCCCATCTGCCGCATGCTGCGGCAATCGCCGTTGCGACCGAAGATCAGGTGATCGAGGATCGAGAGGTCCATCGCTTCGCCGGCGACCGCCAGTCGCCGGGTTACGGCGCAGTCGGCCTGGCTGGGGGTCGTGTCGCCGCTGGGGTGGTTGTGGGCCAGCACCAAGGCGGCGCTCCCCAGCTCGATCGCTTCGCCCAATATCTGCCGTAACGGGACGTCGACCTGGTCGGCGTCGCCGTCCAGTTCGGTAAGGCCGATGCAGCGCGCTTCATGGTCGACATGCGCGACCACCAACCGCTCCCGCGCACTCCCGACGCCCTCGAAACAGGACGAAAAGAACGCCGTCGCCGAAGCGAAGCCGTCGAGGAGCGCGGGGGGTTCGACACGCTGAAACTGCATTCGGGAACGTTATTCCCATCGAAGTACTCCTGCCACGCCAACCGCATCCGAATTGACGATCCAAAACGGAGGGAATCGCTGGACGATCGAAGCGCGCAGGCTAGGGTGGGGCCATGCGCCAATATCTTGACCTGATGCAGCAGATTCTCGACCATGGGGTCGAACAGATGGACCGAACCGGAACCGGCACCTTGAGCCTGTTCGGTGCTCAGATGCGGTTCGATCTGGCCAAGGGTTTTCCGCTGGTGACCACGAAGAAGCTCCACCTGCGATCGATCATCGTCGAGCTGCTCTGGTTTCTCAACGGCGACACCAACATCGGCTGGCTGAAGGACCGCAAGGTCAGCATCTGGGACGAATGGGCCGACGAAAACGGCGATCTTGGTCCGGTCTATGGCAAGCAGTGGCGCGACTGGGAAAGCGCCGACGGCCGCCATATCGACCAGATCAGGGAACTCGTCGACCTCATCCGGCGCGATCCCGGTTCACGCCGCCAGATCGTAACGGCCTGGAACCCGGGCGAAATCCACAAGATGGCGCTGGCCCCGTGCCACTGCCTGTTCCAAACGCAGGTCGCGGCAGGCAGGCTCAACCTGCAGCTTTACCAGCGCAGCGCTGATTTTTTCCTCGGCGTGCCGTTCAACATCGCCTCCTACGCGCTGCTGACCCACATGCTGGCGCGCGAATGCGGGCTTGAGCCGGGAACGTTCGTCTGGACCGGCGGCGACGTGCACCTTTATTCGAACCACCTTGAGCAGGCTCGCACGCAGCTTGCCCGCGATCCCCGGCCGCTGCCCCGGCTGGTCATGAAGGACCGCGGCCAGTCGCTGTTCGATTATGAGCCCGAAGATTTTTCGTTCGAAGGCTACGACCCGCACCCGCACATTGCGGCGCCGGTCGCGATCTAGCGCGCTCGAGGCATTCGATAAGGCAGCATGAACTGGACGATCGGCGATCGGAACCGATCGAGGCTCAGGCTTTCCTGCACGGCAATGACCGGTTCGCCGTCCAGCCGCGCCTCGACCGTCGATCGGGCATAGAAGGGCGCATCCTCCCACGTTCGGATTACCCGCGCCTGTCCCCGGTCGGCACGCGTCTGCCGCTCCATTTGCCACAGCGTGTCGGGCAGGGGGGCAACCAGCGGCAGGTCGATTTCCTCCGCCGTGCCGGAAGAATTGAAGCGCAGGCCGCTGGCGAAGGGCGATCCGTCGCGGCGGATACCTTCGTAGAAGACGGTGGCACCCCGCCGATGATGCGCGCGCGACCAGTGCCACACGCGAAAACCGTCTTCGAGCGATTCCCCACCGAAATTGCTGTCGAGATAGGCGCTTCCGCGCCAGCGCACGGCCGGTTCGATCATCTCGACCTCGATCCTGGCGCGGGGCGCGATGCAGTGCCAGCGGTGGCGCGCGTCGGCGTCGAGTGCGAAGCTCCTGGCGTTGAGCGCCTCAGGGATGACCCGGATCTTGCCTTGGACGCGGCGCTGCCATGGGATGCCAAGGCGTTTGTCACGCTCTTCGATGTCGATCTCCAGCGCGTCGCCGACCCAGCGAATCGCGCTTGGTCCGATCGCCAGCTGGTCGCGTTCCTGAGCGACCGCAGCATGCGGTCGTTCGGTCATCGTCCAGCGCGCGCCGGGACCGTATAGCGCGACGTTGAGCGCCGCATGATCGAGCGGATCGTGGCGACCGCTGCTTTTGTAATAAGGCGAAAAGACGCTGCCCAGAAAAGCGATGATGGTCAGCCCGTTGCGCCCGTCGTCGCTGATCGCGTCGACATACCACCAGGCGTAACCACCGGATGGAACCGGCGCATCGAAGCGAGGTCGCGCATCACGGCGTGGGCGGCGAGCCGCCCCGACAAGGCCGCCATCGGCACGCCCGCTCCGGGGTGGGTGCTTCCACCCGCGCAGTAGAGCCCAGGGATCCGGGTCCGCGTTCCCTGCCGGAGGAAGGACGCCGCCCAGCCGTGCGAGGCCCGTCCATAGATCGCTCCGCCGGTCGAGGGCAAAAGCTGATTGAATTCGTTCGGGGTCGTGAGCGAATGCGGGAACGGATCCTCCAGCTCCAGCCCGCAGCGGGACAGGCTGCGCCTCATGGCCATTGTGCATCGCGCTCTCTCCTCGTCGGAATAATCATGGGTGTCGCCGTTGGCCGGGGCGTTGACGATGACCTGCAATCGCTCGCGCCCGTGCGCGGTACGGCCGCTGCCGTCCCGGGCCTGGGCGCAGACATAGACGCTGGGATCACGTGGTGGGTGACTGCCCGCGATGTCCGCGAATTCGCGCGCATAGTCGGGCGAAAAGAACACATTGTGCCGGGACATATCGAACCCGGCGGTGTCGGCATGGGCGGTCCATACCAGCGCCGACAGCGACCGTCGTTTGGGCGGAACCGCACGGCACGCGCGGCGCGCTGCTTCGCCGAAGCGCCCGTCCGCCAGCGACGCAGGGTCGGCGTTGCAGATGATTGCATCCGCTTCGAACCGTTCACCGTTGTCCAGCGTCAGCCCGCTGGCCCGACTCCGGCCGATGTCGATGCGCGCTACGCCTTGGCCGAACCGGAACCGGGCGCCGTTTCGTTGCCCGAGCCGCTGGAGCGCGGCGGCGAGAGCGCTCATCCCGCCATCGATCAGCCACACACCCTGCGCTTCGACATGAGCGACCAGCATCAGCGTCGCCGGCGTCGAGAAAGGCGATGACCCGCAATAGGTCGAATAGCGTGCGAACAGCTGGCGCAGCCGGGGATCGGCGAAATGTTCGCCCAGCACCTTCCACAGGCTTTCGTAGGGGCGGATGGCGATCAGGTCGCCGACCCGCCAAAGACCGATCCGCCACATCAACGGCAGGGGCCAGGACACTTTGCTGCCGCGAAGCATGCTGTTGTCGAGGATGCGGTAAATCCGCGCGGCTTCCCGGCGGAACGAGCGGTAGCCGGCTGCTGCCGCCGCACCGGCAAAGTCGCCGATCGCCTCCTCGCTGCGTCGCGGATCTGCGTGAAGGTCGAGGGATCCGTTTCTGTCCCAGGCGTGCCGCGCCAAAATGGAGGCCGGCCGCACCGTGACTTCGTCATCGAGGCTCGACCCGCAGCGGTGGAAAAGCTCGTCGAACACGTCCCGTAGCGTGAATACCGTGGGTCCGCCGTCGACTTGGACGCCGTCTACGCCGATGCGGCGGACCTTTCCCCCGACATGCTCTGACTTTTCGAAGACGGTCACGCGATGGCCCTGGGCAGCAAGCAGCGCGGCGCTGGCGAGCCCGCCGATTCCCGCGCCAATGACCGCGATTCGCGTCTCCAACGGCTGCCTCCCTCGGCTGGACTCAATTGACTGTTGGATAGCATCTGTCCATTTCAATTGACATATGAACCTGTCCAAACCCGGATCGGGACAAGCCGCATCGGGCGGCTGGGCGGTGCGCTGGCGCGGCTGGCGCAACCGGTTAATGGCGAATCCCGCCTTCCGTCGCTGGGCGTCGCGAATGCCGATCGTCAGCCGCGTAGCGCGGAACCGAGCGACCCGGCTGTTCGACCTCGTCGCGGGTTTTACCTATTCGCAAACGCTACTCGCCTCGGTCGAGAGCGGCTTGCTCGACCAACTCGTTGGGGGGGCGGCGACCACGGGTGACCTCGCCGATCGGCTGGGAATGGGAGCGCTTGCTGCGGAGCGGCTGCTTCGCGCCTGTGCCGCGCTTGGGCTGGTCGATCGGCTTGACGACGGATGGTGGATGCTCGGCGCGCAAGGTGCCGTGCTGCAGGCCGATCGCGGCATCCAGGCGATGATCCGCCATCATCGCCTGCTCTATGCCGACCTTGAGGATCCGGTTCGGCTCCTGCGTGACGATCGCAAGACGCCGACCGGTCTGTCGGACTATTGGCACTATGCGGCCGCGGAGCGACCCGACCTGGAACCGCAGGGCCGGGCCGATCCTTATTCCCGGCTGATGGCCGCGACCCAGTCGATGGTCGTCGAGCAGGTCCTCGACGCCTACGACTTTGGACGTCATGCCGCAGTGCTGGATATGGGCGGCGGAACCGGCACGTTCGCAAAGTGCGTGAGCGCCGCCTATCCGTCAATGCGCATTGGCGTGTTCGACCTGCCATCCGTCGTCGCAGGCGCAGCCCAAAGCACAACGACTTTCCATGCCGGCAACTTCTTCGTCGATCCGCTTCCGCAGGACTATGACTGCGTCACGCTCATCCGCATCCTGCACGATCATGACGACGATCGCGCAGCGGCCCTGCTACAGCGCATCGCCTTGTCCCTTATGTCGGGCCAGCGGCTGCTGATCGCCGAGCCGATGGCCGGAACGTCCGGTGCCGAGGCGATGGGGGACGCCTATTTCGGCTGGTACCTCTGGGCGATGCGATCCGGCCGGCCCCGGCGTCCGGCGGAAATACTCCAGCTGCTGAAGCGGGCGGGGTTCGCTCGCGCCAGCTTCCGTCCGACTGCGCAGCCGCTCATCGCATCCCTCATCGTCGCCACGCGTTGACACGTTTAATTGTCAGTCTGGATTGACACTTCACGACGACAGTCTACAGTGACACTGGGCCTGAGCATCATTTTCGATGCCTGGTTCGGCCAACAGGCCGGGAGGGATGACCAAGGCGATGGACGCACTTGCGGTCATACTTGAAGCACCCAAGCGATTGTCGCTGCGGCAACTCGCGCTGACCTCGGTCGGCCCTGACGACGTGGTCGTCGACGTCCGCTGGAGCGGGATCAGCACCGGGACCGAAAAGCTGTTCTGGACCGGGGAGATGCCGCAGTTTCCGGGCATGGGCTACCCGCTGGTCCCGGGGTATGAATCGGTCGGTCGGGTGGTCGACGCCGGCGAGGATGCCGAGCATCGCATCGGCGACTGGGTCTTCGTTCCCGGCGCATCCTGTTACACCGAAGCGCGCGGCCTGTTCGGCGGCACATCGCAGCGAGTCGTCATTCCGTCATCGCGCGCCCACCCGGTACCCGAGTCGCTTGGCGAAGATGGTACGCTGCTCGCGCTGGCCGCGACTGCGATGCATATCCTGAACAGCGGCCAGGTCCCCGAACTGATCGTCGGGCACGGTGTTCTGGGCCGGTTGCTAGCGCGGCTGACGATTGCGACCGGTGCTCCCGCGCCGACCGTCTGGGATATCAATCCCGCGCGCCGCGCCGGCGCGTCCGGTTATGCCGTCGTGGCACCTTGCGACGATCCGCGTCGCAATTACGGTGCCATCGTCGACGTCAGCGGCAACGCGGATGGCTTCGACGATCTCGTCGCGCGGCTGGCACATGGCGGGGAAATCGCGCTGGCAGGCTTTTATGCCGGGCGCGTCGGCTTCGCTTTCCCGCCTGCATTCATGCGGGAAGCGCGGTTGCGGGTCGCGGCCGAATGGACGCCGGCCGACCTTCAGGCGGTGCGCGGGCTCATCGATTCCGACGCGCTCAGCTTCGACGGCCTCATCACCGACATCCGTCCCGCATCGGACGCCGAAGCCGCCTATCCGGCGGCCTTTTTCGAACCGGACTGCCTCAAGATGGTCCTCGACTGGAGTGACGTCGCATGAGCATGCTCGATATCCAGAGCCTTCGTGACGAGGCGGCACAGGAACCCGATCCGGTTCCGACGGGCGAGGTCACCAAGGACACCCAGATCATCGCCATCTACGGCAAGGGCGGGTCGGGCAAATCCTTCGCCCTTTCAAATCTCAGCTACATGATGGCGCAGCAGGGCAAGCGGGTCCTGCTGATCGGCTGCGACCCCAAGTCCGATACCACCAGCCTGCTGTTCGGCGGCAAGAGCTGCCCGACGATCATCGAAACCTCGTCGCGCAAGAAGCTGGCGGGCGAGGAAGTGACGATCGAGGACGTCTGCTTCCAGCGCGACGGCGTGTTCGCGATGGAACTGGGCGGGCCCGAGGTCGGTCGCGGCTGCGGCGGGCGCGGTATCATCCACGGCTTCGAGCTGATGGAGAAGCTGGGCTTCCACGAATGGGGCTTCGACTATGTCCTGCTCGACTTCCTCGGTGACGTGGTGTGCGGCGGCTTCGGCCTGCCGATTGCCCGCGACATGTGCCAGAAGGTGATCGTCGTTGGATCGAACGACCTGCAATCGCTCTACGTCGCCAACAACGTCTGCAAGGCGGTCGAATATTTCCGCAAGATGGGCGGGAACGTCGGCGTGGCTGGGATGATCGTCAACAAGGACGACGGCACCGGCGAGGCGCAGGCCTTCGCCGAGGCGGTCGACATCCCGGTGTTGTGCGCGATCCCGGCCAACGAGGATATCCGCCGCAAGTCGGCCAACTACCAGATCATCGGCACGCCCGACGGCGAGTGGGGCAGCCTGTTCGAAGAATTGGCAATGAACGTCGCCGGCGCGCCGCCGCGCCAGCCGCGACCGCTCGACCAGGATGGATTGCTGGGCCTCTTTTCGCCCGACCAGACCGGCGGCGACGTCCAGCTTGTGCCCGCAACGCAGGCCGACATGCGCGGCGGAAGCTACGCCGAAAAACCTTCGCTCGAGGTCATTTATGACGAGATTTGATCGGTGACAGACTTGGCACCCGATGTGGGCCGCCAGCCGGACCGGATCGATGTCGATCCGGGCAGCGCTGGTGGCGGCTGCCACGGCGGTGCCGATACGATGCGCGATGCCGCGCGCAAGGCGGGCAAGAGCGAAATCCTCGACCGTTATGCCGCCGACTATCCGCAAGGTCCGCACGACCAGCCCCAGTCGATGTGCCCCGCGTTCGGCAGCTTGCGCGTCGGCCTTCGGATGCGCCGCACGGCGACCGTCCTGTCGGGGTCGGCCTGCTGCGTTTACGGGCTGACCTTCACGTCCCATTTCTACGGCGCGCGGCGCACCGTGGGCTACGTGCCCTTCAATTCGGAAACGCTGGTTACCGGCAAGCTGTTCGAAGACATCAAGGAGGCGGTCGAGGATCTCGCCGATCCCGCGCTCTACGACGCGATCGTGGTCACCAACCTGTGCGTGCCGACGGCCAGCGGCGTCCCGCTGCGGCTGCTCAAGAAGCAGATCAACGGCGTGCGCATCATCGGCATCGACGTTCCCGGCTTCGGCATCCCGACCCATGCCGAAGCGAAGGACGTCTTGGCAGGTGCGATGCTGGCTTACGCGCGGCAGGAAGTCGAACAGGGGCCGGTCGCTGTGCCCGCCCAGCGCCCGGATCGTCCGACGATCACGCTCCTCGGCGAAATGTTCCCCGCGGACCCGGTCGGCATCGGCCAGATGCTCGATCCGCTGGGTCTTGCCGCCGGACCGGTCGTCCCGACCCGCGAATGGCGCGAGCTTTATTCGGCGCTCGACTGCGCGGCAGTCGCTGCCATCCATCCCTTCTACACGGCATCGGTTCGGGAGTTCGAGGCTGCCGGACGAAGCGTCATCGGTTCCGCTCCGGTCGGAGCGGAGGGGACGGCGGCCTGGCTCGACGCGGTGGGCGCGGCGTGCGGTATCAAACAATCGCAAGTCGATACAGCCAAGGACCGCTTCGTGGCGGCGATCCGCGGCGCGCTGGCCGCCAACCCTGTCCGCGGGCGCGTGACCGTCAGCGGTTACGAAGGCTCTGAACTGCTGGTTGCGCGGCTGCTGGTCGAAAGCGGGGCGGAGGTGCCCTATGTCGGCACTGCCTGTCCGCGCACGCGCTGGTCGGATCCGGACCGCGAATGGCTCGAAGCGAAGGGCATTCGCGTAAATTATCGCTCCAGCCTGGAGCAGGACATTGCGGCGGTCGAGGAATATCGGCCCGACCTCGCGATCGGCACCACCCCGGTGGTGCAGCATGCCAAGAGCCAGGGCATTCCGGCGCTTTACTTCACCAACCTGATTTCGGCCCGCCCGCTGATGGGGCCGGCGGGCGCGGGCAGCCTGGCGATGGTGATCAACGCCGCCATCGCGAACAAGGCGCGGTTCGACCGGATGACCGAATTCTTCGAAGGCGTCGGCCGCGACTATTCCAGCGGAATCTGGGAGGAGACGCCGGAAGACCGGCCGCAATTCAAGAAGAAATATGCCGCGCTCAACGAGGCCGCGCGCAAGGCTGCCGAGGCGGTGGGCTCATGACGCTGGTCCTCGATCATGATCGCGCGGGCGGTTACTGGGGCGCGGTCTATGTGTTCACCGCGGTCAAGGGGCTGCAGGTTATTATCGACGGTCCGGTCGGCTGCGAGAATCTGCCGGTGACGTCGGTGCTGCACTACACCGACGGCCTTCCGCCGCATGAGCTGCCGATCGTCGTTACCGGGCTCGGCGAAGAGGAACTGGGCAAGACCGGTACCGAAGGCGCCATGAAGCGCGCCTGGAAGACCCTTGACCCGGAACTGCCCGCCGTCGTCGTCACCGGATCGATCGCCGAGATGATCGGCGGCGGGGTGACGCCCGAAGGCACCAACATCAAGCGCTTCCTGCCGCGCACCATCGACGAGGACCAGTGGCAGTCGGCGGATCGCGCGCTGGCCTGGCTGTGGACCGAGTTCGGCCCGAAGAACGTCCCCGACCTGAAGCCGCGCAAAGAGGGCGAGAAGCCGCGCGTCAACATAATCGGCCCGGCTTACGGCATGTTCAACATGGCGTCCGATCTCGCCGAAATCCGGCGGCTGGTCGAAGGGATCGGGGCCGAAGTAAACATGGCCTTCCCGCTCGGCAGCCATCTTGCCGACGTGCGCCGCCTGGCGGACGCGGAAGCCAATGTCTGCCTCTACCGCGAATATGGGCGCAAGCTGTGCGAAACGCTTGAGCGGCCCTATTTCCAGGCGCCCGTCGGGCTCGACAGCACGACCAAGTTCCTGCGCGCACTCGGCGACGCGCTCGGCCTCGATCCCGAGCCCTTCATCGAGAAGGAAAAACACACCACCATCAAGCCGCTGTGGGATCTGTGGCGCAGCGTCACGCAGGACTTTTTCGCGACCGCCAACTTCGGCATCGTCGCCAACGAAACTTACGCCCGCGGCATCCGCCACTTCCTCGAAGACGACATGGGCCTGCCGTGCCTGTTCAGCTTCTCGCGCAGCGCCGGGGTCAAGCCCGACAACCAGGCCGTGCGCGCCGCGATCCACGCCCAGCCGCCGCTGGTCGTTTTCGGCAGTTATAATGAGCGCATGTACCTCGCCGAATGCGGGGCGCGCAGCATCTACATCCCCGCCAGCTTCCCGGGCGCCGCGATCCGCCGCCATACCGGCACGCCGTTCATGGGCTATGCCGGCGCCACCTACCTGATCCAGGAAGTATGCAACGCGCTGTTCGACGCGCTGTTCAACATCATCCCGCTGTCGACCCAGCTCGACCAGGTCGACCCGACGCCCTCGCGCATGCTTCGCGAACTGCCATGGGATGCCGAGGCGAAGGCCAAGCTCGACGCGCTGGTCGATGCGCAGCCGGTGCTGGTGCGCATTTCCGCAGCCAAGCGCCTCCGCGACGCCGCCGAACGCATCGCCCGCATGACGGGCGAGGATCGCGTCACGGCCGACTGCCTCGCCGACGCCATGCTCGAAGGCGCGTCGGCATGAGCCGATTTCACCAGATTGCCCGCCAGCCGGGCTCCGCCATCTTTCCGGGCTTGTCCGGAAGGATACCGCCGGGAGGCGCCAGCCGTCTCTCGCACAACAGAGCAAGATTGGAGCAGGACCTATGACCGATCCAACACCGCATGACGACCGCTTCAGCCTGAGAACCTATCTCACGCCCGAAGAAGCCAAGGAATTCCACAAGCTGTTCATGACCAGCTTCATCGGCTTCACGGCCGTTGCCGTGGTAGCGCACATCCTCGTCTGGATGTGGAAGCCCTGGCTCTGATCAATATCTCGCGACGCGTCCCCGACCGGCGACGGTCGGCGCCTAGCGACCTTAGATAAGGAATAAACCCATGTGGAGAATGTGGCTCATTTTCGATCCGCGTAGAGCGCTGGTGGCGTTGTTCGTCTTCCTGTTCGTTCTCGCGCTGCTGATTCACTTCATCCTGCTCAGCACGGACAGGTACAACTGGCTCGATGGTCCGCATCAGGCGGTGGCCCCTGCGGCTGCGCCGGCGGCTCCGCCGGCAGCCTGATCAAGACTTGTGCGAGAGGCGGTGGCCCCAGGGCCGCCGCCTCCGGCGATCAGTGGACGACATTAGTCATCCCGTCGGCTTGCGACGGGGGAGGATAAAGCTATGGCGCTGCTCAGCTTCGAGCGGAAATACCGCGTGCGCGGAGGCACGTTGATCGGAGGCGACCTGTTCGACTTCTGGGTCGGCCCCTTCTACGTTGGCTTCTTCGGTGTCGTAACCGCGATCGCTGCCTCCCTCGGGACGGCGCTGATCTTCTACGCGGCCTCGCTTGGGCCGACGTGGAATCCCTGGCTGATCTCGATCGCGCCGCCCAACATCGAATATGGCCTGGGCCTGGCGCCGTTGAGGGAAGGGGGCTTCTGGCAGATCATCACCATCTGTGCCCTGATCAGCTTCATATCGTGGGCGCTGAGAGAGGTGGAAATCTGCCGCAAGCTGGGCATGGGCTATCATGTGCCCGTCGCCTTCGGCTTCGCCATCTTCGCCTATTTCTCGCTGGTCGTGATCCGACCGTTCCTGCTGGGCGCATGGCATTTCGGTTTCCCGTACGGCATCTTCAGTCACCTCGACTGGGTGTCGAACACCGGATACCAGTATCTGCACTTCCACTATAATCCGGCGCACATGCTGGCGGTGAGTTTCTTCTTCACCACCACCCTCGCGCTGGCGCTGCACGGATCGCTGGTCCTGTCTGCGGTCAACCCACCGGCAAATCCGGACGGCACGCCGGGCGAGGTGAAGACGCCGGAATATGAGGACACTTTCTTCCGCGACCTCATCGGCTATTCGATCGGTACGCTGGGCATCCACCGCCTCGGCCTGCTGCTCGCGCTGAACGCCGGGTTCTGGAGCGCGGTGTGCATCATCATCAGCGGTCCGCTGTGGACCAAGGGTTGGCCCGAATGGTGGACCTGGTGGCTCAACCTGCCGATCTGGTCGTGAAGGAGCGCTGAGCGATGGCCTATCAGAACATCTTCACCCAAGTGCAGCTCCGGACCGCGCCGGAAATGGGCGTTCCGTTGCCGGCGGGCGATACCCGCACCAGCGGCACCAGCTTCAGCCACCTTGCCGGCATCATCGGCCAGGCGCAGATCGGGCCGATCTACCTCGGCTTCCTCGGCGTCGCCTCGCTCATGTTCGGCTTCCTGGCGTTCGAGATCATCGGGCTCAACATGCTGGCGTCGGTCAACTGGAACCCGATCCAGTTCGTCCGCATGCTGCCGTGGCTGGCGCTTGAGCCGCCGGCGCCGAAATGGGGCTTCCAGCTGTTCGTGCCATTGGCCGAAGGCGGCTGGTGGCAGATCGCCGGCTTCTGCATGACGACGTCCGTCCTGCTTTGGTGGCTGCGCACCTATCGCCGCGCCCGCGCGCTGGGCATGGGAACGCATGTCGCATGGGCTTTCCTGTCGGCGATCTGGCTGATGGTGGTGATCGGTTTCATCCGGCCGATGCTGATGGGAAGCTGGGCGGAAAGCGTGCCGTTCGGCATCTTCCCCCACCTCGATTGGACCGCGGCTTTTTCGATCCGGTACGGCAACCTGTTCTACAACCCGTTCCACGCGCTTTCGATCGCGTTCCTGTACGGGTCAACCCTGTTGTTCGCGATGCACGGTGCGACGATCCTCGCGGTCGGTCGCTACGGCGGTGAGCGCGAAATCGAGCAGATCACCGATCGCGGTACGGCCTCCGAACGCGCGGCACTGTTCTGGCGCTGGACCATGGGCTTCAACGCGACGATGGAATCGATCCATCGCTGGGCGTGGTGGTTCGCGGTGCTGACGACGCTGACCGGCGGGATCGGCATCCTGCTGACCGGGACGGTGGTCGACAATTGGTATCTGTGGGCGCAGCTGCATCATTATGCGCCGTCCTATCCCGCAACCGGGGTCGTCGATCCCGCCGGCCTGGGGAGTGTCGGACAATGACCAGGGCATTTGCCATCGCGCTGATCGCAGCGCTGCCGCTGACGGTCACCGCCTGCGACCTGAAACCGAAGGAGGCGACCCAGAACGGCTATCGCGGGACCGGGATGGACACGATCAAGGATGCGGCCTCCGCGGTCGCCGCGGACGTGCCGGCGCCCCCTTATGCACCGCCGCCCGAAACCGGGGCGATGCCCGCGCCGGGTCAGTACAAGAATTTGCAGGTGCTGGGCGATCTGTCGGACGAACAGCTCAGCTACACCATGGCCTCGATCACCCAGTGGGTCGCGCCCAAGGAAGGCTGCAACTATTGCCACAACCCGGCCAACATGGCCTCGGACGAACTCTATACCAAGGTCGTCGCCCGCCGCATGCTGCAGATGACCCGCGCGATCAACCAGGGCTGGACCAACCATGTCGGCCAGACCGGCGTGACCTGCTATACCTGCCATCGCGGGCAGCATATCCCGACCGAACATTGGACGCTGCCGGCGGCCGATCCGACCTCCATCGTCGGCAATCGTCACGGGCAGAACAATCCGGTGTCGAACTCGGCCTATTCCTCGCTGCCTAATGCTGCACTGGCCAGCTATCTCCAAGGCTTGGCCGCACCGGAAGATATTCGTGTCGTGTCAAAGACCGCTCGGCCGACCCCGGCCGACCGGGTCAGCGTCAAGCAGACCGAGGCGACCTATGCGATGATGGCGCACATCACGTCGGCGCTGGGGGTGAACTGCACCTACTGCCACAATGCCCAGTCGTTCCAAAGCTGGGCGACCAGCAATCCGCCGCGGCAGACCGCCTGGTATGGTGTGCGGATGGTTCGCGACCTGAACGGCCATTACCTTACTCCGCTCGCCGGGGTCCTGCCCGCCAACCGCAAGGGCGAGGCGGGCGATCCGTTCAAGATCAACTGCGCAACCTGCCACCAGGGTCAGAACAAGCCACTTGGCGGCGTTGCCATGTCCAAGGATTATCCGTCACTGCGCAAGGGAGCGTACCAGCAAGCTGCTGCGCCGATGCCGGCACCGCCGCCGATCGAGGCTGGGGCCAAGCCGGCCGGCGCCCGCTAGGCCGTCAGTCGTTCGCCGACGCGCACCCCCGGGCGCGTCGGCGAAGGTCCGCCAGGTGGATGGGGAATGATGCAGCCAGCGGGATTGCCATCGCCGGCCAGCTCGCGCCGGTCAGCGCGCCGCGCAATGCGATCAGCATCAATGCGGCCGGCAACAGCATGGTGGCGACGTCGACCACCCGCCATCCGCGCGCGGCAAGGACGATCGCTTCCACCAAAAGGACGAGCAGCACGACGTCGACGGCGTGCCCGCTGCTGAAAAACCCGCTCAAGCCGGCATCAACCGAATGGACCGTTCAGCACGATCACCTGCCAGTTGAGCGCACCGGCGATGGTAACCCAAGCGAGGTAGGGCAGCATCAGCAAGCCTGCGACGGTCGAACGCCGCCAGCACGCCACCAACAGCGCCGCGATCGACAGCCAAAGCAGCAGAAGCTCGCCGAACGCCCAGTCGGGTCGCTGGATACGGAAGAAGATCAGGCTCCAGAGGATGTTGAGGAAGCCGTTGAGCGCAAACAGCCCGATCAGCACGTCGGACGATCGGGTCGTCGGCGACTTGCGCCATGCCGTGACGCCGGCCAGCGCCGTACTGGCGAAAACCACCGTCCATATCAGCCCGAAGGCGGGACCCGGCGGCGTCCAGTCGGGCTTGCGCAGCGCCTCGTACCAGCTTCCGAGGTCGGTAATCGTCCCGCCCAGGAAGGCGACCCCCAGCGCGAAAATCGCCGCAACCAGTACTGGCAGCAACCAGCTCTGCTTCATTGAGGCATGGCTTTCAGGCCGAGCAGATGCGCCATGTCCTTCACGAAGATGCGGACATGGGCCAGCGGCTGCGCGCGCACCAGCCGCTTGTGCATATAGGCCTGCCAGGTCAGCCGCTGAACGTCGCGGTCGGCGCACATGTCGACGAAACGCTCCCGTCGCTTGTCGCTCGAATACCAGAAATATTGCATCATCCGCAGGATCCAGAAAACGCGGCCATGCGACTTCATGAATTTGCGGCGGGCACCGGCCAGCGCCTTCGCATTGCCCGTTTCGAGGAAGCGCTCGGCAGCCTGCGCCGACGTCCGCCCGGCGGACATGGCGTAATAAATGCCTTCGCCCGATGCCGGCGCAACGACACCCGCTGCATCGCCCGCCACCAGCACGTCGCGGCCGTTATCCCATCGCTTGAGCGGTTTCAGCGGGATCGGCGCGCCTTCGCAGCGCACCGTTTCACATTCTTCAAGCCCGAGGTCGCCGCGCATTTGCGATACGGCGCCGCGCAGTGAAAACCCCTTGTTGGCGCTGCCGACGCCGACGCTCGACGTATCCCCATGGGGAAAGATCCAGGCATAGAAGTCGGGCGACAGCTTGCCCTGGTAGAACACATCGCAGCGCGACGCGTCGAAGCCCTGTTCGGTGCTCGGCGGCGACTTGATGACTTCATGGTAGGCAAAGACGCAGGGCATTCGATCGGCGCCGTCGATATTCTGCCGGGCGACGGCGGAGCGGGCACCGTCCGCCCCGATCACCAACCGGGTGCTGACCCGATGCGTCGCCCCGCCGCGGCCGTCGCGGTAGCAGACGTAGGTTGGGCGCCCCGACGCGCGCTCGATATGGTCGAAGGTGCCGGTGCGCCGTACCGCTCCGGCCTTTTCGGCCCTGCTGCGAAGCCATTCGTCGAAGATGTCGCGGTCGACCATGCCGACAAATCCGATTGCGCCCACCGGCATGTCGACCTTGCGATCCGATGGCGCGATCATCCGGGCCGAGCGGGCTTGTGCGACCAGCAGGCTGGTCGGCACGTCGAACTCCTCCAGCAACTTGGGTGGGACAGCGCCGCCGCACGGCTTGATCCGCCCCGCCCGATCAAGAAGGAGGACACGGCGTCCCGCTTTGGCGAGGTCCCAGGCCGCGGTCGATCCGCAGGGGCCGCCGCCGACAACGACGACGTCGAAATCATAATTGCTCATGTTCGTGCCAACCTGACTGAGGGGGTTCGGCGTGTGACGCGGACGGCGACGACCGCCGCTGCCAGGAACAGTGTCGCCTCTGCCCCGAAAATGATTTGGAAGGCGGCCCCGTCATGGCCGATCGCGCTGCGCAACAGATCGACGCCAAGTGCACCTGACAGCCCGCCAAGACCGAAGGCGATCGCCTGCGCAGCGCCCCAGACGCCCATCCGGATGCCTTCGCTGCGCCCGTCGCCGGCGCCCGCCAGGCCCATCATCGCGCCAATGGCGGACACGGCGAAGACGCCGTTACTCATGCCGAGCAGGAAGACATTGGCTTCAAGCGGCCAGCCAGACCCAGTCGCCGCCGCGCTCGCCAACCCTGCCAGCGCTATTGCCGAGGCGAGGCAGCCGACCATGATCCACGGCCGCAGCTCGCCGGGCCGTCGTCCGAAAAAGGCGCTCCCGCCGATCCCGCACAGGATCATGCCCGCCAGCACGCCGCCGTGCTGGATGCCGGACAGGCTGGTCGACTGGGCCGGCGTCATGGCGAAGATCAGGCCGGCGAATGGCTCGAGGATCAGATCCTGCATGCTGTAAGCCAGCATCGACAGGAAGATGAACAGGGTGAAACGGCGGGCCTCCGGATCGTCGAAGGTGTCGCGGACGGCTTCGGCAAACGAAGGCGCGGGCGCTTCGCCAGTGACGACAGCGGCCTCGGGCATGCGCCGTTCGAGGCCGATCATGGCAAGGGTCGACAGCGCAACGGCGCATGCGACAACCCCGCCAGCGACCAGCGCCAGCCGCGAAGGTGAAAATGGATCGAGCAAGGCACCCGCGGTCCCGGCGGCGACGACGATACCCGCCACCATCATGATCCATGTCAGCGCTGCTGCCGCCGCGCGCCGCTCGGGCGCGACCCCCGTCGCCAGCAGCGCAAGAACCGATGTGCCCGAAGCGCCCACGCCCGCGCCGATCATGGTGAACGCCAGGATCGACAGCAGCGTCGCCGCCGTTGCCCACCGATCGTGCAGGATCGTGGCGTCTACCGCCAGCAGCGCGCCAATACCAAGGATCGCCATGCCGCCAACGACCCACGGCGTCCGCCGACGACCGCGATCGGACCCGTGGCCCCAGATGGGCCGCGACAGCTGCACGGCATAGTGCCAGGCGACGAGCCCGGCGGGGATGGCGGCGGCCATATGATATTCGACCACCATCACCCGGTTGAGCAGGGAGGTCGCAAGCATCACGATCGCCCCGATCGACGCCTGCACGACGCCAAGCCGCGCAATGGTCGCCCAGCCGAGACCCTCGCGGCTCACCAATGCCCTCCCAGCCCGACGGCCGAAGCCAGCATGCCCAGCACGTAAAGCGACACGCCGGTCGCGCCATACCAGGGCGCGAAGCGGGCCGGATCGCGCAGCAAGCGCGGCATGAGCGACAGTTGGGCCAGGAGCAGCACGCCCACCGCAGCTGCCGACAAGGTCATGCCCCACCGCAACAGCAAGGCAATTACCGCCAGCTGGGGCAACGCCATGACGGCGCAGGCAAGTCGTCCCGCCCGGGCGATTCCCAACGTGACCGGCAGCGAGCGAAGACCTGTGGCCCGGTCGCCTTCGACGGCCTTGAAATCGTTGAGCGTCATGATCCCGTGCGCGCCGGCGCTGTAGAGCGCCAGGACGATGAGGATGCGGAGATCGGGCAGCGCGCCTGCCATGACCGCGGCACCGGTAAACCAGCTGAGGCCTTCGTAGGTCAGCGCTACCACTGCAGGACCGATCCACCCGCTCGTTTTCCAGCGGAATGGTGGCGCGCTGTAGCCCCAGGCACAGGCCAGGCCGACGATGGTTGCTAGCGCGACCCACGGTCCGACCGCGACCGCAACCGCGAGGGACAAAAGGCTGCCCGCGATGGCGACCCACAAGCCCCAGCGTCCCGCGACTCGGCCGGAGGGAATGGGGCGATGCGGCTCGTTGATGGCGTCGACGTGGCGGTCGAACCAGTCATTGACTGCCTGGCTGGTCCCGCAGACCAGGGGACCGGTGAGCATCACGCCGGCCAGCAAGAACGTCCATCGTCCTTGCCACGACGCGCCCGAAGACACCACACCGCACATGAACGCCCACATCGGGGGAAACCAGGTGATCGGCTTCAGAAGCTCGACGACATCGCGCACCGCCGGGGGCGGCGCTGCGTCAAGCGGTAGAGCCAATCGCGCCATGCATTGAGGCTATGCCTGACAGTCTATGCCGTCAATCGAATTTGACAGTGCTGTTGGCGCCGAAATTCAGTCCGCTTCGTTGAGCAGATTGCCCAGCCCGTATCGATGCAATTTCGCATACAGGCTTTGACGACTGAGACCGAGTATCTCGGCCGCGGACGCGCGGTTGTCGGACGTGTAGGAAAGCGCCGCTTCGATGCACAGGCGTTCGATGAGGTCGGTACTTTCCCGAACGATGTCCTTCAGCGACATTCGTCCGACCAGTTCGGTCAATTGCTCGACCGAGCGCGGCAGGTCCTGCGTCGCTGGCGGCAGGTCGCGCAGGCGTCGACCGATCTGGCGGATCGAAAAGCCGTAATAGGCTTCTTCGCCGCCCGAACGGACCGCCGATACTTCGACCTGCTCCTCGTCCGCGGCATCGCGAAGCCGGATCACGGTCCCGACGTTTCGCACTTCGCCGTGACGGGCCAATTGGCTCTCGATCAACTCGACATCGACGCCTGGCCGGCCGAGGAAATCAGCCAGCGACCGACCGCGGAGCTGGTCGGCGCTGGCGGCCTGCACCAGTTCGACGAAGGCGGCATTGGCCGCCACGATCTTCATATCCTCGTCGGTCAGGACGAAGGCGTCGGGCATATGGTCGAGCACGTCGAGCAGGGCGTGATCGCGGGCGTCGCGCTTGCGATCGGGCTCTGCCAGCCGGATCAGCAGATGCTGTCCGCCCTGCTGGCGAAAACCGGTCGCGCTGACCGACAGGTTCTGGTTCGACCCTGCCAGCTTTACCGTGGTCGGAGAGACCGAATTTGCGCTGAGCGCAGCACCAAGGAAGGCGATCAGCGGGTCGCGCGACGCCTTGGCAACCATGCCGGTGAATTTGGCCCCGGCAAGCGCGCCGGGTCGGGCGTTGAGCAGGCTGTAGGCGGCCGGGTTGGCTTCACGAATGCGATGCGTTTCGCCGTCGATGATGATCACCGGTTCGGACGACAGGTCGAACAACAGGCGGTATCGCGTTTCGGCCTGGCGCAGTCGCAGATAGTCGCGCTCAAGCGATTGCTGGGCCTGCAGCAACCGCTGCTGCAGCACCGCGGAATCGCGCATGTCGCGGCCGATGGCGATCATCGCGCCGCCGCCGGACAGGCCGATCAGCAGGTAGCGCACCGGAATGTCGCCGCGGCGGGTGGGGTGGTTGATCTGGCGCCAGCGCTGGCCTTCGCCCTTGCGCGCAGCGGCGATCATTTCGGCGATCTTGGGGCGACTTTCGACGGTCGCCGTCGCCGCCCATTCCGATCCGATCCAGTCGTCGAGTTCGGGAAAGTCGCTGCTGTTCGCGGACGCGTCGACGATCCGTCCACCGGCGTTCAGCAGCAGCGTGATGTCACCTGCCGCCATGGCGAGCAGGGCGGCTTCGTTCGCGCCCAGCGTTTCGACCACGGCGCCGAAATGCCGAAACGGCCGTTTCTCGGCAATATTGCGACCAACCGTGTCCAACGCTTCCTCCGCCTAACGGGCGATTGCTGTCAGCCGTTGGGCCTCTTTGACGAGACTGTCGGCGAACACCAGTGCCGACTGAGCATCATCCGCCGTTCCGTCCGCGCCGGCTCCGTGGACGATGGCGAGGTTCGCCGACACTGCACGTCCGCCGATCATCACGCGGACCATGGGGTTGTGCGAGACGCTGCGAATGGCCTTGATCAGCCTGCCGAGCTCGCCGCTAGGGCAATCGCAAGTGACGGTCAATCCGACCAGGTCGAAGGGCCGCGATCCCACTGCCGCCAGCAGTTCCTTGGCGGTCGGCTCGATCATCGCCTCCGATTGCCAGCCGGACCGGGAAAACAGCTCGTTGATCATCAGCGTGCCAAAACTGTGCTGCTCACCCGGCATCGTGGAGAATAGTGCGGTCCGTGAATGAAGGCCGCCCGAGCTGGCTGGCGGCGCCTGCCAGGACACTTCGCGCATCACTTCCTGCAACCGCCAAAGGCCCATCGTCACGTCGACGAAGCTGCAAATGTCTTCTTCCCACAAGCGGCCGAGTTCGCGCGCCGACGGCGCCAGCAGGTCGAGGAAAATGGTACCCGGGCTGACGCCCCGGTCTATATGCCGCATGACCACTTCGAGCAGCTCGTCCGCTTCGAGGCTGAGGGGCAGGCGAGCGAAGGCCTGCGCATCTGCGGGCGACAGGCTGGCACGACCGTCCGCTGCGTTGCGCTGACCGGCATTGCGATGCGCGAACAACAGGCG